>JAUXUF010000094.1 GCA_030684645.1 Bacteroidota bacterium | reverse complement strand
TGGTTATGTGCTTTACAAGAATAAGATTTTTATAAAAGTATAATTTATTCATGTCCGTTCACTAAAGTGAACGGCAAAGTATATTGCTCTGAACAATAGTTGGTTATAATCAAAGAGCTATCCTTTGCCGTTGGCTTCAGCCAACGGACAGGGAAAACAAGAACAAAAAGAAACCGTCCGCGATAGAACGTTCAAAAGAGAGAAAATCTTCTTTCGGACGGAATGGAAAACAGAATAAATAGAAATTAAAACTATAAATAACCTTGAAAACAAAATTGAAAAATCGGAATTCAATTCATTCAAAACAAGGACTTTGGAAACAAATCCTGACCAAAATATTTATTTTGACAGTACTTTTGGCGATAATTTCTCCAACTGGCTTTGCCCAATCCAAACGCCTTGTGAAAAAGGCAAATCAGGCTTCTTCCGAATTTGCGAAAAAAGCATCTGAAGGAACGGCTTATAAATTCAGACCAGATACAGTTATCGTTGATTGTCAGTCCAAAAAGATCAGTCTGAGAATGAAAGAGGCATTCTCCTACATTCCTTTCAGACCTGAAAACACTACCCAATTTTACAGTTGGTATAATGAGCTGCTGGGACGAAAATTCCGGAAATATTCTGTTTCTATTGAAAGTACGAAAAAAGAAATTTCGGAGCTGATTCCCAATTTTTACCGCGGAAATTCAGTAAAAATCGATTCCTCAAGGTTTGTCAAATCACTAAAAACGGTGATTCCAATTGTTCGAAATGTTTCGAAAAACATGACTCCTTTAAATGGTTTGAGTAATCGAAATATAGCAATATGGCACAGTCATGGCTGGTATTACGAGAATACACTCGACCGTTGGGAATGGCAGCGTGCCCGCGATTTCCTGACTGTTGAAGATATCTGGACGATGAGTTTTGTGGTTCCCTACATCACGCCGATGCTCGAAAATGCCGGGGCCAATGTGTTCCTTCCCCGCGAACGCGATATCCAAACGAATGAAATCATTGTCGATGCCGATGGCTCAACAAAAGGCTCAAAATATCAGGAAACTGGCAACCATTTTCAGGCTGGAAATGAAAAAGGTTTTGGACTGAAAGCGCCGTTTTTGCTCGAGGGCGAAAATCCTTTCCAAATGGGTCAAAGCCGACAGATGACCGCACAGAAAAATGAAGATTCCCGAATTAGCTATATTCCTGAAATTCCTGAGACCGGAGAATATGCGGTGTACATTTCCTATTCGCAGAACGACGAAAACGTGACCGACGCTCATTATACCGTTTACCATTCCGGAGGAAAAACCAGCTTTTTGGTTAACCAAACCATTGGAGGTGGAACCTGGATTTACCTGGGAACTTTCAGGTTTGAGAAAGGGAACAATCCTGAATCAGGAAAAATTGAACTGAGCAACCAATCGAATGAAACCGGCAAACAGGTTTCGGCTGATGCCGTGCGGCTTGGGGGAGGAATGGGAAATGTGGTTCGCGGAATGGCGGAGGACATGGACAATTTGCGTAAACTCCGCGATGAGAAGGGTTTTGCAATTGATTCGTCAAAGTGGTTGTGTTTTGCCAGTCAGCGTCCCAGGTACCAGGAAGCAGCGCGTTATTACCTGCAATATACCGGTATGCCCGATTCGCTGGTTTACATTCTGAACAAAACAAAGGTTGATTACTCGAACCGCGGAAAAGATGCCGCGCTTTATGCCAAGCGGGAAAGTGGCAAGAATGATTATAAAGACGATTACCAGAGTCGGGGCGAATGGGTGAATTACCTGTTGGGAGCGCCAAACGGACCAACCGGAAATCCGAATGCAAAAGGTTTGGGTATTCCTGTTGACATGACAATGGCTTTTCATACCGATGCCGGAACAACTCCGGACAGCTCGATCATTGGCAGTCTGATGATTTTCGATACCACCTTTGGTCCGGACAGTTTCCCGAATGGACAGTCGAGATGGGCAAGCCGCGATCTGGCTGACATTGTCCAGACCCAGGTTGTTGATGATTTGCGAAAATTGTACTATACGGAATGGACCCGGCGTGGAATGTGGAACAAACAATATTCGGAAGCTACCCGCCCGAAAGTTCCGACCATACTTTCTGAATTGCTGTCTCACCAGAATTTTGCAGATATGTTGCATGCACAGGATCCGCGATTCAAGTTTGACGTCAGCCGGGCATTTTACAAAGGAATCCTGAAATTTTTAGCTTCCCAGAATAATCAGAACTATGTGGTCCAGCCGTTGCCCGTTGATCATTTTCAGATGATTCAGGAAGGCATCAATATCCGTCTGAGTTGGAGTCCGGTAGCTGATGAACTCGAACCGACAGCAGTTGCCAAAACCTATAAAGTTTATACCCGCATCGAAAACGGTGGATTCGACAATGGAAAAGAAGTTACTGAACCCACTTTTGTTTGCACCGGACTCAAGCCGGGAGTCATATCCAGTTTCAAAGTTACTGCAGTCAACGAAGGCGGCGAAAGTTTTCCTTCAGAAATACTGGCGTGTAGCTTGCCGACGGATGACAAGAAACCGGTTCTCATTGTGAATGCTTTTGACCGGATTTGCAGTCCGGCAGCATTTGATAATGGCAAGGAAGCTGGTTTCCTGATGAGCGAAGATGAAGGAGTGGCTTACCATTCTGATTTGTCTTACATTGGTGAACAATACGATTTCGACCGGAAATCGCCCTGGAAAGACGAAGATGCTTCGGGTTTTGGTTCATCACATGCCGATCAGGAAACACGCGTGGTTCAGGGAAATACCTTCGATTATCCGTTGGTTCACGGACAGGCGCTGCGCAACAATGGTTTCGGTTTCATTTCGATGAGCGATGAAGCTTTCGGCCAGCAGAAATGGGATAAAAATGCTTTTTCGGCACTCGACATCATTTTCGGCGAAGAAAAGACGACCCAAAAGCTATATGGATTTAAAAAGAAAGATTTTACCATTTATACTCCTGAAATGAGAGAAGCCATTTCGGAATATACTTCCGGCGAAAATGCAAAATTGTTCTTGTCTGGCGCATATATTGGCACCGATCTTCAACTTTGCGGTGATACGCTTGCCCGCAAATTTGCCGCGGAGGTGCTCCATTTTCGACCGATGACCAACCATGCCAGCAAAAGTGGTTGCATCTATCCGGTCAATGCCGTCAAAGCTGATTTTTCTTCAGAAGTTCGTTTTGTTCAGACCTATAATCCAAGCATTTATAAGGTCGAATCTCCTGATGCCATTGAGCCCAATGGAAAAGATGCCAAAGTGCTTTTCAGGTACAAAGGTGACAACAAAACTGCCGGGGTATGTTTCGACGGAAACTATAAAACGGTAGTGCTTGGTTTTCCTTTTGAAACCATCACCACAGAAAAAGAAAGAAATGAATTGATGGGTCAGATTTTAAAATATTGGGGAATGAAATAGAAAAGTGATCAGTCTCAGTATTCAGAAAAAGAAACCGCGTAGCGGTGACTAGTATTGTAGCCCCGGTTGCAATGAAATGGAACCCGGGGTATAAAAAGACAACAAACAAACCGTCCGCAAAAAAATGTTCAGTTAAGCAAAATTGATATTTCGGACGCAAAGGATAAGGCTCACTTTAACAGAAAAAGAATAATTAAATAAATAAATTAATAATTACAATGAAAATGATTACCTGTTTTATTCCCTTTGGCTCGCCGGAGGAAACCCTGATAACGGTTCAGGAATTGCAGAAATCGGAACTTGTTTCCCAAATTTTTGTGATTCGCAGTCCCGATCAGAACTGTATGATTGATGGCGCAGAAGTGTTGATTTTGGAACCCATGACCAGTGGACAAACAATCCGGCGAATGGCTGCCCTTGCCAATACCCGATACACGCTGATATATACCCGTCAAAGTTCACTTCAGCTGGGCCAATTGGCACTCGAACGTTTTGCTCAGATCGCCGATGATACCCAAAGCGGGTTGGTTTATTCGAATTATATGGCCGTAAAAGATGGTAAGGTGGAAAATCAGCCGGTGATCGATTATCAGGAAGGAAGTTTGAGAGATGATTTTAATTTCGGTTCGGTACTTTTTTACCGCACTGAGATTTTGAAAAAAGCTGCCGAAGGCGTTTCTGAAGATTTTGCTTTTGCAGGTTTGTATGCCCTTCGGCTGGGAGTTTCCCAATATGCTGATTTATTCCGGATCCCGGAATTTTTATATACCGAACAGGAATCAGATCTTCGGAAGTCGGGCGAAAAGATATTTGATTATGTTGATCCGAAAAACCGGGGCGTACAAATTGAAATGGAGAAAGCCTGCACGCAACATCTGAAAAATGTGGGAGCTTTTCTTGAACCTGTTTTTACACCCATTCAGTTTGATGAGCAGGAATTTGAAATGGAAGCTTCGGTGATCATTCCGGTTAGGAACCGTGTGCGTACCATAGAGGATGCCATCAAATCGGTTCTGGCGCAAAAAACCAATTTTAAATTTAACCTCATTATTGCCGACAATTTTTCTACTGACGGAACAACAGAACTGATACAGAAATATGCTGAAATCGATTCACGTCTGGTTCATGTGATTCCTGATCGAACTGATTTGGGGATTGGCGGTTGCTGGAACCTGGCTGTCGGTCATCCGAAATGCGGAAAGTTTGCCATTCAGCTCGATAGCGACGATTTGTATATGGACGAAACGACCGTTCAGCAAGTGGTTGACGCGTTTTACCAGCAGAATTGTGCCATGGTGGTTGGAACTTACCAAATGGTCAATTTTGCGCTGGAAGAAATTCCTCCGGGAATCATTGATCACAAAGAATGGACACCGGAAAATGGCCGCAACAATGCGCTACGGATCAACGGATTGGGCGCTCCACGGGCATTCTATACGCCTGTTTTAAGGCGGATTCCGGTACCGAATGTCAATTACGGTGAAGATTATGCCCTGGGATTGGCCATTTCGCGCCACTACCAGATTGGCCGGATTTACAATCCAATTTATCTGTGCCGCCGCTGGGACGAAAATTCGGATGCTGCACTGAGTATTGATGTGATGAACGGACACAATTTATATAAAGACCGGATTCGCACCATCGAATTAAAGGCGAGGAAACAAAGCTCCCTTACCGTTCCCCCGAAAGGGGAAAGTTTAGGGCATTGATTTGCTGTCAAATACAACTTTTATAGTTGTGCTTCCGAAATTTCGGTTTTTAGCCCAGTATGGGCGAAATATTGGTAGCCCGGGGTAAACGACGAAGGAGTGACGCCCCGGGTTAAGAAATAGGAAAGACCCTGCCGTCCGCGGAAATAGGCTGATTAAAGTTTAAATATTCTTTCGGACGGAAAGGAATTCACCATAAAAAAATCACTGACAGGGTTTCAAACCCTTGTCAGGATTGAAAAAAAGAAACACGATAACATGGCTCAATTACTTGAATTAATAGCTAAAACAAATCAGAAAGCAGCTCAAATTCTTCAAGAATTTACTGAATTTCAAATACAATCCTGGCCTTTGGCAGCAGCCAATTTCAAGAGTTTGGAAAAGGTTGAGGAAAAGAGTTTCCAGTTTGAGAACTTTCAGATAAAAGTGCAGTTTAATCCGGAAAGGTTGCTGTCAACAGCGTCGAAAACTGATCAGAAGTCGATTGCTGCGCGCCAGTGTTTTTTGTGCAACGAAAACCGACCTTATGAGCAGGATGCGATTGATTTTGGCGATCAGTTTCTGATTCTTGTGAATCCATTCCCGATTTTTAAGACACATTTTACCGTTACATCCAATACTCATGTCGATCAGCGGTTTTTACCAGGCGCCAAAGCCTTGCTCGAATTGGCTGAAGCGTTAGAAGGATTCACAGTCTTTTACAATGGTCCGGAGTGTGGCGCTTCGGCTCCCGATCACTTGCATTTTCAAGCCGGAGAGAGTTCTTTTATGCCGATTACTGAAGAATTTCAACGGATGAAATTGAACTCCGGAAGGCCACTTTTTTCCGGAGAAAACACGCAGGTTTGGGCTTTCGATAACTACCTCCGGAAAATGATTTCGGTTGTAACCATTTCAATGTTTGAAGCGCTTGAAGTGATCGGAGTTTATTACAGGCATTTTCAGGCCATGCAGCCCGAAAAAGTGGAGCCGATGATGAATGTACTTTGCTCCTGGACTGATGGAATATGGACGATTCATCTTTTTCCACGGAAGGCACACAGGCCAACGCAATTCTTTGCAGAAGGAGCGGAGCAGATTCTCATAAGTCCCGGATCAGTTGATTTTGGCGGTGTTTTTATTACTCCTCGACGTGAAGATTTTGATAAAATGACAAAAGAAGATATCACGGATATTCTCTCACAAGTGAGTGTCAACCAGGATATGTTTGCAGACCTGACTGAGAAAATGAAAGCTGATCTGAAAAATATTTAATAAACACGAATATGTTGGTAATCTGTTTAAAATCAAAATGGCGTTCAGTCTTTGTACTTAGGGTTGGATTAGTTTTTCTTCTGGGATCAGTTATTCCGGTCTTTGGAAATGTTGCGGTTCCCAAAGATTCACTGAAAAGCCGGAACACTCCTGAGGCAGAATTGAAGAAGCGGCAAGAGATTGAATCTTCCATAACTTTGCTTGAGAATCGCAATCACCTGATACCGCTTGACCGGCTGGATACCCTTAAAATAGCTGCTCTTTCGGTGGGTGATATCAATTCAACTGAATTTCAGCAGATGCTTGCCAATTACATGAAGGTTGATTTTTATAACCTTCCGGAGAATTTTACTGAAAAGGATTTGACGGACCTTAAAATGAAACTTGCAGGTTACAACCTGGTTGTTGCCGGGATTCATTCGATAACAAATACTTACGGATTTAAACCTTTGATTGACTATTTGTGCAAGGAGAAAACTTCCGTTATCAGTTGGTTCTGCGAATCGGGAGTTTTGGCTACACTAAAAATCTCCGAAAAACCTGCCGGACTGATTGCGGCTTTTCAAAATGACAGCCTGTCACAATCACTGTCGGCTCAATTGATTTTTGGTGGAATCGGAGCCAAAGGAAAGCTGCCAGCTGATATGAATCAATCGTATAAAAAAGGGGACGGAATAACGATCGAAAAGTCATTCCGGTTGAAATATACCATTCCTGAAGAAGTCGGGATTAATTCTGCCAGTCTGAAAAATGATCTGGATTCGATTGTAAAGGAAGCACTGGAGAAAAAAGCTTTCCCGGGGTGCAACGTATTGGTTGCAAAGGATGGAAAGGTGATTTTCCACGAGGCGTATGGTTATCATACCTTCGAAAACAGGACTCCGGAAAGGAAAGACGACCTGTACGACCTTGCCTCGGTAACCAAAGTCAGCGGTGGTTTGCCCGGCATCCTGAAACTCTATGATGAAGGTAAAATTGATCTGGATAAGCCGGTTTCAACGTATTTTCCGGATTGGAAAAACCGGTTGTTTCACCGTTCGGATAAATCTGATGTGACTGTTCGTGAGTTGTATGCACATCAGTCGGGACTTGTTCCGTTTATCGGTTTCTGGAAAAAAACACTCATCGAAGGGAAACTGTCACCCAAATGGTATTGGATGCAAGCCGATGAAAAACATACACTTTGTGTCGCTCCCGGAATATATCTCGATAAGCGTTTTCAGGAAACGGTAAATCGTGAAATCCGGAAAGCGCCTCTGAAAACACGTGGAAAATATGTGTACAGCGATCTGCCTTTGGTCATTACACCGCAAATCGTAAAAAATACATCAGGAATAGATTTTCAGGAGTATGTTGAATCCAATTTTTACCGTCCGCTGGGCGCTAATGGACTAACTTATCTTCCACTTCGGAAATTTTCGCGCGACAGGATTGTCCCAACTGAAAATGATCAGTATTACCGGTTTCAACAATTACAGGGAACTGTCCATGACGAATCGGCCGCAGTTTTGGGCGGAGTTTCAGGCAATGCCGGACTGTTTGCTTCAGCCAACGACCTCGCCAAGCTGATGCAAATGTACCTTCAGATGGGAACCTACGGCGGGAAACAATATGTGAGTGAAGCGACCATGAAGGAATTTACCCGGGTACAATTTCCGCAGAACAAGAACCGTCGCGGGCTGATTTTTGATAAGCCATCGCTCAACAACAAGTCGTTGAAACCTGCCAATGCTTATCCTTGTCCGGAGGTGAGTGATGAAAGTTTCGGACATTCGGGATACACCGGTACGTTTGTCTGGATGGATCCCAAATGCAATTTGATGTACATTTTCCTTTGTAATCGGGTGTATCCGACCCGTAACAACAACCTGATCGGCAGTTTGAATGTGCGGACAGAAATTATGTCGGCCATCTACAGGAATATGAAATGAACAAACATGAATACATAGGACTACGTTGCACTACGTCCTATGCTGATACATAGCGGGGCGTTGCCCCTTTTAGTCCTGAAGGGACGACCTGTTTTAGCACAGGGTGATTAAGTCGAAGACTTTAACCCTGTGAACAAAACATTCGGAAACATAAGATGAAAAAAATTTAGACCATGAAAAACAAAATCTTCCTCCTGATTACCGTATTTTCTTTCCTGGTTTCTACCGCCTTTGGTGCCCAGAAAGTAAAGTCCGGAATTGAAGTACTGCGTGAAAGTGGCTTTAAAATTCTTCAGGGAAAACGCGTGGGATTAATCACTAATCCAACTGGTGTCGATTCGCAATTGAAATCGACCGTTGACATATTGAACGAAGCGCCCGGTGTGAAACTAGTTGCGCTTTATGGGCCGGAACATGGCGTTCGCGGCGATGAATATGCCGGAGATAAGGTGGAGGCAAGCATCGACAAACAGACTGGAATTCCTGTTTATTCACTATACGGAAAAACCCGGAAAGCATCGGCCGATATGTTGAAAAATGTGGATGTTTTGGTGTATGACATTCAGGATATCGGATGCCGTTCATACACGTTTATCAGTACCATGGGACTGGCGATGGAAGCGGCTGCCGAAAATAACATCGAATTTGTCATACTCGACCGTCCGAATCCGGTTGGTGGATTGAAAGTGGAAGGCAATCTGGCTGAAGACAAATTCATCTCGTTTGTGAGCCAATTCAAAATCCCATATATCTACGGACTTACCTGCGGCGAATTGGCTAGACTGCTAAACGGCGAAAAGATGCTGGATAAGCAGTGTAAACTGACCGTCGTGCCCATGAAAGGATGGAAACGAAAAATGAATTTCGAACAAACCGGTTTGCCATGGGTTTTGACATCACCGCATATTCCGCAAGCTTCTTCGGCCTGTTATTATGCGGCTTCCGGTATTTTGGGTGAATTCAGTTTTATGTCGATAGGAGTGGGCTATACCCTTCCATTCCAGTTGTTTGCGAAAGATTCTATTGATGCCGGTTTATTGTCCAAAAGGATGAATGACCTGCATTTGCCGGGAGTATTATTTCGTCCGATTTACCTGAAACCTTTCTATGCCGTTGGCCAGGGGAAGAACTATTCGGGTGTTCAATATTATCTGACCGACTACAAAAAGGTCAGGCTGACTGAAATCCAGTTTTATGTGATGCAGGAAATGGCTGCTTTGTATCCCGATGAAAAATGTTTTGGGCCGGAAACGGAGAAGCGTTTCAACATGTTCGACAAGGTTTGCGGCTCCGATCAAATCCGTTTACTGATGTCGAAAAATATGAAAGTGGATGAAATGTTATCCTATTGGCGAAAAGATGAAGCGGCATTTCAACGGTTGTCGAAGAAATATTATTTATATAAATGATTGCACCCCGTAAATATCCTGCTGACTTTCATCAATTGGAGAAAGTGCTTTGCCGTCAGACACCTGACAGGCCGGTGCTTTTTGAATACTTTGTGAACGGAGATTTGATTTCGTTCGTTAACGACGAATCATTTTCTTCCCTGAACAATCCTATAGATCAAATAAAATCAATCATCCGGTTTTTTTATGCGGCCGGTTACGATTACGCCACTATTCCGTCGCGGTATTTCGATACGTTCTCCTTTGAGACTGCAGGTCATGAAAAGAAAGAAACCGTTTCGCTGAACGATGGTGCTGTAATAACCGACCGAAAATCATTTGAATCCTATAATTGGCCGGATCCCGAAAAGGGCAATTTTGAGCTTTTGCTGAAATCGGCTTCTTTCCTGAACGACGGAATGAAACTGATCATTCCAGGGCCTGGAGGTCTCCTGGAAAATGTAATTGAACTGGTTGGATTTGAAAACCTTTGTTTCATGATTTATGAAGACGAGGAACTGACCAAAGAGATTTTTGATGCGGTAGGTTCACGATTGCTGAGATTTTATGAAATATGCAGCTCGGTGGCGCCGGTTGGGGCGCTGATTGTAAACGACGACTGGGGATTCAAAACCCAGACCATGCTATCGCCCGAAACTTTGCGTCAACATGTTTTCCCATGGCATAAACGAATGGTGGAAGCCATTCACAGAAACAGCAAATATGCCATCCTTCATTCCTGTGGTAATTTAACCGATGTGATTGACGATATCGTTGAGGATTTAAAATACGATGCCAAACATTCGTTTGAGGATACAATTTTACCGATCGAAAAGGCCTGGGAACTTTGGCACGACCGGATAGCAATTATGGGCGGTATCGACATGGATTTTCTGGTTCGCGGCGAACCGGAAAAGATAAAAGTACGGTGCCGGAAAATGCTGGCGATGACAGGTTCAACGGCTTATGCATTGGGTTCAGGCAACAGCATTCCGGCATATGTCCCAATCGAAAATTATTTGGCAATGATTGAAGTTGTCAATGAATAAGCGCAAAGTAAATTCAACTTATTAAGTCCATTTTATGAAAACAATTACCGCTTCTGTATTGATTTTGACCTTTATCTTTTCTTTTCTTATTTCCTGCGGAAATCCACCTCAAAAAAGGTTGAATGTTGATAATACTTCGTCGGCACAAACCAGTATCAAAACCGGAGCCGAACGAACCGACAAATACCTTCCGCTATTACAGGGTAAACGGATTGCGGTGGTTGCCAATCAAACTTCCGTCATCGGAAAAGTTTCAATGATCGACAGCCTGAAATCGTTGGGAGTGAAAATCGTCAAGATTTTTGGTCCGGAGCATGGTTTTCGCGGAACAGCCAGCGCCGGAGCAGTGGTATCCGACAGCATCGATGCCAAAACCGGAATTCAGGAAATATCGCTTTACGGAAAGAAAAGTAAACCATCGAAAGAAGATCTGGCTGATGTTGACCTGATGATCTTTGATATTCAGGATGTGGGAGCCAGGTTTTATACCTACATCAATTTGCTGGCCAGGGTGATGGAAGCCTGTGCTGATAATAACAAGGAATTGTTGATTTTCGACCGTCCAAACCCAAATGGTTTTAGCGTTGACGGCCCCATTCTCGACATGAAACTGAAATCAGGTATTGGAATGTTCCCGATTCCGATCACACACGGAATGACGATTGGCGAACTGGCACGGATGTACAACGGAGAAGGATGGCTAGCCAATCAGGTTGAGTGTAAAATATCTGTGATACCAGTAGCCAATTATACCCATGATATGGAATATGTATTACCGGTTTCTCCATCACCCAATTTGAATACTCAACAATCCATACTTTTATACCCTTCGCTATGCTTGTTTGAAGGAACAATTATCAGTCAGGGGCGCGGAACACATTTTCCGTTTACTGTACTTGGAAATCCTGATTTAAAGGGCAAATACGAATTTTCGTTTACTCCGGTCCGTATAAATGGAATGAGCGAAACGCCACTGCATCAGGATAAAGCATGTTATGGTCTCGATCTCCGGAAATTCGATACCAGCGAATTCCGCAAAACCGGGCAGATTAACCTGAAATGGCTGATAGAGCTTTATCAGACATATCCGTTTAAAGATAAATTCTTCGATTACAAACAAAGCAGACAAATGGGAAATTTCGACAAACTGGCTGGAGTGAACTTCCTCAAAGACCAGATTATTGCCGGAAAATCTGAAAAAGAGATTCGTGATTCCTGGGAACCCGGCTTGTCAAATTTCAAAAATATTCGCAAAAAGTACTTGCTGTATCCATAGTATCAGGATATATGAGAATAATAAAGAAGTCGAAAAAAGATAAAGGGAATTGAAATAACCTTGTTTTTTTTTCAGAAGTTTAGTTCTGACTAAACAGAAAGACGAAAATTTCAGTTCTGGATATGTTATAAAAAATAATATCCTGATTTGTGTTTTTTAAAACTTTGTAAATCAATCTGTTAAAAAAAGTTAAATTTTTTAATAAAGAAATTGGTATTACATGTTACAAAAACACATATTTTTTGGTAATAATGTTTTAATTTAGTGGCACGATTTAGTGTTAATATTTGATCCCCGTTGGCTCCGTGTTGTTGTTCTGATCATTTTTACAGACACTTTGTTTTTTTTATGGTAACTAATTTTGCTGTCTTAACAAAGAATCAATTGCTACTTATTTCTGTATTAGATCAATAATTTAATTCTATATTTCACATAAACCAAAATTAATTGAAATGAAATGAAAGCAATCCTTCTAATGTGTTTAATAGGGCTGGGAATCATGCTTACGCAGACTTCCGGCGCACAAACACTTACCGTAAAAGGTCAGGTGGTTGATGCGAGCAGTAATGAATCCTTACCAGGAGCTACTGTGTCGATTAAAGGTACCGGGAAAGGTACCTTGACTGATATGTCTGGTGGATACAGTATTCAGGTAGCAAGTGGTCAAACACTTGTATTTACCTCTGTAGGCTATACTCCACAGGAGATCGTAGTTGGTAATTCCACCACGATCAATGTAAGACTGGAAACCACAGACATTATGTTGGACGAAGCTGTTGTTACTGCAGAGTTCGGTATAAAGAGGTCTGCCCGGGCAGTTGGAGCTTCTACTCAAACTGTAAAGGGTTCAGAAATTGCTGAGTCAGGACGTGAAAACTTCGTTAATTCTCTGCAAGGGCGTGTGGCCGGTGTGCAGATTACCAATTCAGGTGGAACTCCGGGATCTTCAAGTTCTGTTCTTATCCGCGGAGCAACTTCTATTTCAGGTAATAACCAGCCACTCTATGTAATTGACGGTATTCCAATGAGCAACACGACTTTCAATCCGATTGGTGGACTTGCATCAAAAGCGGGTGCTGATCCTGTTGTGGCTGACCGAAACCTGGATTTTTCGAATCGCGGATCGGATCTTAACCCTGAGGACATTCAAAGTATTACCGTACTGAAAGGGGCGGCTGCCGCAGCGCTATATGGCAGTGATGCTTCAAACGGAGCAATTATCATTACAACGAAAAAAGGAAAAATTGGAAGAGGAATCGTTAATTACAATAACTACTTCCGTTTAGATCAGGCTTATCGTTATCCGGAAATGCAGACCAAGTATGATAATGGTATGTATGGTAACACAAACTATTATACTTCCAGAAGATTTGGTGCAGAATATGCCCCGGGTACACAGTTATATGACAACCTGGCAAATTTATTCCAAACAGGTGTGAGCCAAAAACATAATTTGTCTTTTGAGGCAGGTAGCGAGTCGTTGACCTTTCGTGCTGCAGCGAGCACTACACAGCAGACTGGTATCGTGCCTACTTCCAGTTATACCCGTGATAATATCTCAGCATCAGGAACTGCCAAGCTCTCCAAATGGATGAACATTGAGGCATCGCTTACCTATGCCAATGTAAGCAATACAAAAGTTGCAAAAGGTACAGGTGGTGTTTTACAAAGAGCTATGGTTTGGCCGTTGACTGACGATATGACGCAATATCTGGATGCTAAAGGAGATATCCGCTATCCAAACCGATATGCCGATGTTGACATCTTAAATCCATATTTTGACCTGTACAAGAACAAAAACTATGATGAAACCCAACGTTTCATTTCAAATATGGTCGTTAATATTATCCCGATTAAAGACATGTTGATTCGTGCCCAGGTGGGTTTCGACGTTAGTTCAACGACCATGATCATTGTTCGTCACCCTCAGTGGTCTTCTACTGCTACTGGAACCGGTTCTTATGACCAATCTAAAGTCAATGAATCGAACCCTACGATTAACATTATCTCAACTTATAAGAAAGAATTAGGCAAGTTTAACGCATCTGCTCAGGTTGGTTATCACCAGGTTGAACAAGGCTCCAGAACTTTATCTGTTCATGGAGAAAAATTCATGGTTGCTGATTTCCAATCCATTAATAACTGTGATATCTCAACTCTTGTCAATACTACAAGAACGGTTATGAGACGTCTTCAGGCAGTATCCGGGTCATTTGAGTTCTCCTATAATAATATGGCATTCCTGACTCTTCGTGGTCGTAATGACTGGTCATCTACTTTGCCGGTCAATAATAACAGCTATTTCTATCCGGCAGCTGACGCAAGTTTTATCGTTTCTGAACTTCCTTTCTTCAAATCTCATTCAGAAACATTCAGCTATCTAAAACTTAGAGGGTCAGTTACCCAGGTAGGTAAAGATGCTCCTCCACTTTCTATTTATCCGGCTCTTGAGGCAGCTGCCACATCATACGGAGGTTATCGTTATGGTTTTACAGGACCAAACCCGAACCTTCGTCCGGAAATGAACACGGCATGGGAAGTTGGTATTGAGTCACGTCTTTTCAAAAACAGGCTTGATATTGATTTTTCCTATTACAATACCTTCTCAAAAGATCAGATCATTACAGGTTTCCGTATGAGTTACGCCACAGGATTCGTATTGAATAATATGAATGTGGGTTCGTTTAAAACCAGCGGCGTTGAGTTGAGAATTGCCGGCGATCTTGTAAAGAGCCGCAACCTGACAGTCAATGCAGGAATCAATTTAACGAAGAACTGGAGTAATGTGGTGTCGCTTCCTGAAAATGTATCGGAGTATTATAATGCATACACATGGAATTCAGGAAACATCAGAAACGGTATTAAAGTTGGTTTCCCTATTACCTCATTAACCGGGCAGGATTATCAACGAAATCTAAATGGTCAGGTTCTGATTGAACCATCTACAGGCTTCCCTTTGATTTCAGGTAAATGGAGTTATCTGGCCGATCGTGAACCAAAATTTCTACCAAGTTTCTTTGCTTCTGTTAAGTATAAAAATATTTCAATATATGCCCTGCTCGATGGACGTGTTGGTGCAACAGTTGTTAACGGTACCAAGCGTTATATGCAGCAATACGGATATAGCACGGAATCTGTTATCCAAAGAGAAGCAGCTCCTGTAGTGTTCAACGGAGTATTGAAAGATACTTATGAAGAGACAACTACTCCAACAACCAATACGATTGGCGTAAAATTGGGCGATCTGCAATATGGTTACTCCGGAGCTGATCCTGACTGGATCGAGCAGAATATCAACTATCTGAGATTGGCAGAAGTAAGACTTTCGTATAATTTGGACAAAAAATGGTTAGCAACCAGTACCAATAAACTTATTTCCGCGGCTTCAGTTTTTGTCACAGGATCAGACTTGTTCGTATGGACAAACTATTCCGGAATTGATGTGGTAGGTAACTCTAACTCAGCTGCACTGGGCGGAACAGGCGGAGTTGGTCAGGATATGATGGCCATTGCAGCCCCCAGGGGAATATCATTTGGTCTAAGTGTAACATTTTAATTCATTAAAGCGATGAGAAAGATAATAATATCATTCATTATACTTCTGGTCATTGGTACTAGCTCTTGTACTAAAACCTGGCTGGATATAAATAAAAACGTTGACGCTCCTGACTGGGTTAACCCAATTCTTCGGTTGGGACCAGTACTTGCCTCTTATGAGGGTATAGCTTATGACCTACGGGCTGTTGCACCACTTTCTGAATATTTTAGCGGGACTTCAACCTACGTTTCCAATTTTGGTGTTTTGCATACTTTCATCGCCGGAAGCGATGCTGCAGGCGAATGCTGGCGAATGACCTACTGGCTTCAGGGTATGAATGTCGAGCGTATTATTAATGACGGAAGAGACCTTGAACAGTATAAACTTGCCGGGATAGCTTTAACCGTTAAAGCTTATTCCTGGCACATCCTCGCCTCATTACACGGAGATCTACCGGTAAAGGATGCGTTTGTTCCCGGTCTCCTGTCTCACAATTATGACAGTCAGGAGTATGCATTCTCTAAAGTTCGTTCATGGGCAAAGCAGGCAATTGCCGAATTTGAAAAGACTGATAATACGGTATATCCTGGTAGCCTGGCAACCACAGACCTTATTTATAAGGGAGATGCTGCAAAATGGAAAAAATTTGCCTATGCTGTTTTGGCCAGAAACTATATTGCAATGGCAAAGAAAAATACCGCCTACCTGGATTCTGCCATCATTTGTGCTGACAAATCATTCACCAGTGCAGCTGATGATGCATCCCTGAAGTTTCAGGCAACAGGAGTCTCTTCAACTTCAAATTTCTTTGGAGTTTTAAGAGGAAACTTAACCAATGCTTTTACCCAGTCTGACTATATTGTTCAGGTTTTGACCGGTACGATCCCGAATTACAACAGTTCAGGTGCGATAGAAGGACTAAGTCCATACCAGATGGTGACTGATACAGCTACTCTTGACCCAAGATCAATTCTTTTACTGGGAACCTTGGATACAATGATGGTTGACCAGAGTAAAGTAAAGAAGGGTACCTATAAATTTGTGGGTACAAAATTGACCAATACTGCGGCCTGTACCTTATGGGGATCAACCACAGCTCCAACTGTGGCTAAGAATGGAACAGGAAGATGGCTTTACCGGGACGAAGCGCCGTGGCCTCTTTCTACTTATGCTGAAATTCAGTTTGTTAAAGCTGAAGCTCTCTATCTTAAAGGACAAAAAGCTGAAGCATTTGCTGCATTCAAAAACGGTGTAGCGGGGCATATGGATTTTGTCAAAAGCCTGATAGTTCCAGGAACAATTGTTAAAACCGGATCTAAACAAACCTCTGTCATTGGTGATAAAATTACAGCAGCACGATTCAGCACCCTGGCAACAGAATACATGAACAGTAAGTTTGTAAACAACATGTCCCTTGCAAACTTTTCACTTTCAAACATCATGATGCAAAAGTATGTTGCTTTGTTCCCATGGAGTTTGGATACCTGGAATGACCTTCGCCGTTATCATTACGATCTTGTTGTTGGCGCTGGTGGTGTGCCGGTGAGCGGAACTTCATGGACAAGTGACATGGTTTACCATAAGCTGGATTCTGATCCTTCAAGAGTTTATAAAGGATTTTACTTGCCTGCAGCCGATGTGCTTAACAGAAGGACTAAGTTTGCACCGGCTAACATAGGATCACCTGCCTACCGACTACGTCCGCGTTATAACTCGGAGTACATGTGGAACCTACCTTCATTACAGAAGCTTTTGCCAATCCCTGGCGATGCTGATGAGTATAATACCTCAATGGTTTGGTTTACTTTGCCTGCTAATTAATAACAATCATATAAAAACGACTGATAATGAAAACAATATTAGCATTAGTTTCTGTCTTAATGGTGTTTCTGTTGGCATCCTGCCAGTTGAATGAAATCACATTCGGAAGCACAGATATAGACCTGGCCAAATCTGCAGAAGTGAGGTTAGTGTACGACGCTCCTCTGGTAACCAGCTCAACGCAGAGTTTAACAAGACTAACATACAATGACCAGTTGGTCTCTGAAGTCACCACCGCTTTAGGTGGTATTTTCCCGAACAGTTCAGCTAGATATCATGTTGTGCCTCAGGGTAGCGTAAAAGTTGATGTTTACAAAAGTACAACTAAAGATGTTTTGCAATACAGCAATTCTTTTACGGTTGCTTCCGGAAAATACTCGGTTTTTATTCATAGTCTTACTGAAGTTCCTTTTGTTGTAAAGGATGCCGACGTATTTCCTTCCAGCGATGCCTGGGCCGATACCTTGGCACATATTCAATTTGTGAACCTGTTTTATAAAGCTGATGGTGTAACTCCTTACGGAACGCTTTTTTTGAAGGGTAGAAGGGGGGCAGGAACAACTGCAAGTCCATACAAGTATATTGATATCGCTTCATGCGGTTTCAAGGAAGCATCCAAACTCATTCCTTATAAATTGGTAAAGAGTGGTACTGTATGGTCAGGAACAGAAACTGCAATGGTTTTTGCTGTTTTTGATGCTGCAGGGAAACTTCTTAAGGCTTATCCAACCTCTACAGGTGCCTTGGCAGATGTGGTTTTTACAGGCTTTCAACTGGGTAAAGGGAGGAACTATATTTTCCATATAAACGGAAAAGAGGGCGCCAAATATGCTGAACAGTCTATCAGGTTGAGTACTATTGTATTAAACTAAAGAGAGATGAAGAAAATATTTTTAATTGTTGGACTAATTGGTATTACTCTGACCGTTTCATTTGCTCAGAATAAGAAAGCTGACAAAGAAGCTGCTGCAGCGGCACAATTTGAAAAAGCAGTTTCTGCTATTGAAGCAAAGGACTTTGTCATTATAGTTGATGCCTATGAATCAGGCAGTGGCACTATTGAAACAAATTCTGATGATGCAAATTTCCTCTCTTATGAGAAGGAATTTGTATTCATGCAGGGGACAATCGTGGCAGGTAATGAATATACGAATAGGGTAACTGTATCTGATTACAAGCAAACTGCCGATAAAAAAGGTAATATCAAGATCGAAATGCAGTGCAAAGGTTCTTTTTTAACTGCAAAAGTTGAAATTAGACTAAAAAAAGGAGGTAATTATGCTGACGTCATTGTAACACCAACAAGCAGAACTATTTCGCAAAAAAAAGGTGAAACTGGATCACAATCAAAGGCGGAAGTTTTAACTTCAAGGGGGAGTGAAACTGCTTTACCCTCAGTAGGTGAAGCTTTTTCATCATCACAGAAGGATGCTTCCTCTTCAAAAAGTGGGGGAGTAAGGCAATTCTCCGGAGAAATAGTTCCCAGGGCTGAATCGAAATACTTTAAAAGACCTGGTGTAGTCTAATCCATCTGATCTGTAAATAATTATATAAAGGCTGTCAAACTTATGATAGCCTTTATATTTTTTGTCAACTATTACCCTGTAATTTTATTACAATGCTTTCACGAAATTTTCTGAGCCAGTTTGTGCGATTTGGCTTCTTAAAAGCTTTTATCCTTGTTATTGGAATATCTTGTTATACTTTTTCATTTGGACAAAGCGACAGCATTGCAATCCAGAAGAAAGAAATTATACTTAGTGGAAGAACTCAGGGTTTAATGCCTTTCCTCAAGTATGGCCCCGGAATTGACCGGCTCGGTGGGGCCAAGATGACTTATTTGGATACCGCGATTGTTCTGCAAATTGTAGATAGTCTCAGGAATGATTATATCGTCCGTCTCTCACGAAATCATCGGGCATTTATTCCAAAAGAGAATGTGAAGCTTTTGAGTGATATCAGGAAACCCGATTATTATCTTACTTCTTCCTGGAATGTATCAGGAGACGAAAAGCAGGACTATGTAACAATCGGTCTTGATGAACGACTTCCCTATCAAAGTATTCAACTGATTGATCCCTCGCGCATTGTTGTCGATATCTATGGGGCAACCGGAAATACCAACTGGATCACCCAGCTCAAGTCAGCCAAAGAAATCAAAAATGTGTATCATGAACAGCTTGAAGATGATCTTTTCCGCGTGACAATTGAGTTGAAGCATGCACAACTTTGGGGCTATTCGATCAAGTATAAAAAAAATATTGATCTCAGTATGACTGATCGTTTGTTGATGCTTCGCGAGACTAATCCTGATCTTTTAATCAGTATTCATAACAACTCGGCTTCAAATCCGAACGTGAAAGGGGTAAGTACTTATTATCGGTACATCGGATTTAAGCCGCTCTCCGTAGCTGTTTTAGACCGATTACTTGAACTCGGCTTGAATGATTTCGGCAACATTGGCAGTTTTAATTTTTCGCTGAATGGCCCGACAGAATATCCGAATTGCCTGGTCGAAGGTGCCTTTTTAAGCAATGAAGCTGATGAAAAACAGATCATGGATCGTTCCTTCCAGATGAAGGTCGCCAAAAAGATTCGAAAAGGGATAATCGATTGGGTCAGAAAAGCCAAATAACCGATATTTTTAAAAAATGCGAATTTTAACTCTACTTTTCTTCCTCATTCTGCAAATTGGATTCGTTTCAGCCCAAACGATCCGCTTTGCCCATATTACCGATACTCATACCGGAGGTTCGACAGCATCAGAGGACCTGGTCCGAACAATAGATGATATTAATCGGCAAACCGATGTTGATCTGGTAATCCTTTCAGGAGATATCACTGAATTTGGCTCCGATCAGGAATTGCTGGAAGCAAAGGAAATAATCAGCAAACTCAATAAGCCCTGGTACATCGTTCCGGGAAATCACGATTCGAAATGGTCGGAAAGCGGGAATAACAGCTTTGTCCGGATCTTCGGCGCTGAAGGCTTTGCCTTCGAAAAGAACGGATTTTTATTCATCGGAACAGCCAGCGGTCCCAACATGCGCATGGCTCCAGGATTGGTTCCCCGCGAGCAAATGGTTTTTCTTGATTCCATTCTGGGGCATATGAAAAATCCAGATGAGCCTATTATTTTTGTCAATCACTATCCGCTAGACGAATCGCTTTCAAACGGTTATGAGGTGATTGACAAATTAAAAACCCGCAACATTCAGGTCAGTCTGTTGGGACACGGTCACGCCAACAAATTGTTCAACTTTGAGGGAATTCCCGGCGTGATGGGGCGTTCGAACCTTCGGGCTAAAAATGAAATTGGCGGGTACAACATAGCTACATTAACTCCTGATACACTCTTTTATTCCGAACGAACTCCGGGAGTAAAAACAAATCCGGTTTGGTGTAAAGTGCCTTTGAGCATGAGAAATTTTCTTCAGGACACCACCAAATGGCCACGTCCTGACTTTTCAATCAATTCAAAATATCCTCAGGTAAAAGTCGAATGGCAGTTTCAGGATCAGTGCGACATTGGAACAGGTATTACCTGCATGGGAAAGTTCGCCGTTTATGCCAACACCAAAGGCGAAATTGTTGCTTTGGATAAAAACTCCGGAAAAATTAGCTGGCTTTTTCAGACGTCAGGTAAAATATACTCAACACCAGCGATCAGCGGAAATCATATAGTTTGTGCATCGACTGACAAAAACATTTACTGCCTGAACCTGAAATCCGGTAAACCTGAATGGAAACTGGAAACCGGCAAACCGATTGTTGCATCGCCGGTCATCGATCAGAATACCGTTTACATCGGGTCTTCCGAAGGAATATTCCGGGCGATTGATTTATTGTCCGGAAAACTGATGTGGCAATTTGACGGAGTGACAAACTTTGTGGAAACAAAACCTTTGGTTTTTGAAGGAGCTGTTTATTTCGGTTCGTGGGGAAATTCGTTTTATGCCCTCGATAAGCAAACCGGGAAACTGCTTTGGAAACATGAAAAATATGCCAACCGGATGTTGTCGCCTGCTGCAGTCTGGCCGGTTGCAGCCAACGGTAAGGTTTTCATCGTGGCCCCCGATCGTCGCATGACTGCTCTCGATGCCAAAACTGGCGCCGAAATCTGGGACTCCGGAAAATATTCCTGTCGCGAATCGATTGGGATTTCAAACGATGGAAAGCTGGTGTACATCAAAAATATGCAGGAAGGAAACGTATTGGCATTTCATACCCTTCCCAACAAACAATCGCTGGCCTGGGAATGTCAGGCCGAACTGGGTTACGAAATTGCACCATCTCCCATTGTTGAAAACGAAAATCTGATTTTTGTACCAACCGGGAGTGGGATTATAGTGGCCATCGACAAACAGACGCACCAGGTTGCCTGGAAATATAAACTATCGAATGCCCTGATCAATGCCGTCAACCCGATCAGCAATAAC
This sequence comes from Bacteroidota bacterium, assembly GCA_030684645.1. Classification (GTDB taxonomy): domain Bacteria; phylum Bacteroidota; class Bacteroidia; order Bacteroidales; family Prolixibacteraceae; genus Aquipluma. Next base: position 50,958 of record JAUXUF010000094.1, on the reverse strand, counting down.
CAGGTTTTGGTTTCATCCATGGATGGATGTGTGGCTTGCCTCGAATTTTAATATTGTAGAGACGCGATTCATCGCGTCTAAAATCAGAAGAAGAATAAAATTATAATGAACCGCAATAAACTACTGATCATTTTGATCCTGATTTCTTTGGTTTGGTCATGCCGGAAGGACGATACTATTCCGGAAATCGACGAGGCAACCCGTCCTTATGATGCCGAAAAAGACCAAATTGTACCCGATAAAAAAGAAATACGGGCGGCCTGGATTGCCACGGTGGGTAACTACGACTGGCCCACAACCAAAGCCAATCCGGATGCCCAAAAGTCTGAACTTCTTGTACATCTGGAACATTGTCGAATGCTGAATTTTAATGCTGTGATTATGCAAATCCGTCCAACAGCCGATGCTTTTTATCCGTCGGACCTCGAACCTTGGTCCATTTATCTGACTGGCGTGCAAGGTCAGGATCCCGGTTACGATCCGCTGAAGTTTGCCATTGATGAAGCTCACAAACGGGGCATGGAATTTCATGCCTGGCTGAATCCTTACCGGATTGGCGCCACTTCGGTAGTGCTTGCTTCCAGTCATGTGGCCGTAAAAAATCCATCATGGATGGTAACTTTTGCGGGCAACCGGTATTTTAATCCGGGTTTGCCAGAAGTGAGGGCACATCTGATGGCTGTGGTTAAGGACATCATTACCCGATATGATGTGGATGCCATTCATTTTGACGATTATTTTTATCCATCCGGGGCAAAATCGACCAGTAACCCGTTTGGGTTTGACGACAAGGCTGCTTTTGAAAAATACGGAAACGGGAAAGATATTCATACCTGGCGGGCCGATAATGTCAACCTGATGGTTTCCGAAGTTAACCAGGTGACCAAAGCCAATAAACCCGGCGTTTTGTTTGGAATTTCGCCCTCGGGCCGACGCGAAAACAGTCTTGATTTATATGCTGATCCGTTCATCTGGCTCGATAACAAATGGGTCGATTACCTGGCTCCTCAGATATATTGGGAGTTTGGTCATGCAACTGCTGATTTTGGAAAACAGGCCGCATTCTGGAGCAGTAATGCGCGTGGAATTCCAATGGTAATCGGGATTGCAGCTTACAAGTTTAAGGATCCAGCATATCCGGCTTATGGTTCGGTCACTGAATTCGACCGCCAGATTGAAGAAGTCCGCAAGAATACCAATTTGAATGGTTGTTTCTTTTTCCGGATGAAATATCTGGAAAATCAGGAGCTGTCCAGTTTTTTGAAAACCAAATATCAATATCCATCGTTGCTGCCTGTTATGGGCCAGTTGACGGCTCCTGCAGCAGCGGCTCCATTGGTAACTTTATCCGGATCAAAGCTAAGTTGGGATGCAGTTTCAAGTGCAGAAAAATATGCCGTATATTTGCTCGAAAAAGATAAGGTATTATTAAATTTCTACCAGGCACATGCTGTCCAGGTTTTTTCTGACACTCAATTTGTTGGCTTGGCCGGAAAGAGTTATTTTGTGACCGCATCCAACAACGATCATGTTGAATCAGCACGGTCAGCTGTTTTTACAATTAAATAAGTTCTAAACCAATACTGAAATGAAAACAATTTTTTCTAAAATACTGCTGAATATCCTTCTGGTAATTTCTGCCGGATTGTTTGCTGACGCTCAGACTACGTCCTTCAAAAACCTGAATGGAGAGATTCAGACCATTCAGAAGCAACTGGTTCCTGATAAACGGGTGGCTATACTGGATATTTCGCTGAGCGACCCGCTACAGCCAGTGCTAATAGTAAAAGGTGAAACCAATCTTCCGGAAGGAAAAATAGCAATAATAAAACTCCTGAAAACGAATGGATTTCAATTTGTCGATTCGATCAAGGTTTTGCCTGACGCTTCATTAGGCGACAAAACCTGGGGCCTGGTCACACTTTCCGCTTCAAGTATGCGTTCAAAACCCGATCATGCTGCGGAAATGCTTTCTCAGGCTTTGATGGGAACTCCATTAAAAGTATTGGATCACAAGGGCGGATGGTACCGGGTGCAAACCCCCGATTACTACATTGGATGGATGGAAGGAAGCGCATTTAAGCGCTTAACTTCAGCAGAGTTGAATGGCTGGAAAAAATCAAACCGTTATATTTATAAACGGATAATGGGGAATGTTTTCGCTTCTCCCAGCCGTAAAAGTGAGATCGTCAGTGATTTGGTAATGGGCGATTTACTGGAGGTTGAGTCCGTAACTAAAGGATTTTTAAAGGTTCGTTTTCCTGATGGCCGTAGCGGTTTTGTTAAAAAATCGGATTGTCTTTCCTGGCAGAAATGGACCAGTCAGAAACCTGATGTTCAGGCCGTAATATCAGTTGCAAAACAATTAATGGGCGTGCCTTACTTGTGGGGTGGAACCTCGTGCAAAGCGGTTGATTGTTCAGGTATGACCAAAACTGCCTATTTTTCCCAGGGAATTATCCTGGCGCGCGATGCCTCGCAGCAAGCCAGATATGGTGAGCATCCCGATTTTAATGATATCCCGAACCTGGCGCCTGGCGATTTGCTCTTTTTTGGCCGGAGTGCTCAGCGAATCACGCATGTTGGCTTGTACCTGGGAAACGATAAATATATTAATGCTGCCGCCGGATTAGTACGCATCAATAATATCAATCCCAAATCTCCTGATTTTAGCGCTTCTGACCGGAAGGATCTGGTAGCTGCTGGCCGGATCATGAATTCACTGAACACCGAAGGAATTGTGCTGGTGAAAAATCATCCGTGGTATTAAAGCCTCCCCCAACCCCCTCCACAAGAGGGGGCTTAAAGAGGAAGCCCCACCTAAATCCTCCCCTCAAGGGAGGACTTTAAGAGAGCGTTGAATGAAGAATAACAGATTATTAAGAACAATCAATAAAATAATAAATGACCAAAATTTCGAAAAATAACAATCAAAGCGGTTTTACTCCCTCCCTTGAGGGGAGGGTTGGGGAGGGGCTATTCCCTGAGGAGAGGGTTGGGGAGAGGCTTCCATTTTCCCGACGCAATTTTATACGAACTACAGGATTAACAGCTGTTGCCGGTTTAACCGGGATCGAAACTCTATTTGCAGCCATGAAAAAGAAAACCACCAAAAATTCAGGGAAAGGACTGGTTTTACGCTTTGTACCCTACGATTTACAATTGCGGCATACCTTTACGATCGCCAACAGTTCACGCAAAAGTACTCCGGACGTTCTGACAAGTCTCGAATTTGAAGGTGTTACCGGTTATGGCGAGGCTTCCATGCCTCCTTACCTGGGCGAAAGTGTTGTTACTGCAACGAAATTTCTTTCTATGCTTAATCTGAGCCAGTTTAACGACCCGTTTCAGATGGAAGATATACTTCGGCATGTTGATTCGGTTATGCCCGGAAATTGTGCAGCAAAGGCTGCTGTTGACATTGCCCTGCACGACCTGGTTGGCAAAATAATGGGTCAGCCCTGGTATAAAATATGGGGATTCGATCCGGCTGATACGCCCAACACCTCATTTACCATCGGCATCGATACTCCGGAAGTGGTGAGGCAAAAGGTTGCCGAAGCTACTCCTTACCGGATTTTGAAAGTCAAACTCGGACAGAAAACCGATCGCGAAATGATTGAAACCATTCGGTCGGTTACTGATGTGCCGCTTTGTGTAGATGTTAACCAAGGCTGGACCGACAAACAGATGGCGCTCGACATGATTCACTGGTTAAAGGAAAAAGGTGTCGTTTTTGTGGAGCAGCCGATGTCCAAAACAGCCATCGACGATATGGCCTGGCTAACCGCACACAGTCCGCTGCCCACGGTTGCCGATGAAGCCGTGCAACGACTTCCGGATGTGATGAAAGCCAACGGAGTTTATTCCGGAATAAACATCAAACTGATGAAATGCACCGGAATGCGCGAAGCCCACCAGATGCTTACGCTGGCCAAATCGATGGGAATGAAGGTAATGATCGGTTGCATGACCGAAACTTCGTGTGCAGTTTCAGCAGCAGCTCAACTGTCTCCCAAAACCGACTGGGCCGATCTGGATGGGAACCTGCTGATTTCGAACGATCCGTACAAAGGTGTTCAGGTAGTAAATGGGAAAGTAACTCTAATTGATCAGCCTGGGGTCGGAATTAATATGATACAAGCGGTATTCAAAGAAAAGTAGTCATTTCAACGAAATAAAGGAGAAAGTATCCCAAAGAACCTACCCAATGATCAGCAACCCAGTCATTCAATGGCTCTTGGAAGGAGATATTTCCATTCAATACCAGGTTTTCCGCGATTTGTTGAATTCGGAAAAACCTAATTTTCGAAAGCGAATATCAACCGAAGGCTGGGGAAAGGAACTTTTATCTAGACGGCTTCCGAATGGTCACTGGGGACGCAGTTTTTATCAGCCCAAATGGACTTCATCGCATTATACTTTACTCGAATTAAAAAATCTGGACATCAATCCGTTACTTCCCGAAATCAGACAAACGCTTGACCTGATTATCGGATATGAAAAGTGTGCCGATGGTGGGATTCATCCGATCTCTACCATAAAACACAGCGATGTTTGCCTAAATGGTATGTTTCTGAATTACGCTGCATATTTTGGCGCTTCGGAAGGTCAAATCGAATCGGTAATTGATTTTTTGATCAGCCAGCAAATGAAAGATGGCGGTTTTAACTGTAATTCCAACATGAAAGGAGCAATTCACAGTTCACTGCATACCACTCTTTCGGTTCTGGAAGGTATTCTGGAATATTCCCGCAATGGATATACCTACCGGTTGTCTGAATTGCAGCAAATGGCCAATGAGTCGGTTGAATTTATTCTTCAGCACCGTTTGTATAAATCGGATAAAACAGGAGAAATAATCGATGAAAAGTTTACCCGTTTTTCATATCCCTGCCGCTGGAGATATGATGTTCTGAGGGCTCTAGACTATTTTCAGGATGCAAAAATTACTTATGACAGACGAATGGATGATGCCATAGAGTTACTTTTAAAAAAGCGGACTTCCGAGCGAAAATGGTTACTTCAGGCCAAACATCCGGGCCAGACGCATTTTGATATGGAAATTCCAGGCAGACCAAGCCGCTGGAATACCTTTAGGGCCATGCGGATTATCAGGAATTTCGAATTTGAATAGGATGTTGAACGCTATTTTTTTGAAGCCGAATCGAATTCTTTCCTTATATTGTTTCTTTGGATAACTAAATCCTAAATCGATGATCATGAAGAATTATCTTTTCCTATTGACTTTTATTCTGATACTATTCGGAGCTGATCTATGCCAGGCGCAATCGGCCAACACGTTGTGGTACAAACAACCCGCTCAGTATTTCGAGGAAAGTTTAGTACTCGGAAACGGTAAGATGGGCGCTTCTGTTTTTGGAGGTGTCACATCCGATAAAATATTTCTGAACGACGCCACTCTTTGGTCGGGCGAACCGGTCAATCCCAACATGAATCCGGAAGCTTACAAAAATATTCCGGCTATTCGCGAAGCGCTGAAAAATGAAGATTATAAACTGGCAGATCAGCTGAATAAAAAAATACAGGGTAGTTTTTCCGAATCATACTCACCGCTTGGAACTCTTTTCCTGGAATTTAAGCATGAGGGCGATCCGCAGAATTATCACCGCGAACTGAATATTTCAGAAGCCATTTCAAAAGTCAGTTACGAAGTAAAAGGAGTAAAATTTACCCGCGAATATTTCGTTTCCTATCCCGATCAGATGATGGTGATCAAGCTGACAAGCAGCCAGAAAGGAGCTTTAAACTTTGGGATAAAATTCGAAAGTCAGCTTAAAAATTCGGTATCAATAACTGACAATATATTGAAAGCAAAGGGTTTCGCACCCACTCATGCCGAACCAAATTATCGCGGGAACAAGCCCAATGCCGTAACTTTTGATGAAACGAAAGGTATTCGCTTTGCCACCCGGATCAAGATTAAAAACAAGGATGGAAAACTTACCGCAACTGACCAATCAGTAGGTCTTTCAGAAGGAACCGAAGCCTTGGTGTTTGTTTCGGTTGCAACCAGTTTTAATGGCTTCGATAAAAATCCGGTATCCGAAGGTTTGAATGCTGAGCTATTGGCTGATAATCAACTTAAAGGAGCATTATCGAAATCATACGATAAGTTGAAAAAATCTCATCTTGCTGATTTTCAGAAATATTTCAATCGTGTCAGCCTGAACCTCGGAAAAACAGATGCTCCTGATTTACCGACCGATGAGCGGCTGAGGCGTTATGCTGAAGGAAAAGAAGATAAAAATCTGGAAGTGTTGTATTTTCAGTTTGGCCGTTACTTGTTGATCAGCAGTTCGCGAACACCGGGCGTTCCGGCCAATTTACAGGGAATCTGGAATCCACATATCCGTCCGCCTTGGAGTAGCAATTATACCACCAACATCAATGCTGAAGAAAATTACTGGTTGGCAGAAAATACCAATTTATCGGAAATGCACCAATCGCTGCTCAGTTTTATTAAAAATGTGGCCAGTACCGGAAAAGTTACTGCAAAAACATTTTACGGTGTAAATGGCTGGACAGTTTGCCACAACTCTGATATTTGGGCCATGAGCAATCCGGTTGGCGATTTTGGTAATGGCGATCCGGTATGGGCCTGCTGGAACATGGGTGGCGCCTGGCTTAGCACGCATCTTTGGCAACATTATCTATTTACTCACGACCTGAAATTCCTGAAAAATGAAGGCTACGACCTGATGAAAGGAGCTGCCACGTTTTGTCTGGAATGGCTGGTTGAAGACAAGACTGGGAAACTGATTACTTCGCCTTCCACTTCTCCGGAAAATAAATACATGACTCCTGACGGATATGCTGGCGCTACTTTGTATGGCGGAACTGCTGATCTGGCTATGATACGCGAATGTTTTCAGCAAACCATTCAGGCTTCGAAAGTTTTGAATCTGGATGCTGATTTCAGAAGTAAATTGGAACAGGCACTGGCAAAATTGCATCCATACCAGATCGGCAAAAAAGGTAATCTTCAGGAATGGTATTACGACTGGGATGATCAGGACCCGCAACACCGGCACCAGTCTCATCTATTCGGACTTTTCCCCGGAAGCCAAATTACACCATTACAAACTCCCGAACTGGCAAATGCCTGCCGGAAAACACTCGAAATTAAAGGTGATGAAACGACAGGCTGGTCGAAAGGGTGGCGGATTAACCTTTGGGCTAGACTGTTGGATGGAAACCATGCCTATAAGATGTACCGCGAATTGCTGAAATACGTTGAACCCGATGGTGTAAAAACCAATTATCAACGAGGCGGAGGAACCTATCCAAATTTGTTTGATGCTCATCCGCCTTTCCAGATTGATGGTAATTTTGGCGGAGCGGCAGCTATTGCCGAAATGCTGGTTCAGTCAACCGAAAATGAAATCCATTTGTTGCCAGCTCTTCCTGAAGCCTGGAATGAAGGTTCAGTAAAGGGAATCTGTGCCCGTGGCGGTCTTGAAGTGTCGATGGAATGGACTGGCATGACCATCAAAAAGCTGAGTGTTTTTGCGAAAAATTCAGGAAAAACGACAATCTATTACGGCAATGAGAAAAAGGAAATTAATCTGAAAAAAGAACAAACCATGGAATTGATTTGGTAGAAAATATACTTTACCTGTTTGTTTTAATCTCGAAATGGCTTGGGGATTTATTGATCGAAACGGGTTTTATGTTTGTAGCTAAAGTCGTCTGACAGGTATCCATATCGTAAAGTCAAAGAGATTATTTTTAAAAATACGCTTTATTTTCTTATCGTTTTGACGTGGAACTTAGGTTCGTAGCAACAAAATTAGGTTTTTCCGTAATTTTTCTGTCTTGGCATGATCAACCTTTTGTCATAATATTTTTCTTTTTGATTATCCTTCAAAGGCTATTTTTATAAATAATGCTTGAAAAAAAAGAGAGAATTTCTGGGACTACATCGTGAATATTCAATCAGGAAAGACTTGTATGTGAAATTTGGAATAAAGAAAAAGACCTGAAACTCGTTTAGAATCAGGTCTTTAAGTTTTGCGGAGAGAGAGGGATTCGAACCCCCGGACCGCTCACACGGTCAACGGTTTTCAAGACCGCCGCGTTCGACCACTCTGCCATCTCTCCAAAGGCGGATGCAAAAGTAGAACAATTTCTTATTCTGCAAAGCCATTTGATGAAATTTTATGGCAATTATTTTTTTTGAAAAAAACTTGCTAGAAGGGTTGCTTTTTTGAATCATATTTAGGAATTTAGTGTCAAATTAAATCAGACCATTTGAAAGCATTGATTTTATTAATGTTTCGTATTTTTTGATTTCTTTGAAATGACAATTTTGTACAATTTTTAATTCACATATTTTTTAACCTTAAACAAGTTTTCTTATGAACAAAGCACAATTAATCGATGCAATTGCTGAAAAAGCTAACTTAACTAAAGCCGATTCTAAAAAAGCTTTAGACGCTTTTGTTGATGCCACCTCTGATGCCTTGAAAAATGGCGACCGTGTTGCCCTTATTGGATTTGGCTCTTTCTCAGTTGCTTCGCGCAGCGCAAGAACCGGCAGAAACCCACAAACAGGTAAAACAATTGAAATTGCTGAAAAAAAGGTTGTTAAATTTAAACCGGGTGCTGAATTAGCTGACGGTATTTAGTATTTGTCCTTGAAAATTTTCAAAAGGGGTGCATAAAAATTATGCGCCCCTTTTTTTTATCTTTGCCCGGCCAATTGAAACAATATGGAACAACAGTTAATCCAGTTCCTTTCCGGATTTGTTACTCCTGAAAGGCTTGCACTTTTTAATAAAACACTGTCGCTTCGAACGAATTTCATTACTGTTGTTCTCGAAGATATTTTCCAGACACAGAATGCCAGCGCAGTAGTGCGTTCTGCTGATTGTTTTGGAATTCAAAATGTACATGTGATCGAAAACAGAAATCAATTTCAGGTAAATGCTGATGTGGTGAGGGGAGCATCGAATTGGGTTTCGGTTAACCGATATAATAAAGGAAGTATGAATACTGCTGATACCATCAGCAAATTGAAACAGGACGGTTATCGGATTATTGCTGCCAGTCCGCACGAACATGATGTTGATCTGGAAGATTTTGATTTGGAAAAAGGAAAAGCTGCTTTCATTTTTGGAACTGAACGACCCGGATTAACTGATATTGCAAAAAATGAGGCCGATGAATTCATGAAAATCCCCATGGTTGGTTTCACCGAAAGCCTGAATTTATCTGTTTCTGTAGCGGTAACATTGCATCATCTCACACACAAACTTCGTAACCATCCTTCAATCGACTGGCACCTCACCGACTTGGAGAAGCAAAAACTTTTGCTCCATTGGTTACGCTTGTCGATCAAAAGAGTTGATCTTCTCGAGAAGAAATTTGAAGAACTTAATAAATAACAAAATCCATGGATGTTTTTGCTGAAAAATTTGCTGACCTGAAAATACTGCGCTATTCAGTTCCTGAGTTCGAAAATCTCGACCTGCAAAAGAAACTCTACATTTATAATCTGTCGCAGGCAGCGCTCTGTGGCCGCGATATTTTATGGGATCAGAACAACCGATATAATTTAAGTGTCCGGACAGTTCTCGAAACAATATGGAAAACCTTCAGTGGAAACCGCGAAACTCCTGAATTTAAATTGTTCGAAATTTACCTGAAGCGGGTATGGTTTTCCAACGGAATTCACCATCACTATTCAACCGAAAAATTACCTGCAGGTTTCCCGGAAATCTATTTTAAAGAGTTGATTGCTCATTCCAACTGGTCAGATTTTAAATTGCCTTCAGGAAAAAACAGACATGAATTCATTTCTGAAATTCAGGAGGTGATTTTTAATCCGGAAAGAGAGAAAAAACGGGTAAATCTTGATCCTGAAAAAGATCTCCTGGTATCTTCATCCAACAATTACTATCAGAATGTTGAACAGAGCGAAGCTGAAATACTTTATGCTGAACTAAAAGCCCATGCAGGTTCCGAGCCTGTTTCATTTGGCCTGAATTCAACGTTGGTGAAAGAAGATGGCTGTCTGGTGGAAAAGGTTTGGAAACTTGGAGGTAAGTATGGTCCGGCAATAGAACAAATCATTTTCTGGCTGAACAAGGCCATTGATTATGCCGAAAATGACCTTCAGAAAAAGTATATCGGTCATTTGGTTCAGTATTACGCAACGGGTGACTTGGCCTTATTTGACCAGTACAGCATCGATTGGGTCAAAGAACTGGACGGGGAAGTTGATTTTGTGAACGGTTTTATTGAGGTGTACGGCGATGCCCTTGGAATAAAAGGCAGTTGGGAATCGATTGTGAATTACAAAGACACGGAAGCCAGTAAACGTGCAACAATTTTGAGCGAAAATGCCCAGTGGTTCGAAGATCATTCACCTGTTGATCCTGAATTTAAAAAAGCAGAAGTTAAGGGTGTAAGTGCTAAGGTCATTAATGTGGCAATTCTGGCTGGCGATTGTTATCCGGCAACACCAATCGGGATTAATTTGCCAAATGCTGAATGGATTCGAGAGAAATATGGATCCAAATCGGTTACCATCGAGAACATTACCCAGGCTTATTTCCTTGATTCGATGAATAACGGAATGTTGGAAGAATTTGCTGCTTCTACCGAAGAAATTGAAAGAACCCGTCAATACGGCTATCTGGCCGGAAACTTGCATACCGACCTGCACGAATGTTTGGGGCATGGTTCAGGTAAAGTTCGGAAAGGAGTAAATACGGATAATTTGAAGAACTATTATTCGACCATCGAAGAAACCCGTGCCGATCTTTTTGCTTTGTACTACATCATGGATGATCAATTGGTAAAACTAGGTCTGGTACCTTCAATTGACGCTGCAAAAGCTGAATTTGACGGTTATTTGCGGAACGGACTCCTTACCCAACTCACCCGCATTGAACCCGGAAAAGACATTGAAGAATCGCACATGCGGAACCGTCAGTTGATTACCCGTTGGGTATATGAAGCCGGTAAGGGGAAAAATGTGGTTGAGTTTTTCAGTTCAGAAGGCAAAACATACGTGAAAATAAATGATTATTCGGCTTTGCGCGATTTATTTGGCCAGTTACTCAAAGAGATTCAGCGAATCAAGTCGGAAGGCGATCTGGAAGCAGCCCGGAATCTGGTTGAAAACTTCGGGGTAAAAGTTGATCGGCAGCTTCATATCGAAGTACTCGAACGATTCAAAAAGCTCGATCTGGCTCCATATTCCGGATTTTTAAATCCGGTTTATGAACTTAAAGTATACCCTTGTGGAACATCTGCCGATGTATTGATTCGGTACGATGAAGATTACACTTCGCAAATGATGCGGTATAGCAAGGATTTTGGATTTTTACCGATGGTTAATGAATAAATTCGGGAAAGATAATAAGTTCCAAATATGTTGTGTATCGTAAGGTCAGGACATGTCCTGACCTTAGCCGACAAACCAATCTTTTACAATCGTTTCATATTGGTTTTCATTCCGGTGCCTGAAAATGTTTTCTTTTGGGAAATAGGTGTAATTTTCAGCATATTCTTCATGATTGGCCACTATATCCTGAAGTGCCCGGATAAAGACTTCAACTTCATTATTGGTCATCGTTGGATGCAATGACCAGCGAACCCAGCCGGGTTTTAACGACAGGTCACCCAGATCAATCCGGTGGGTAATTTCATCCGATAATTCGTGGCTCACTTCCAGAAGAATATGACCGTAAGTTCCGGCGCAGGCACAACCTCCCCGAACCTGAATGCCATACAAATCATTGAGTAATTTGACGATCAGATTGTAATGGATTTTAACCACATAGAATGAGATAACACCCATTCTGTTCCGATGGTCATTATCCATGATTTTAACTTCAGGAATACTGTCGAGTCCTTCGAAAGCGATTTGCAGCAATTCATTTTCGCGCTGATGGATGTTTTCAATACCCATTTTTTCTTTTAGCCTGATGCAAAGTGCTGTCCTGATGGTTTGTAAAAAGCCCGGGGTCCCGCCATCTTCGCGTAATTCAATATCATCAACATATTTGTATTCTCCCCAGGGATTGGTCCAATCCACAGTTCCGCCACCCGGTTGATCAGGAACGGAATTGTGGTACATCGATTGGTCAAAAACCAAAACTCCGGAAGATCCGGGTCCACCCAGAAATTTGTGCGGTGAAAATAGAATGGCATCCAGTTTCTGCTTTGGATCAGCCGGATGCATATCCATTGGATCGTATGGTGCAGACGCAGCGAAGTCGATGAACACTACGCCACCGAATTCGTGCATGATTTGAGCCAACTCGTAAACCGGAGTGCGAATACCGGTTACATTGGAACATGCCGTAAACGAGCCTATTTTAAATGACCGGTCTTTATATTCCTCAAGCTTTTTCCGAAGGTTTCCCGGAGAAACCTGCATGTTTTTATCCGGATCAATAATTACCACATCGGCATTGGTTTCGTACCAGCTGGTGTGATTTGAATGGTGTTCCATGTGGGTGATAAAAACCACCGGACGTTCGCGCTCAGCAATACATCCGGTGTGATTAACCTGTCCGCAGTATTTCAATCCCAACATTCGCTGAAACTTGTTGATCACCGCTGTCATTCCTGAACCGGAAGTAATGATAATATCATTTGGTCCGGCATTCACATGTGCTTTGATGATTTGTTGCGCCTGATGATAGGCATGGGTCATCAGCGCCCCTGTTTCACTGGTTTCGGAATGAGTATTTCCGACAAAAGGCCCAAGTACCTCAGTAATCTGTTTTTCAATGGGTTTGTAAAGTCTGCCACTGGCAATCCAGTCGGCATAAATCATCTTTTTTTCACCATACGACGATTTAAAATGCTGGTCAATGCCGATAATTTCTTTTCGAAAAGAATCAAAATAAGATTCAAGCTTTGTCATGGTGTTGATGAAATTATAAATGCGCTGCAAAATAGCTCCTTTCCGTCAGATAAAAGCAGAATAAAATCAGTTTTTGTCACCCTGATTTTGACCTCAGTGTCAACTTCGGTGACAAAAAGTCATTTTTCGACCGTGGTATAGTCTTTGAAAAAATAAGGCTCACAAAATGAATGTTTAACTAAAAAGATAAGTACCATGAAAAAAGGAAAAATTGGTGTAACCAGTGACAATTTATTTCCAATAATTAAAAAGTTTCTGTATTCCGATCACGATATCTTCCTTCGTGAAATCATATCGAATGCAGTTGACGCTACTCAGAAACTGCGCACGCTTGCCAACCGCGGCGAATATTCAGGCGAAATGTTGAATGCCAAAGTTCAGGTGAAAATCGATAAAGACGCGAAAACCATAACAGTTTCAGATAATGGTATCGGGATGACGGCCGAAGAAGTTGAAAAATTCATCAACCAGATTGCTTTTTCCGGAGCTGAAGAGTTTCTGGAAAAGTATAAAGACGATGCCAATGCGATTATCGGTCATTTCGGTCTTGGTTTTTATTCGTCATTCATGGTTTCAAGCCAGGTTGATATCATTTCCAAATCATACCGCGATGGCGCTAATGCCATTCGCTGGGAGTGCGACGGAAGCCCGGAATACATGCTGGAAGAAGGCGAAAGGGCAGAGGTTGGAACCGATATCATCATGCACATGAATTCCGATTCGGAAGAGTTTTTGGAAAAATCACGTATTTCTGATATCCTGAACAAATACTGCAAATTTCTGCCGGTTCCGGTAGTTTTTGGTAAAAAAACAAACTGGAAAGACGGAAAAGAAGTGGATACCGATGAGGATAACCAGATCAACGACGTGGCTCCGGCATGGACAAAAAAACCTGTTGACCTGACAGAGGAGGATTATTCCAAATTCTATCATCAGTTGTATCCAATGGCCGAAGATCCACTTTTCAATATTCATCTGAACGTGGATTATCCGTTCAACCTGACTGGTATTTTGTATTTTCCGAAACTGAAAAATACCATGGAAGTCCAGAAAAACAAGATTCAACTCTATTCAAACCAGGTTTTTGTAACCGATTCGGTTGAAGGCATTGTTCCTGAATTCCTGACTTTGTTGCATGGTGTTCTCGACTCTCCGGATATTCCGCTAAACGTTTCGCGTTCGTACCTGCAAAGCGATTCGAATGTGAAGAAAATCAGCAGCCACATCACCAAAAAAGTGGCCGACCGTTTAAATCAATTGTTTACTGATAAACGTGAAGACTTCGAAGCAAAATGGGACGATCTGCGGTTATTCATCGAATACGGTATGCTGACCGAAGAAAAGTTCTACGAAAAAGCATTGAATTTCTTCCTGTTCAAGAATGTTGATGGTAAATATTTTACCATAGATGAATACGAAACATTGATTAAAGGAGAACAAACGGATAAGGATAAAAACCTGATCTATTTATATACCAATCATCCTGAAGAACAGTTCTCTTTTGTACAGGCTGCAAAGAACAAAGGATATGATGTCCTGCTGATGAACAATGTGCTTTCAACGCCACTCATCAACCAGTTGGAACAAAAATTCAGCAACAAACGATTTGTTCGCGTCGATTCGGAGGTTGCTGAACACCTGATTGTTAAAGAAAGTCCGAAGCATGAATTGAGCTGGGAAGAAAAGAATGAGCTGAGCCCGATTTTCAAAGCTGTTTGTCCGGAGAATAAAGATTTCGGCTTCATCGTCGATTTCAAAGATTTGGGCGAAAATGGTAATCCGATGGTCATTACCCGCAATGAGTTTATGCGCCGGATGAAAGATATGAGCCAGATGCAGGGCGGAATGAGTTTCTACGGCGATCTTCCTGAAAACCTGAACCTGGTGGTGAATACATCTCATCCGCTGATTAAGCATATATTTGCAGATCGCGATGCCGCTTTGGGTGAAGATTTGGAACGCATCAGCAGCGATTTGAAAACGAAGAGTACAGAAAAGGATAAACTCGAAAAGTCAAAAAAGAACAAGAAAGAGGAGGAAATCCCGGCTGAAGAAAAGGAAAAATCAGAAGAGCTTGAAAAAGCGATCAACCTTTTACAGGATGAACGCAAGGGAAAGCTGACAGTGTTTGGAAAAGAAAACAAATTGGCCAAACAACTGGTTGATCTGGCATTACTTGCAAACGGAATGCTGAAAGGTGAGGATCTCGATAAATTCGTAAAACGCAGTTTCGAGCTGATCAAATAAGGAATTGAAAATCTGATAAATTTGAAAGCTGCTCCTAAAGGGGCAGCTTTTTTTGTGGGTGTCGCGATTTTTAATCGCTTAAAGAAAAGATTCCGGAGATTAAAAATCTCCGCACCCGATTGTCTGAAAATATTTCAAATAAATCCAAGCCCAAAATCAGATAGTTCCCAAAAATCAATAGTTTTGTAAACTTCAGTGATTTCAAAAAACATCAAATTTTATAATGGCTATGGCAAGTAATTTTGGAAAAACCTGGTGGGGCGAACATTGGCTTCGTTCGTTGGATCATATTGACTACGACAACCGTTTGCCCCGCGGGGCATCGTATGCGCGCAGTGGTCATGTGAAGGATGTGAAAATCAAGGAGAACCAAATTGTGGCCAAAGTTGCCGGAAGCCGCCCTTCGCCATATAAAGTAAACCTGATTGTACCACCATTCTTCGAAGATCAGGTGGAGCAGCTGATGGTCAAAATCATTGATCGCCCCGTGCTGATTTCCAAACTGCTGAACCGCGAATTAGACCCCGAAATTCTGACTATTGCCGAACAAGTTGGGCTGAAAGTTTTTCCGAAACAATGGACCGATTTCAAAATGCAATGCTCTTGTCCCGACTGGGCTGTGCCGTGCAAACATCTGGCCGCTGTTATTTACATGGTAAGCCGCGAAATTGACAACAATCCGTTCCTGGTTTTCGAAATTCATAAAGTTAATTTGATCGAAGAACTGAAGAAACGTGGAATATTTATTGCCGACCAAAAGAAAGCCGAGATTGTCCAATTTGCCGGTTTATTGAAAGGGAAAGCCATGAAGCTGGACGATTTTGATACAGAACAAACTTATCAGCGTATAGATTTTTCGCAGCTCCAAAACATTGCCGAGCCCCTGGTTCAATTACTTCCCGATTCGCCACCGTTTTATCATGCCGGAAACTTCAAAGAAAAATATGCACAGCAATTCATCCGCATATCGAAAGATACACAACGTTTATTGACCAAAAAGCTGGCGCTGGAAGCAGTGTTTTTACCAAAAACAAACCTGCAACCACTAAGTGTCCGCTCAACAATCGGTATTCTGGTTAATGGTAATGACGAAAAGCAATTGACCGGAGAAAGCCATAACTGCAAGCAAATCAGTGAGCTTATTCCACTTCTTTTTCAGTTGAATCCCGATCATCTTCCCGATTTTCAACCTTCGGTGGTGGCAATGCACAAAGCGTTTTTTACTTCATTGCATTTGGTTTCGAATGGGGCAGTTGTTCCTCAAATTGTCCAGCTCGAAAACAAGCATTTTGTTGTTCGCTGGTTGCCTGCCATGATTGATAGCCGGGTGAAACAACTGGTCGAGAAGTTGGAAAAAATACTCCCTTCCGGAATGTTATCGGCCAATCATATCATTCGAAAAAAGGAACTGGTATTGCCACTCGAGAATCAGGCAATTCCCTTGCTTTCTTTCTTTATTACCGAGTTGGTGAAGGCTTTGGCCAAACCAACTGATGGCGATATTTTTGCAGATTTGTTTTTCAGGAATAAATCGAAGGAATTTAAAGGTGTAGGTGAAAATGCGCTCAGCGGGGGCATCAAAGTTTGGCTCGACCGTTATTTCCTGACTTCAGAAACTTACAAACCGGTAATTACGGTTACCGAACGCGATGATGACAGTTTTGAGGTTGAAATCAGCATTGAAGACACCACCGATCCCGATCAACTGCCCATTCCGCTTAGTAAAATACTTACCGAGCAACAGTATGAAAAACAGCGGTTTAAAATATTGCAGCCCTTGTCGCTGCTATCACCATTTATCCGGGGACTAGATGATTGCATCAACCTTCAGGGTGCGCGGCCTATCCTTTTCGACAGCAAAGAGTTCGCGCCATTCCTGATGGAAATGTTGCCGGCAATCCGTCTGTTGGATATAAAAACCATGCTTCCCAAATCGCTTCAGGAATTGCTGCGGCCAAAAGCTTCAGTAAAACTGAAACGGAATGAAGCCGAAGGGCAGGCATTTATTCGATTAGACGATTTACTTTCGTTCGATTGGCAGGTAGCCATTGGCGATCAGGTCATGTCGCCTGAAGAATATAAAAAATTGATAAAAAATGCGGCTGGCCTCATTAAATTCAGGGAAAACTACATTTATGTGGATGAAGCCGACCTTGAAAAACTGCACAGGCAATTTACACAGACCAAGCCACTGAATTCCTATCAAATGCTGCAAACTGCTTTGTGCGAAGAGTACGAAGGTGCGCCTGTTGTACTGACCGACGAAGTTCGAAAAATGATTGTTGAGCTTACTTCCAGCGAAAACATCCAGCTTCCGGAGGGATTGGTTGCCCAGCTGAGACCCTACCAGTTGCGCGGATATTCGTGGATGTACCGCAACAGCCGCATCGGTTTCGGAAGTATAATTGCCGACGACATGGGATTGGGAAAAACACTTCAGGTCATATCTATTCTCCTGAAATTCAAAGAAGAAAAGGCGATTAATGATAAACATAAAGCATTGGTAGTGGTTCCGACAGGTTTACTCACTAACTGGCAGTCCGAAATCGAAAAGTTTGCCCCTTCACTGAGTTCGCACATTCACCACGGTACAGGCCGCGACCTGAAGGAGTTTAAAGCCGATGTCATGCTGACTACTTATGGCGTGGTACGCAGCGATGCCGATTTGCTCAAAAAACACAAGTGGCAGGTCATGATCATCGACGAAGCCCAGAACATTAAAAACCACGATACCGCTCAAAGTAAAGCTGTTAAAAGTATTGGTTCGCAGATACGGATTGCCATGAGCGGTACCCCGGTCGAAAACCGGCTTACCGAATTTTGGTCGATCATGGACTTTTCGAACAAAGGCTACCTGGGAACAGTCAAAACCTTCAAGGATGATTATGCACAGCCCATTCAGGTTTTTAGCGATGAGAAAGTTGTACAACGGTTTCGGAAAGTTACTGCGCCTTTCATGATGCGCCGGATGAAAAGCGATAAGAGCATCATTTCCGACCTCCCTGATAAAATTGAACAAAACCAGTTTTCGGTACTCACCAAATCGCAAGCCATACTGTACGAAAAAACCATGCAGTTGGCCATGGACGAAATCGAAGGGATTTCTTCATCCGATCACGAATCGCTTTTCAAACGGCAAGGTTTGGTGCTTCAAATGATCCTGGCATTGAAACAAATTTGCAACCATCCAACTCAATTCCTGAAAAACGGAAAGTTCGATGCCTCGCTTTCAGGAAAAACAGAACTGTTGTTCGAATTGCTTGAAAGCATTGTGGATAGCGGTGAAAAAGTGTTGATATTTACCCAGTTCAGCGAGATGGGTAAGTTGCTCGAACGCTTTATTGAAGAGCGTTTTGGCGAAAAACCGATGTTCTATCACGGCGGTTGCAACGTAACCCAACGTCAGCAAATGGTCGATAGGTTTCAGAACAACCGTGCCGACAAAATATTCCTGCTTTCGCTCAAGGCAGCCGGAACCGGATTAAACCTCACTGCCGCATCACATGTTATTCATTACGATCTTTGGTGGAACCCTGCAGTCGAAAACCAGGCTACTGACCGGGCTTATCGTATCGGGCAAAAGAAAAACGTGATGGTACACCGAATTATCACTAAAAATACGTTTGAGGAACGGATTGATGAAATGATCCAAAAGAAAAAACATTTGGCCGACATGACCGTTGCCACCGGAGAAAACTGGATTGGTAAACTTAGCAACAAGGAATTGAGGGAAATTTTCGGGTAATGGGGCAGGAAAGCCGTTTTGAGTGAAAAGTCGGAATGTTCCAACGAATATTTTTATCTTTGAATAAAAATTGTGATTAGATTAACTTTGATATTATGAAAACGTTAACCATTGATATAGTAAACGATAAGGTTATTAAGCTTTTGCAGGATTTAGAATCGTTGCAACTTATTCGCGTTCGTCGTGAGAAGCCATTAAAAGAAACACAGATCAAATGGGAAGCTAAATACAAAGGAGCTATGCAAAAACAACCTTTGATTGAAATTGACAATCAATTAAATGAACTCCGAAACTCATGGGAATAAAATACCTTTGGGATACCAATACTGCAATTTACTACCTGCAACAGCAATTTTCACCCTCGGCAGAAAAGTTTATCGATGAACTATTAATCAATGAATCACCAATTATTTCTGCAATTACAGAAATAGAACTCCTTTGCTGGAAGACTGCTACAGAAAAAGATTTGGAGGTGTTGAATGGTTTTATCAGCGATGTTCTTGTGATTGAACTCGAACAAGTTATAAAACTAAAAACTGCTGAAATTCGCAAAACTCATCGAATCAAACTTCCTGATGCAATTATCGCAGCTACTGCTATGGTTTATGGGCTCACCTTGGTTACCAGAAATATTGAAGACTTTAAAAATATTACTGGTTTGGCCACCATAAATCCGTGGGAAAAATAATCATTTATAGTACCTGGAGAAAGAAAAGGAAAAAAATCCAGAAATGAACCGATTTGTCGGTTTTAGAGAGATAATACCAAAAAAATGAACGATAAATTAATTGCTTTTGCCCGCCTCCTGGAAATCATGGACGAGCTGCGCGAAAAATGTCCGTGGGACAAAGAGCAAACCCTCGAATCGCTCCGGAAACTAACCATCGAAGAAACTTACGAACTGGCCGATGCCATCCTGAACAATGATCTAAACGGGATCAAAAAGGAACTGGGTGACCTCATGCTGCATATCGTTTTTTATGCCAAAATCGGTTCCGAAAAAGGTGCTTTCGATATGGCCGATGTGCTGAACTCCATCAACGAAAAGCTGATTTACCGTCATCCGCATGTGTTTGGCGACGTTGATGTTGCCTGTGCACGTGAAGTGGAGCAAAATTGGGAAACGCTGAAACTTTCGGAAAAAGGTGGAAACACTCGTGTTCTGGAAGGTGTTCCGGCAGCTATGCCAGCTTTGGTTAAGGCAAACCGCATCCAGGAAAAAGCCAGTGGGGTAGGGTTCGACTGGGAATACCGCGAACAGGTTTGGGACAAGGTGAAGGAAGAAATCAACGAACTGAGCGTCGAAATTGATGCCGTTGATAAAGATAAAATTGAAGGTGAGTTTGGCGACCTGTTTTTCGCTATGGTAAACGCCGCCCGCCTATATGGCATCGATCCGGAAACTGCCTTGGAACGTACCAACCTGAAGTTTATCATACGGTTTAATTTTCTCGAAAGCCAGACTTTACAAAAAGGCAAAGACCTGAAAAAGATGAGTCTGGCCGAAATGGATGTTATCTGGGACGAAGCAAAACGCCTGGAAAGGCTATAATTGGTGGACTTTAATTGCTTAGCAGTAGCGAATTTCTAATCCGAAATCAATAGTTTTGTTCAGGCTTGAAAAGAGTCATTAACATCAGATTTATGCGAAAATATTTCTACATCCTGATCACATGTGTATTGTTGTTGAATTCGTGTTCAACAGGGTTAAAGTCGTTGCAGCAAGGCAATTATTACGATGCTATCATGAAGGCTGCAAATCGTTTAAGCAACGATCCGGATAACCGCAAGGCAACCCAGGTCGTTCGCGATGGTTACCCAATGGCAGTTGTTTATTACCAGGAAGAAATTGATCAGATATTAACCGGCAATGAACCGTTCAAATGGAAACGGACGCTCGAAATTATGCAAACTGTCAATCAGATCTCCGATGAAATCCGTCGGATACCTGCAGCCCGAAGCCTGGTATCTTCAACCAAAAACTACACGTCTGAATTGACCGATGTCCAAAACCGTGCTGCTCAGGAGTATTATGATGCCGGAATGGATGCCCTGAACCGGAATACTCGTGAAACGGCCAAACAAGCCTATTTTCATTTTCTGAATGCTGATGGGCTGGTTCGGGGATTTAAAGATACCCGGCAAAAGATAGTAGAATCGAAAGACAAAGCCACCCTGAAAGTGGTGGTTGAACAAATACCGGTAAACGGAAAGTACGAATATTCGGCTCAGTTTTTTTACGACAATGTTTTCCAGATGCTGAACCAGCAGTTTCAGGAAAAGGATTTTATGCACTTCTATTCTCCGGAAGAGGCTGATAATGCCAGGCTGAAATATCCGGACATGGTTTTGCAGATGGGATTCTACGATTTTTTTATCGGTCGCCCGCAACATTTTGAAGAAGAGAAAGACCTTTCTCGCGAGGTGGAAGAAAAATATCAGGTTAAAATTTCCAAAGATTCAATGGCTACCCGAACCCGAACAGTGCTGAAAAGAGGCAAAATTAAAATTGTAACCGACCAGGTAGCTTCGGGCGGACTTCTGGAACTGAAAGCCGTTGACTTTCAGTCACAAAAAATAGTTTTTACTGACAAGGTTCCGGGACAATTTACGTGGGAAAACAAGTACGGCGTTTTTATTGGCGACAAGGAAGTGCTGGATAATAACCTGATCAATATTGTCAATAACAAGGTTTTGATGCCACCACCGGCACAGGATATGTTTGTGCTGTTTACAAAACCAATCTTCAATCAGTTAACCGACAAGTTGACTAACTATTTTAAGCAGTACAATTAGGTTAATATAAAGTAAAAATATTGAAATGATTGGTTCGAATTGTTTCTGTCACCTATTGTACAACACCATTTTTCATAAAAAACAATTCTGTCAAAGTGCAATCATGGCACTTGCTTTGTACCCTGAATGAGATAATTGTTTTTTATCTCAAAAAATGACCAAAAACCTACTATTTCTGCTGTGCCTTTTTGTTTTTTTTAGTAGCTGTTCAACAGATAAACGGTTATTGAAAAAGCACAATTATGCTGAGGTGATCAATAAAGCCACTTATCGGTTGAGTTGTGATGCTGATAATAAAAGGGCAGGCCAAATACTTCAAAAGACCTATTCTGAAGCTCTGGTTTATTATCAAAATGAAATTGACAGGATTTTATTGAGCAACGATAAGTTCAGATGGGCGAAAACACTGGATATCATGCAGAAGACAAATGATTTATCCGATGAAATCCGATACAATTCAACAGCCTCAAGACTGATTTGTGAACCTAAAATTTATGCTTCTGAAATTCCTGATATTACCCAAAGAGCTGTTGCTGAACTTTATGGCATCGGAACTGATTTGTTAACTCAGAACACCAAAGAAAAGGCGAAAGAAGCTTATTATTATTTTACCAAGGCTGAAAAATTAATTCCGAAGTATAAAGATGTTGGTGAGAAAATCCATGAATCGAAAGAACGCGCTACCTTCAAAGTGATTATAGAACCTGTTTCAGCTTATACCCAAAATAATGTTCTGAGTTTTTCAACTAAAACATTCTATCAGACAATGTTTTATAAGCTTCGAGAGAATTTTCCATACAGCGGTTTTATTTCTTTCTATTCTCCGGAAGAAGCTTCAAACCATAAGATTACGAATCCTGATCAAATTGTTCAGATCGAAATATATGATTTCGAATTGGAATCGAAAATTATAGAATATGGAGGTGAAGTAATACCAAATCCTTCCAAAATATTAACATTAGTCGATGGAAAGTATGTTTGGGTGAAATATGTAGGACCTCCCAATAACCGTATTTCAAATCAGAAAACGCTTAGCCGGTTATTAATGAAAGCCAATGCGGTTTTGAAAATTACTTCTCCATCTGATCATAAAACTGTTTATAAAGATAATATTCCATGGAATTACACTGAAGAACTGAATTATTCATATAAATCTGGTATTAGTCAAACACATATATCAATCAGTCCTGATAATCAGATTTTCTTCGATCATTTTTCATTGTCCTTAGGTGATCAGGTGGTTAACAGGTTATCTCAATTTTTTAAGCAATACAATTAGCATTTTGGTATTGCTGAAAACAGCGCCAATCCAATCCTGCGGATTTCTTTGTAATAGTTCGACATTTCTTTCCCGGTTTTGGCATCTTTTCAACCACTTCGTTGAAACTGATGCGTTGCCTGTCAGCTTTTTCGTCAATTTCGTTGTCCATGAAAAATTAAAAAAACTGCGGAGTGATGAATATTCCATGGGTTTATTCAGTTTATTATTCAGATTAACCTAAATATTCGATAGATTTATACATTCAAAAAACAGAAACTATGAAGCGTTTAAGTAAACTGTCGCCACAGCCTTTGTGGAATTATTTCGAGGAAATCTGCCAGGTGCCCCGACCTTCCAGGAAGGAAGAAAAGATCATTCGTTTTCTGCTTGATTTTGCTGAAAAGAATGGTCTGAAAACTCGCCAGGACAAGATTGGAAATGTATTGATCTGCAAACCGGCAACTTCAGGACGGGAAAAGGACCAGGTAGTAGTTTTGCAATCGCACGTTGACATGGTTTGCGAAAAAAATAGCGAAACTCAGCACAATTTCGATACCGACGCCATAAAACCTTTTATCGATAAAGGTTGGGTGAGGGCTGAAGGAACTACGCTGGGCTCAGACGATGGTATTGGAATGGCCGCTCAAATGGTGGTTCTTACTGCTACCAATTTGTCTCATGGTCCCATCGAATGTTTATTTACTGTTGATGAAGAGACAGGTCTTTCCGGAGCGTTTGCGCTGCAACCTGGATTTTTGACTGGCAACATTTTGCTCAACCTCGATTCGGAAGACGAGGGCGAATTGTTTATCGGATGTGCCGGTGGAATTGATACTGTTGGAACCTTAAATTTTACTCCGGAATCTTTGCCTGCCGGTTCGTTTGCTGCCAAACTGGAGGTGAAAGGGCTTCTGGGCGGTCATTCGGGCGACGATATCAATAAAAACCGGGGAAATGCCAATAAAATACTAAACCGGTTTTTGTTGGATGCAGATAAAAAATTTGATTTGCACCTTGCTGCATTTAATGGCGGAAACCTTCGGAATGCTATTGCCCGGGAGGCCTCGGCAGTGGTTGTCATTCATAATTCACAAAAGGAAAACTTCATTGTAGAATGGAATGTTTTTGCTTCGGAAATGGAATTTGAATTTGAACGTTCGGAGCCAAATCTCAGATTGCTTCATCAATCGGTTAATTTGCCTGATTTTGTTATTGATTCTGATACAAAAACCAGGTTATTTAAATTGATTGCTGCCTGTCCGCATGGCGTTCTGGAAATGAGCAGCCGGATGATTGGGATGGTTGAGACTTCGACCAACCTGGCTTCGGTAAAGTTCTCAGGCAATAATGAAATTGTGCTGACAACCAGCCAACGCAGCGAAATTGACAGCCGCAAATACATGGCTGCCGAAATGGTTGAGTCTGCGATGCTTTTGGCCGGAGCTTCTGTCGCGCATTCCGACGGATATCCGGGATGGACGCCAAATCCTGATTCGGAAGTTGCAAAAATTGCTGCTGATTCATACAAAAAATTGTTCGGAAACGATCCGTTAGTCAAATCCATTCATGCCGGATTGGAATGTGTTTTATTCCTAGAAAAATACCCGGAACTCGACATGGTTTCCTTCGGACCGACCATTCGCGGAGCGCATTCGCCCGATGAACGGATCAACATCGAAACAGTTGATAAATTCTGGAAATTGTTGGTTGATATACTGGAAAATATTCGTTGAGATGTTGTTTACTCATCCGATGACTCTGAGTCATCGGATGAGTTTTTGCCTTTGATAAAAAATCAGCATATTCGTACTTCCCAAAAACCAAAACCAATGAACCGAAAACTTTCTACCCTTCTATTCCTTGCTATCTGTGTTACTTCCGGATTATTGGCCCAAGGCCAGGAAAACTGGACACATCTTCGTGGAAGCAAACTCGACGGGCATTCGCTTAGCAAAAACGCTCCGGTTAGCTGGAGCGAAAACAGTGCTATTCTTTGGAAGACTGAGATTCGGGGAGTAGCCTGGTCGTCACCGGTCGTTTTTGGTGGTCAGGTTTGGACCAGTTCTGCAACTCAAAATGGTGAGGAAATGTTTGTCGTTTGTACCGATTATGATTCAGGAAAAATTCTGAAAGAAGTATCACTTTTTAAGCCAGCTGAAGTTCAGCACATTCACCCAACCAACAGTTATGCCACTCCAACTCCTTGTATTGAAGAGGATTTCGTTTATGTGCATTTTGGAACCTACGGAACTGCATGCATCAATACACAGACTTTCAAAATCGTTTGGACCCGCACCGACCTGAATTGTGAGCACATGCAGGGAGCTGCATCTTCGCCAATCATCTATAAAAATCTGCTGATTCTGCATATTGAAGGAACGGATGTTCAATACCTGATAGCTTTGGATAAGTTCAGCGGGAAAACCGTTTGGAAAACTACAAGACCTTGGGAGTTTTACAAGGATGTGGAACCCGTTTACCGAAAAGCCTATTGTACGCCAATAGTGGTCGAAGTCAACGGCAAAGATCAGCTGATCAGCAATGGGGCTCAGCTATGTATTGCCTATGAACCTGAAACAGGAAAGGAAATCTGGCAGGTTTTTTATGGAGGTGATTCCACCGTCAGTATGCCTTTGAGTTACGCAGGAATGGTTTTTGTCAATTCAGGCTGGATGTTTCCGGAAGGAGGAACTTTTTATGCCCGTTTGCTTGCAGTCGATCCAAGTGGAACAGGTGATGTCACCAAAACGCATGTTCCCTGGGAAACCGGAGTGGATGTTCCTCAAATTTCAACACCGGTGATTGTCGATAGCCTGATTTACATGGTCCACGAGCGTGGCGACCTAACTTGCCTGAATGCCAAAAACGGTGCAGTGATCTGGAAAACCAAGCTGAAAGATCAGTTCAATGCTTCCGTTTTGTATGCCTCCGGAAACATTTATTTATTCAGCGTGAAAGGGAAAACTTATGTGATTAAACCGGGATTGAGTTTTCAGCTGCTAGCCGAAAATCCGTTGGACGGAATGATCAAGGCGACTCCGGCGATTGTTCGCGACAACATCATTTTACGGACAGACAAGTTTTTATACCGGATTGGGAAATGAGTGACCTGATTACGCCTTAAATTCTGATTTGACCGATATCTGATTTATTTGACAACCAGACACTGATATATGAAAATAGCACACATTATTCCCGGTTCTGGCGGTAGTTTCTACTGCGGAAACTGCCTTCGCGACAGCAAATATGTCAAGGCGCTGAAAGACCTGGGGCATCAGGTAATCAAAGTTCCAATGTATTTGCCTCTGTTCGACGATGCACACGATCTGAACGATGTGCCGGTTTTTTATGGCGCGGTAAACCTTTATCTGAAGCAGCGCTTTCCGATTTTCAGGCACATGCCGGCTTTTATCGAAAATGCGTTGGATTCGAAAAGTGTCCTTCAGTTTGCTGCGCACAAAGCTGGATCGACGCGTGCCAGCGGACTGGAAGACATGACCGTTTCGATGCTGTTGGGCGAAGAAGGTCAGCAAAAGGAAGAGCTGGAGCGTATGGTTGACTGGCTGGCCGATGAAGCGAAACCGGATGTAGTTCATTTGTCGAATGCCTTGCTGCTTGGTCTTGCACGGCGGATCAAACAACGGATGAATATACCGGTGGTTTGTTCTCTTCAGGACGAAGATGTTTGGGTGGATGTGATGGAAGATAAATACCGCAAAGAAGTTTGGGATTTAATGAGCGAACGTGGAGCCGATGTTGATGCATTTATTTCGGTTAGTGATTATTATGCAGCTGAGATTCATGAAAAAATGACTGTTGAGGAAGAGCAGATGCACACCGTTCATATCGGTGTTGATCCTGCTGATTATTTGCCCAAAAATATTATGGAAAAAGAACCGGTAATTGGTTATCTATCGCGGATGTGCGAAGAAAACGGACTGGCGGTTTTGGTCGATGCGTTTATTATTCTCCGGAAAAATCCGGAATATTCCACCGTGAAATTAAAAATTACCGGAGGAAAAACCGGTGATGACCTGCACTTTATTAAAGAACAGAAACATAAACTGTCAAATGCCGGATTGGATGATGAGGTCTATTGGGTAGAAGAATTTGAAGGAGAAGAAAGGCAGAAATTCTTCGATTCTGTTCGTCTGATTTCTGTTCCGGTGCTGAATGGCGAAGCATTTGGCTTGTATATGCTCGAAGCAATGGCCTCCGGAATACCAATGGTTCAGCCCGCTTTGGGGGCATTCCCGGAAGTGATTGAAACAAGTGGAGGAGGACTGATTTATGCTGAAAATATTCCTTCGCATTTAGCCGACGCTTTGGGGTCTCTCATTTTAAACGGAGAGAAACTCCAGTCATTAAGTACTGCCGGACTTTCCGGAGTGAAAGCACATTTTGACATTCACCACCAGGCTAAAAAAATGGTGGTGGTTTATGAAAGTGTTTTGAAAAACACCTGATTATTCCGTAAACACCGAAGACCTATTTCAGATTCGGAAGGGCCGGAATCAAAGTCAATAATGGCAGATACGATTCAATAGACTTCTGAGACTTTCAGTTTTGATGTTCAGGTGATCGTCCGTTTGACTGACAAGGTTGCTGAATCTATTCCGGATAATCCATTTCTAACGAAAAAAGACGCTGATATTGAGCGTCTTTAAATCTTCAAATACTTTTGCCAGTTGACTTATTCTTTTGCGCTGGCAACCACTTGATAACCACGTTTTTCAATGGCTTCAGTAATTTTTGTCAAATCGGTTTGCGATGCATCAAACCTGACAAAGGCCGTTGAATCCAGGTGGTTGGCGCTAATACTATCAATACCAGCCAATTGGTTGACTCCTTTGGCAACCGATTGTTCGCATCCGGTGCAGGTCATTCCTTCAATTTTAAGATTAGCTTCAACCATAACAACCGGAGCTTTGCTTTTATCAGCTGATTTCTGTGGTGAGTTACAGGCACCAATTGCCAGACTAACAAGTGCAATTAATAAATATTTTTTCATGATTTGTAATTTTTATGAATAGTTTAAAAAGACTTCAGGTATTGAACAAACAATCGATAAATTTAAGATTTTATCACTGATTTCAGAATTGTTTCGCTGCCTACTCCTGCATCGGCCATCACCATGCTGGCTTTCCCTACCAGCAACTTAGCGAACATACCGGCATTTATCCGTGAAATATACGTTTTTCCGTCCGATTTCTCATAAATGGCAACACGGCAAGGCATCATCGAAGCGATATGCCTGTCGTTGTCGGTTTTCAAAATCTGAACAGCTATATCGGGCTTGCATATCGAAAATACTTTTACCGGTTTTACCTCGAACCCGTTGTTGGCCATGATTTGTTGAAGGTCATACTGATGGGGCATTCGCCAATCATTCGTTTTTACTGATTCAGAAAGGATTTCGGCTGTCTGGTCGAAATCGTATTTGCTTTCATTCACTGAAAACAACATTCTGGGAAATATAAAAGTTAAAAATAGCCCGATAATAACAATCCCTGAAAAAAATCCGATATAAAACATGATGATTTTGGTATTATAGTTTTGGTAATGAAACAAGTGAATGAAGCATTTGTTTAAAAGAAGGCAGTCACAGGACTGACTTTCTAGCTTCTGGAAAGACTATCGACAATCAGAATGATCATCATCAAAAGATAAAGGAAATTCAGTTTCAGAAAAGCCGGACGTGCCTGAATGTCTTTTTTGACCAGTATGCTTGCCGAAAGTGAAAACAGTACATAGAAAATATAGATCAAAAGAAAGAACAGGGTCGTTGAGTTTTCCAGGACTTTAATAGAAACGATAAACGCAGTGGCGATGGTGGCCAGAATCCAGGTAAAGCTTAACCGCTTAATCTGGTTGTCGCTAAATACCGAATTCAGGCTTGGATATCCGGCGAGCGTATATTCTTTTCCAAACATGAGCAATAACAACCAGAAATGAGGAATTTGTCCGATAAAAAAGAACAAAGCTATCCAGAAAATAGGTCCGTTCATCCAATCACCTCCACCGGCAAACCAGCCAATGTAAGGGGGCAGAGCTCCAACCAGCGAACCGGGAACAACTGCAAAGGCGGTAACTTTTTTAAGCGGGGTGTATATGGCGTTGTATGCCAGTAAAGTCAGTAAACTGGTTAGAAATACGATTAATGGGAAGTTGGCAATTAATATAAAAGCGCCATAGATAAGAAAGGAAATAGCTACCAGTACCGCACCTTTCAAACTGATTTTTCCTGATGGTATTGGCCGGTTTTTCGTCCTTGGCATCAGTGCGTCAGTTTGGTATTCCTGAATGTGATTGATGGCACCAGAACTGCATGACATCAGGAAAACTCCAGCCATCAGCATCCAGGCTTGATCATCGAACCTTCCTGTTTGCAAGGTATATCCGGTAAGTGCGGATAAAGCAATGGGCAAAGAAATACGTACTTTGCCCAGTTCTGCTATTATTTTTATCCAGTAAATTAGCCTTGATCTGGTCATTTAAGCGTTTTCAGGTATTCTGTAATCTGTTTCACATCGTCTTCCGAAAGCTGGCCGGTGTATGACAACATCAAACCTTTGTTAAAACCCTTTACCACATCAGCATTCGGTTCATAAATGGAGCGTTTGATGTATTCATCATCGACAGTAATTTCCCGCTCGTTTCCGCCTGTTGTTACAGTAACCTGATGTCCGTATATTCCTTTGAATGATGGTCCGACCAGTTTGGTGCCGTCAGTGTTATGGCAGGCAAAACAACCAATGTTTTTCATGATCCGCTTTCCGTTGGCAGTCGGAGAATCAACGGCTACTTCCACATGTTTTATGGTATCGGCATACCAGGAATTAAATTTCTCTTCAGGCATAACCTTTACATAGGTGTACATGTACGAGTGGTCTAATCCACAGTATTCGGAGCAGAACAATTCGAAAAGTCCTTCCCGTTCAGGAATAAACCAGGCCATTTTTTCTCTGCCGGGAACCACATCTTCTTTGATCCGGAATGCCGGAATGTAGAATCCATGAATGACGTCGAGTGAAATCAGTTTCATTTTTACGGCTTTGTTCAGGGGCACATAAAGTGTATCCGTTTTTTTGCCGTTTTCGTAATCGAATGTATAATTCCACATCCGGCCGGTAACCGTAATGTTGAAGGTGTCTTTCGGCGCTGTTCGCATTGGCGCCCAACCAGCCCAGCCGTAATAAAACATGATTAAAACCAGGATGGTAGGAATTACGGTCCAGATAATTTCAAGCTTTGTGCTTCCTTTGATCTGGGTTGCAACCGGATTTTTTTTGTGGTTGTACTTGAAAACGAAATACAACATGGTAAACGTGAGCCCAATCAGAAAAACAAAGGAAATACCCATGATGAGTAAAAAGGCTTTGTCCACCCCCGCCACAAAATTGGATGCATTTGCAGTATTTGATAAGATATACATAAGCTTTTATCTGTAATAGTAATCTAAAAATGTAATGAATATAACTGCTAAGAACACCAGGGCAACAAAACCTACCATGATGCGCAGAAAGGGTTGGTCGAACTTCAGGTGCATAAACCAGGTTAAAACAAGAAATGATTTTATGGTCGAGAAGATGAGTGCACCTAAAACAGAATATTCTCCAACGTTGATATGGGTAATCCCAATCGACCCAAATGTAAGGGTAATCAGCGCCAACAGGATATAAAAGTACACCCTGTATGGTACGATATGATGTTTTTCATTTTCCATCTTGAAAAGCTTTTTCTTAGTGTATTAAATAGAACAAAGGGAACAGGAATATCCAGATCAAATCGACAAGGTGCCAGTATAAACCGGCATTTTCGAGCAACGATGGACGATCAGCGTGTACCGTTCCTTTTTGAACCTTGTTCAGAGCCACAATAATAATGATCATACCAATAATGATGTGTAGCGCATGAAGACCTGTCATGACAAAATAGAGTCCGAAAAACAGAATTTCGCCTTTGCTCATATCATTAATCATATGTTCCGATCCTGGCCATATTCCATGATCAAATTTTATTCCCCATTCAAAATATTTGTTGATCAGGAAAATCAGCGCAAGCATTATGGTGATTTCCAGCAAAAACACCGTTAGGCCTTTGTTCTTCTTCTGAAGCGCTGAAGTTGACATGGCTATCGTCATACTGCTCACCAGCAGAATGATGGTGTTGATAGCTCCAATAACCGGATTCAGTGCCTGTGCAGCCAATTGAAAGGCTTCAGGATTCAGGAACCGGTAAATCGAATAAACAATGAACAAGCCTCCAAACAGGAGCAGTTCGGTGAATATAAAAAGCCACATTCCCAATTTGGAAGCTTCCTGATCGTAATGCGGATCTGAATGTTGTGTTACATGTTCCATAAAGTAGTATCCAATTATTAATATTCGTAAGGTCCGTCTTTTTCACCGTAAACTGGTATTTCATCAAAATTCTCAACCGGGGGCGGCGAGGGCACTGTCCATTCGAGTGTCTTTCCGTTCCATGGATTTATTGGAGCAATGGCCCCGTTTTTAGCCGAACGGAACAGGTTGATAATAATGATCAGCAAGCCAAAAGTCATGACCCATGAACCGAGTGTCGAAAGAATATTCGCCGCGTGGAATTCTGGTAAATAATCGTAATAGCGACGGGGCATACCAATCATACCAAGGTAAAACATCGGTGAATACAAGGTGAGGAATCCGACGGTGAAAAAGGCCCAGCCAACTTTGGCCCAGACTTTATCGTACATGCGGCCAAACATTTTGGGAAACCAATAATGCATGGCACCAAAAAAAGCAAATCCTACACCACCAAAAACGATGAAATGAAAGTGTGCCACCACGAAAGCGGTATCATGTACGTAAACATTGGTTGCCAAAGCGCCCAAAACCAGCCCTGAGAAACCGCCGATCATAAAAACGAAAATAAAGGTCACTGCCCATAAAAAAGGAATGTCGGGATTGATTGAACCTTTGTGCATGGTCGAAATCCAGTTAAAAACTTTGATTGCACTGGGTATGGCCACAATGAATGTCAAAATCGAAAAAGTATATTGGGCCGTGCCGCTCATTCCTGAAGTAAACATATGGTGACCCCATACAAAATAGCCAACAAAGGCGATGGCCAAAGTCGATGCAATAATTGCCTTGTATCCAAAAATATGTTTTTGCGAGAAGGTCGGAATAATTTCAGAAATAGCGCCCATGGCTGGTAGAATCATAACATAAACTGCCGGATGCGAATAAATCCAGAATAAATGCTGATACAAAACCGGGTCGCCCCCAAGTGCAGGGTCAAACACGCCTATGCTAAAGATTCGTTCCAGAGCAACCAGGACAAGGGTGATTCCCACTACCGGCGTAGCCAGCAGCTGAATCCAGGCAGTTCCGTATAATGACCATGGAAACAGGGGCATTTTAAACCAGGTCATGCCCGGTGCACGCATCCGGTGAATGGTGACAATAAAGTTCAATCCGGTTAAAATGGAAGAGAACCCAAGTACAAATGCCCCAAAAATGGCGGGCAACAGGTTGGTCCCTGTTTTAAAACTGTATGGCGCGTAAAAAGTCCAGCCAGTGTCTGGTATTCCATTTCCGAATAGAACTGATGAAATGACCAATACTGCCCCCAGTACATAAAAATACCACGACAGTAAATTCACTTTCGGGAATGCCACGTCTTTGGCCCCGATCATGATGGGCAGCATAAAGTTTCCAAATACTGCCGGAAGACCAGGAATTACAATCATGAAAATCATGATTACACCATGAACCGTAAATAACGCATTGTATGTCTGCGGATCCATTATGGTTTTCCCCGGAGCAATTAATTCAAGTTTCATGGCCAGTCCCAATGACACACCAACGACGAACATTGTCATCATGGAGTATAGGTACAATAGCGCGATACGCTTGTGATCGGTCGAGAAAATCCAACTAAATATTCCCTTGTATTTCCCCTTGTATTCGAGGTAATTTACATCGTGCGGGATTTGAGCTGCTGTTTGCATAAATCAAATATGTTTATTTATTTTTCTTTTTGGTTTGAAGATCAGCGCCAGAAAAAACAATGCGGCAATGAAAAGAATCAAGGTTCCTGTAATCTTGGTTACATTCATAACATAGGCCTTTCCTATCGGATCATATGAAAAGCAATACTGCATGATTTTATTAATGGTTGGGGCTGACATTCCTTTTGACGATTCGATGATTGCCATTTTCAGATCAAAGGGCAGAAAGTAAATTCCGGTCAGGTAACGGGTGATTTTACCCTTCGGACTCACAACAGCAACTGCAGCTGCATGGGCATAATCCTTGCCTGTCCGCTTGTATTTAAACCCAACGGCATTGGTTCCTTTAATAATACTTGCGCTATCAGAAACAAAAAACTTCCATCCTTTTGCAATGATTTCTTTCTTTTTTACCAGGTTCAGGTAGCTGTTCTTTTTCCGGATTCCCAGATCAATAGTTTCCTGCGGATCAAAACTGATTGTAAAAACCTGGTAATCGACTCCGGGAACAAGGTCTGACGCATCCATCACATTGGCAAGTCCTTCCATGAGTGGACTGCAAATTCCGGGGCAACGGAAATAAACGAAATTGATAATGGTAGGTTTGTCAATCAGATCGGTCAGGCAAACCCGCTGATTGTTCTCATCTATCAGATAGATATCGGTAGGAAGAAATTCATCCAAATGTTCGACCAGGCCGATTTCAGGATCTTTGGTTTTGTCGTCAAAAAGCTTTTGCCCAAAAACATTTATACCGGATAAAAGAATAAAAAGGACAAGCAAATGAAGTGTTTTTTTCGAAAAAAAGTGAAAAACAGATCCAATCAATGGCGAAGATTCATTTGGGGAATAGACATGATAATGCGTACTTATTTCTTGATTTTGATTCATCTTGATTTTTGGTTTTCAATAAATTCTTCTCTTTTGATGTGCCATCTTGTATTTGATTCGTGTAAGATGACTATCTCTCTTTTATTTATTGCTTTTATTCTTGTCTTTTCTCCTGATCTGTTTTGTCCTAATAAACCCAAAACAGTACTGAATGTTTATAAAAAATCAAATTTTCCTGTTTTTTTTCTTCTTTCTAATAAAACCATTCAATCATTTTCCGGATTTATTCCTGACAACCGCTTGAAATGCCTCATTTCAGTATGCTCACTTCTGACGATAGAATGACTGTACAAAATAAACTAAAATATCGGGCATTGCCTTTTCCAATTTAAAAATGTGATCAAATTACAATTATTTTCGTTTGGGCCTTCTGTTTTTTTCCTGTTTTTAGAATCAAACCGCTATTTGCAACAACTTCCTTTTTCAACCACTTCTTTTGGCGCCAGTTTCTCAGTGGTCGGACTTATGTATGGAATTCCCAGCGACATTCCCCGGAGAATAAATAGTACACCCAGCATGAAGATAAAATAAGGCACCACTTTTTGCATTTTCAACCTGATTCGGTGACTGATGGCATCGCTTGCAAGTGTAGCAAGCATGAGTAACGGAACCGTTCCCAACCCGAAAAACATCATAAAAATCGCTCCTGAAAATACAGTTCCTGAGTTGATTGCTCCTGCAATGGCCACGTAAACCAATCCGCATGGAAGCAGGCCATTTAATAATCCGATCATCAACAACGAAAAGTACGATCGGTCAGTAAACAGCTTTTTCAGTCTGAGAATTAACCGGGAGGCGAAACCGGTGAATAAACTGCTGATGGTGATTCTTTTTCTGAAAAAGAAAGGGAACAGAACACTCATAATCATTGCCGCGCCAAGCAGAACCGAGATCAATTGCTGGAAACCAGCCAGGTGGATTCCCCGGCCAAGTAAACCGAATAAAATACCTAAAATGCTATAAGTGAGCACCCTGCCTGAGTTATACAAAATCGCCCCGGCTATTTTTGATGTCAGATTGTGCTTTTTCAGCGGAAGGGCAACCACAATGGGGCCGCACATCCCGATGCAGTGAAAGCTACCGATAAGGCCGATGGTTAAAGGTGTGATAAAGTCCATAAAAAGAGTTTCAAGTTTCAGGTTGTCCATGAATTTGTTTCAGAATCTCGAAGTAAGTTCCCGATTTTTTTGAGATAGGTTACGAGAAATACTATTGTATTGGATTCTGAGATAAAACAGAAATAAGATTGTTATTACTTTGACGATTGTCCCAAAAGGAAACTATTTTGATCTGATTTTTATTGATTTCATAAAAGATCAAATAAACTTTCATTGGGATTACGCGGGTCATTTTATTTGATGTAAGTCTCCCAATGAATTCATTTTCTGAAAGGGCTTTTGATAAATCTTCAATTTCATTCAAGATTTTTAAGCTGTAAACTGAACTTCCATTTCTTTGAATATAAAAATCAAGAACAGCTTTCATTTGATGGCTTGCAAGCGAAGACCAAATTATTTTTTTGTGAGCCATTCTTTCATTTCAACCATTAGAAGATCATTTTCAATTGAGTCACCATTCCTGATTTCATCTCTGCCTTTTTCGATGGAATCTTGTTGCTCTGAAGATAATTGAAACAAGGATTGTTCAGATGAATCAAAAATAGTCTGCACTGCTTTCAGAAAATTCAAATCTTTCGAGGCTTTAATCCTGGAGATCAAGTTGTTTTTTATTTGAGTTGTCATGTCCATAATTATCTTTTTTCAAACTTCCATCAAAAGTAAAGATTTTTTCTCAATCAAGTTTAGTAGTGTGTAATTTTTATGTTTGCTAACTATCATATAATTACTTTCCGACCGCAATCTCTTCTTCCTGATAATAGGAACCCTTATTGGCTATCCAGTCAATTTTTACCTGATATCTTCCGCTTTTCAGACTTTTCAAATCGATTGATTGCGAATATACGGAATCCAGTTTCACATGCAGGATCAGGTCTCTTTTTTCTTCCACCGGGCTGTAAAAATGTATCTCACCTGAATAATCCTGAACATTAGTCAGTTTTGGAAATATTAGTTTAAGTGAATCAGCCGAAAGTTCAAGCTGAACCTTTTCTGCCAATCTTTCTGTATTTCCAACTTCCTCGATGTGTTGCTGGTAATTGATCGATTTCTGGTAATAGTCTTTGTCAACCAGATCGTAATCCTGCCTCACCGCAATCGAAACTAAAAAAATCATTCCGCTGATCATCACGATCAATGCAATTACAATCCCTGTTCCCCAATTAAATTTTATCTTCATAATCCATTGTTAA
The DNA here is from genome assembly GCA_030684645.1 of Bacteroidota bacterium. Lineage (GTDB taxonomy): Bacteria > Bacteroidota > Bacteroidia > Bacteroidales > Prolixibacteraceae > Aquipluma. The sequence goes on along the minus strand of JAUXUF010000094.1, from coordinate 14,809 downwards.
ATCTCAACTTTCAACTTTGAGTCTCTCTTAAAAGTTATTTTTTTGACCTCAGAGAGGTCAAATGTTTATAGAAAAGAGGTTGTGTTGCCAAATTCGACTCCATAAGGAGTCGTACATCGTTTTAATTCATTGATTTCTATAAACATGTGAAACCTCTGGTTTCAAAAAGTTGCTCTTATAATGCTTTTTTATATGGTAAACTTTTCGAAGTGGATTCAAATTTCAAGAGTGATCCACGCTTTCTCATCTTCTCATCTTCTCATTTTCGCCCAGTCGCTTCTCTATCCAACGAATTTGGCCCAATAAATGTGGATTTAATTTGATCAATTAGTTTCCCGTTTTCGAAAATCCCAATCTCCAGTGGACAGTTCGATGTTTTTACGGTTTCCTTCTTCAGGACAATGAGCAAATTCCGTTCAGCAACTTCTCCTTTTTTTGCCTGAATTGAATCTCCCAAAAGGATGATTTCACCTTCCGGAGAAATAAGTTTTAATTCGAGTTTAACCTCCGAATTGGTTTTGTTGATTGTTTGCAGGTTGTATAAATTGCTGTAATGATCATTCCCATATTCCTGGTACATGGTTCCCTGCGAACGGATGATTATGGTTTCAACTGCGCCGCGAACGGTGAATAAATACGTGATGAGCGAGAGTAGAACAACCAGAACCAATGAGTAGGCGATAACCCGGGCATTGAATTTGACTTTTTTTCCTTCAGAAATAGATTTTTCGGAAGCAAAACGAATTAGTCCGCTTGGTTTTCTCACTTTTTTCATGACCGAGTTGCAGGCATCGATGCAAGCCGTGCAGTTGATGCATTCGAGTTGGGTTCCGTTGCGAATGTCAATCCCGGTGGGACAAACATCCACGCAATTGTAACAATTGATGCAGTCGCCCTTTATGCCACGTTCTCCTTTGCCACGTGGTTCGCCACGTTTGTAATCGTAGGCCACCAAAATAGTATTGACATCTAGCATGACTCCTTGCAAACGGCCATAAGGACAAACCATGGTGCATACTTGTTCGCGAAACCAGGCAAATACAAAATAATGAATGCCGGTAAAAATCAGAACACCCATCAGTAAACCAGATTCCTTAAAGGGCCAACCATCGGTCATTTTGCCAAGTTCGACGGTCCCCGTTACGTAAGAGATAAAAGTTAAAATGGTGAAAAATGAGATGACCAGGTATATCCCATGTTTCAGGATACGTTTCAAAGCTTTTATGAAATCCATCTCCTGAACTGCCAGTTTCTGCTGCTGTTCCGAATTGCCGTCAATCAGGTATTCGATGGGGCGATATAAAAATTCAAGAAAAACCGTTTGAGGACAGACCCATCCACAAAATACCCTCCCATAAACAACGGTAAACAACACGATGAATACAATGAGTGCGATGACTGCCAAAACCAGCAAATAAAAATCCTGAGGGTAAAAAGTATTTCCAAACAGGATAAATTTTCGTTCCAGAAAATTCAGAAAGATCAGTGGTTCACCCCTGAATCGCAGGAAGGGGGCGGCGTAAAAGAAGGTCAGCAAGGTCAAGGCAATAATTCTCCGGATCGTGTACAATTTTCCTTTAGGCATTTTGGGAAATAACCACAGCCGTTTACCCTCTTTACTGAAAGTGGTTGGCCTGTCTCTGAAGGTTGATTCCTGATAGGTTTCAGGGGTTTGCATGAGAAAAGCCTCCCCTCATCCCCCTCATGAGGAGGGGGCTTAAAGAACCAGTATTCGTAGTTTTGTTTATCGACATATAACTATTTCTTTAAAGATAATCCTTTATAAGTATGCTTTGTGTAAACTCCCTTCCCTATAGGGGATGGGTTGGGGATGGTGCTTTTATTTCTCAACCTTTACTCCCTGAGGCGCTTTTGGATTGGGTGGGTTGGTTCCCTGTAAGCTTAGAATATAGGCGATCACGTGATCAATTTGAGCGTTGTTTAGTTGACTTTTATATGAGAGCATCCCTTTATCAAGCACACCTTCAGTGATCACTTTTTTCAAATCTTCAGGTCTTCCGCCTTTAATCCAATAATCATCAGTGAAATTTGGTCCCACCAATCCTTCGCCAAATTTTCCATGACAAACGAAACAGATTTTATCGAACGTAACTTTTCCATCCGAAAGAATTTGCTCTTTGGTCAAAGGTGCAGCAGCAGCGGCCCTTGAAGCTTCTTCCTTCACCGCAACATCTGTTTTTGCATTGGCAACAGCCATTTCTTTGGCGTATTCCCTGCGTTGTATGATGTTGTCATCATGAAAAACAAAGAGTCGTGTCCAATAGGAAAACGCAAGGATGATGGTTATATAAAATATATATTTCAACCATGGCGGAAGCGGATTGTCAAGCTCTTTTATGCCGTCGTATTCGTGTCCTCCAAAATATTTGATTTGACTTGCATCATCAACTTCCTGATGAGACCCGTTTTGTTCGTTTACTTTCTGATCTTCATTTGTTTGCATAATTCCAGATTTTGCAATTAATTCATTTTAAATTACTTTAAGTCTTTCTTTTAAATTTTTGATTTCAGGTCAGGCTTCTGTCAACCAACAACTGAATGCTGGTTGACAGCATTTTGTCCTACTGAATCTGGCCACCGGCAATTTCTTTACTTTTTATTTCACCATCTTCCAAAGGTATATTGCTCAATCTGGCTTCTTCTTCCTTGTCCATCCGGAATGTCTGAACAGACACGAAAATGAAAAAGGTAAAAAAGATGATAAACCCTATCAGCGCATAGATTTCTACATGATATAGATTGCGGAATGAATCTGTCAGCATGGCTTATTTTTTTACAGGTTTATTCGAAATATCAACGCCTAGACGCTGTACATATGCAATCAGAGCAATGATTTCGAGATTACTTTCAGTTTGGATTCCGGCAGCAGCCAGATCTTTCGCAATACTGTCGGCCTGTGATTTCAGATCGTTGATAGCAATTTGATCGTAATTGGCGGGGTACGGAACTCCCAGTGTGATCATGGCCCTGATTTTTGCCGGAGTTGACTGAATATCGATTTCCTTTTTAGCCAGCCAGGGATATTTGGGCATAATTGACGCCTGGTTCATCTTTTGTGGGTCGATGAAATGGTTATAATGCCATGAATTTGGCTTGTACATTTTACCGGTTTTTACCCCTTCGCGGGCAAGGTCTGGTCCGGTACGTTTCGATCCAAACTGGAACGGGTGATCGTAAACCGATTCGCCTGCCTTGGAATATTCGCCGTAGCGTTCAGTTTCGGAGCGGAATGGCCTGACCATCTGTGAATGGCAGTTATAGCAACCTTCTTTTACGTAAATGTCGCGTCCTTGCAATTCGAGTGGAGTGTAAGGTTTTACGCTTGAAATGGTTGGGATATTTGATTTAACCAGGTAAGTTGGGATAACCTCAACGATACCGCCAATCAGAATGGCAACGGTTGCAAGAATCAGGAACCGGATTGGTTTGCGTTCCAAAAAGCGATGCCAGGTTTCCGATTGGGTTTTAATTTCTGAATTGGCATGCAAGGCTGGCGCTTCGGCTTCTTCTTCAGCAACAAACGATCCAGCCTGAATGGTTTTTACAATGTTGAAAACCAGAATCAAGAACCCTGTAACATACAAACCTCCGCCGAATGCCCTGATGGTGTACATTGGGATAAGCTGGGCCACTGTTTCCAGAAAATTCGGATACATCAAAAACCCGTCAGGAGTAAATTGTTTCCACATCAACGCCTGTGTGATTCCTCCAATATAAAGAGGGATGGCATAGAATATAATGGCAAGCGTAGCTATCCAGAAGTGGATATTGGCCAGCTTGTTCGAATACAGTTTAGTGTTGTACAATCTTGGTACAAGCCAGTATATCACCCCGAAGGTCAACATACCGTTCCAACCCAATGCCCCAATGTGAACGTGGCCAATGGTCCAGTCGGTAAAATGGCTGATGGCATTTACCGTTTTGAACGACATCATTGGACCTTCGAAAGTGGACATTCCGTAGGCTGTTATTCCCACAACAAACATTTTTAAAACCGGTTCTTTGCGAACTTTATCCCAGGCACCGCGCAGGGTCAGCAAACCGTTGATCATCCCACCCCAGCTTGGAGCAATAAGCATTACCGAGAAAGTAGTACCCAGTGCTTGAAGCCAATCGGGCAGCGAACTGTACAGTAAATGGTGCGGACCCGCCCAGATATACAGGAAGATAAGCGACCAGAAGTGAACAATCGAGAGCTTGTATGAATAAACCGGACGACCGGAGACTTTTGGTACAAAATAATACATGATCCCGAGGAAAGGTGTCGTCAGGAAGAATGCAACCGCATTGTGACCGTACCACCATTGTACCAGTGCATCCTGGACCCCAGCATAAAGCGTATAACTTTTCAGGAAACTAACCGGCAAGGCCAGCGAATTGAAAATATGCAAAACGGCTACGGTAACCCAGGTAGCAATGTAAAACCAGATCGACACATAAATGTGGCTGGTGCGGCGCTGCAAAATAGTTCCAAACATGTTCCAGCCAAACACCACCCATATTAAAGTAATGGCAATGTCAATCGGCCATTCCAGTTCAGCATATTCTTTTCCTGTAGTAAATCCGGCCAATAAAGTAACGGCAGCGGCTACAATAATCGATTGCCAGCCCCAAAAATGAATTTTACTGAGCAATTCGCTGTAAATCCGGGTTTTAAGCAATCGTTGCAACGAATAATAAATCGCTGTAAAAATGGCATTTCCTACAAAGGCAAAAATTATTGCATTGGTATGAACCGGTCGGGTTCGCCCAAAGGTGGTAAACTCAAGCCCAAAATTCATCGCAGGAATAAAAATCTGAAGAGCAATTAACAAACCTGCCAACAAACCCACAACCCCCCAAACAATAGTCGCAATCGCAAAGTTTCTGGTCATGCGATTGTCGTAAGAAAACTTTTGTAATTCCATATTTTAGTTTTTAGTTTTTTTAAGGCTCAAATTCCAGTTTTCATCAATTGTTGCATATCTTATTTCCGTGCAATATTTGTTTGTTTTCCTGCCGAATGAACTGTTCTCATTCCAATTAAAACAATCGCTACGAAACTCCCTTCCCTTTTGGGGAAGGGTTGGGGGTGGGGCTTTTCCCTTCATTCTCATTTTCTTCCTTCTTTACCAGCAGATCGTCAAATAAAATCCTGACCGAAGGGGTATAGGTATCTTCATACTGGCCATTCCTGACCGCCCAGATAAAGGCGATTAAAAATGCACTTGCCATGATGATGGCCACAAATACCAATATAAAAACTACTGACATATTATCAATTTTAAAATCTGGAAAATTTTGCCGATAAACTTACTGAAAAACTGGCAAACACAACTACCGAAACAGAACTAATTGGCATGAGTATGGCTGCTACAATCGGAGTTAGGTTTCCCTGGACAGCAAATGTCAGGCCCACCAGGTTGTATAGAAATGAAATCAGGAAGCCTGTATTGACGATTTTTATGCTTTTACGGGTGAAATGGATGAATTTATCCAGACTGGCAAACTGTTTCGCCTGAAGGATGGCATCACAGGCCGGCGAAAAGTTGAACACATTGTCGGCAATTACGATGCCTACATAACTTTCGTTCAGCGCCCCGGCATCGTTTAAGCCATCGCCAATCATCAGAACTTTCCGGCCTTCTTTTTGCAATTTCCGGATATAATTCAGCTTGTCTGTCGGCGATTGATCGAAATGCAGATTTTTCCCGGTTCCAAAATAGTGAATCAGGTTGGCCTTTTCGGCGTCATTATCGCCGGTTAAAAGATGAAGTTCATACGTTTTATCCAATTTCCGAATGACTTCATGAAGGCCCGAACGGTATTCATTCTCGAGTTGGAAGTAGCCCGCAACAGAATCTTCCAGATACACCCAAACTTCGGTTGTCAGGCTTTCATCTTCTTTTTTTTCTCCTGAAACAAAATATCTGGACCCCAGATTTATCCGTAATCCATGGATCAGTCCGGTTATTCCTAAAGCAGGTATTTCCTGAAAGTCTTTCACTTCAAACAATTCATCTCCTTCGATCGAATTATATATGGTTTTACTTAAAGGATGGGACGAATGAAAAACCAGTGATTTTATTCGTTGCAGCTGAACCGAGTTGAGTTTTTTTCCTACAAATCGGATCTCAGATGATTGAGCATTGGTTAGGGTGCCTGTTTTATCAAAAACTACTGTGTCCACTTTATCAAGATGTTCGATGACAGCAGTATTCTTCAAGTAAAAACCTTTTCGGCCAAATTGCCTCATGGTGCTTCCGAAGGTAAACGGAACGGTCAGTGCCAACGCGCACGGGCAGGCAATAATCAATACCGAAGTGAACGAAAAAAGAGCCAGTTCGGGCTGGTTTAGTGACCAGTATATTCCAGATCCAACGGCAATCAGCACAACAACAACGGTAAAATACTGGCTGACCCGGTTGACAATGGTATTCAGTTTATAATCGGCTTTTGACGGGTTTTCAGTCTGGTTCCAGAGTTGGGTCAGGTAACTTTGCTGAACCTCCTTTTCGATGCTCAATTCGATGGCACTGCCCATCTGACGGCCTCCTGCGAACACAAAATCGCCCTCTTTTTTGGCTACCGGCATCGATTCGCCAGTCACAAAACTGTAATCGATGCTGGCCGTTCCGCTTTTCAGGATCGAATCGGCCGGTATAATTTCCTGGTTTCTGACCAGAATTCGGTCGCCTGCTTTTAATTCTTCCAACGGGATAGTAACCGTGCTGGTTTCGGTCATTCGGGTTACTGCCAGCGGAAAGTAAGTTTTGTAATCGCGCTCAAATGAAAGTGCCTGATAGGTTTTACCCTGGTACCAGCGTCCAATCAGCATGAAAAAGACCAGCCCGGTCAACGAATCAATGTACCCAATTCCACGCTCCGAAATGATTTCGATAAGGCTTTGCGTGAAAAGCGTAATCAGACCCAGTGCAATCGGCAAATCAATGCTGATGATTCCTTTTTTTATGCTTTTGTATGCCGTCAGAAAATAGTCGTTTGCGCTGTATGTCAAAACAGGAACTGCCAAAAGAACGCTCAGCCAGCCAAACATCCGTTTAATATCTGTTTCCAGGAATTCGTGTCCGGGCAGGTATTGTGGAAAATGATAAATCATGGCATTCATAAAACTGAATGCGGCGATTCCGATTTTGATGAACAGTTTTTTGTCCGATTGATCGGTTGATCTTTTCTCGATGCTGTGTTGGTTGATTTCAGGAATATAGTGGATACTTACCAGCAAAGCAACAAGTTGACGCAAGGTTATTTCGCTTTCGTTAAAGGTGATGTTGATTTCTTTCTTTGGAAAATTGACAAACGACTGAATAATTCCTTTGTTCAAACTGTGCAGATTTTCGAGTAGCCAGATACACGAAGCGCAATGGATTTCAGGAATGAAAAAGCTGACTTTGGAAATGCCGCCTTCCGAAAAATTCAGGATTTTGGATTTGAAATTTTCCAGATCGAGGAAAGCATAAGTTTCATCTACAGGCTGTTTCTCATCCTCAATCCGGACTCCCGGCATTTGTTCGATCTGGTAATATTGTTTGAGCTGATTGGTATTAAGTATCTGGTAAACGGTTGAACAACCTGAGCAGCAGAACGGATTTCCATCGAAAAGTACAGGGGACTTCCCGCACGAATTACCACAATGAATACATTTTAATTCTTCACTCATAAGATCAGCGCCGGCAGTTGAATTGCCCGAAAAATAAAGTTTAAAACGGGGGATTGTTCAAAGGCAAAGATAAAATTAACCATGAAAAAATGGCTGAATCTCAAAAAATTAAATGCTTTTAGTCCTTAGTTGGTAAAAATTAAAAAAGCTGTTTGAAGAGTTTCAAACAGCCTTTTTGTACTCAGGAATTCAATAAAGTATCTGACAAGAATAGAAAAATCCTAAGCTACGTCGAGTATCTGTTTCGATTTTGCTATTCTTCTATTGTTTACAAAAACGCCAAAAGCCGCTGCCGTAAAAAACATAATTAGGCTATAAATGGCAGGAGGAATGCTCATTACACTATTGCCTACAACAGAAAGTGCAATATAAATGGCAAGTGTTCCATTGTGAATTCCGATCTCCATACCAATAGCAATGGCTTGATTTTCCTTTAGACTAAACATACGCGGAAGATAATATCCTACCGCTATACTCAAAAGGTTGAAGACAAGAGCAGCAACACCAACCATTTCGAAATAGGAAATTATATTTTCCTTTTCCTGATAAACAACTCCTGCAATAATGAAAACAAGAAACAAGGCAGATAAGATCTTTACAGGCTTATCGAGTATTGAAGAAAGTGACGGAAATTTTGCTTTTAAGATCATTCCAATGGATACGGGTACTAAAACAATTGCAAATACTTCCATGACTTTTTTAAACTGCATTGGAATTACCTGCCCGCTCTCCATAAAATAATGAATAGCAAAATTGACAATAAATGGCAAGGTAAATAGGGTTAAGAGGCTGTTCACTGCAGTTAGTGATATATTCAGGGCGACATCACCTTTAGACAAGTGACTGTATAGGTTAGCTGTTGGGCCGCCAGGTGACGCAGCCAGAAGCATTAAACCTACCGCAAGTTCGGGTGAAAGGCCAAAAGATTTTGCGATAAAAAAACATACCACAGGCAAAATAAGCATTTGACTGGCTAGGCCAATCATCATTGCCTTGGGATAAGTAACCACTCTTTTAAAGTCGTTAATGGTTAAGGAAAGTCCAAGCCCCAGCATAACAATACCAAGTGCCAAAGGCAATAATACCACGTTGAAGAAATTTGATTCCATAATTGATTGTTAGTTTAAAAGATTAAGTACACTTTTTTTAATACACAATAAAATACAAATATCTGAAATTCAGTAGAATAAATATATATTTATTTGATTGTAACATTGAATGCCAGTATCTGACGGATTATGATAAAATCGCTTTGTGAAAAATTATGACATCCAAGGCTGAGGGGAAATATAGTAATTTTGATTTTATTTTCTAATTTTTTATTTTTTATTTTTTCATTACAATTTTTTTTGAATCAGGGACGTGAAGATTTTATTTTATGCCTTTCAGTAAGCAATATAAGGATCAAATGATTGAGTTACATTGCATTAATGTTCATTTAGTGACAGATTGTTGAGTTCAGTTCAAGCTCCTGATTGCCTGAAAATGAGTTTTCAATAAATTTTATAATTGGAAAGATTTTCGAATAATATAGTGTAGCCATTCAAAAAATAAAAGTACAGGAAATGACTAGTCAAGGATTTAAGTTTGCCAGGATAAATAGGAAAGACTCAGCAAATCCATAGAGTGAATCTAAAACTCAACTTATTTCTTAATTTAGGATCTTCAAATATTTTCAAATGCTTTCCTATGGGTAATCAACGGAATTTGGTCAGGACACTTGGTTTAGGTTATGTCATCATTTTTGTGATTGCAAACATAATTGGTTCAGGCGTATATAAAAAAATTGCCCCGATGGCTGCTGAACTTCATTCTTCGGTATGGATACTGCTGGCATGGATTGTTGGTGGGATTATCACGCTTTTTGGTGCATTGAGCAATGCCGAAGTTGCTGGATTACTGGCAGATACAGGCGGTGAATTTGTCTATTTTAAAAAGATTTACAATCGTTTTTTTGCATTTTTATACGGCTGGTCTTTGTTTACAGTGATTCAGACTGCAACCATCTCGTCGTTAGCCTATGTTTTTGCACAATCATTGAACAGTATTGTCCCTATTCCTGAACTATTTCCCTCCCTGCAACATTTTACGGTAGGCGGCGTTTTCTTTCCTTTTCAGGATTTTGGAGTCAAGCTGACAGCTATTCTGCTGATTTTACTTTTAACGTCCCTCAATATTTCAGGTTTAAAAAGCGGGGCTGGGGCGAGTAAAGCCATTCTCTTGCTGGTGTGCGCAGGTCTTCTTATAATCGTTTTCTTTGGTTTGAGCAGCACGGTTTCCAGACCTGCAAATTTTATGGATGTCAGGGATCTGACAAGTGGAACGGTGTCTCTCTCTTCCTTTTACACAGCTATGCTGGCTGCTTTCTGGGCTTATCAGGGATGGGTTTCAGTTGGATTTATCGGCGGTGAGATTAAAAACCCATACAGAAATATTCCGAAAGGAATCGTGATGGGTGTCTTTGTGGTGATCTTCACTTATTTGCTGGTTAATGTGACCTACCTTTCGCTATTGTCCATTCCGCAACTGGAACAGATTCATGTTTCAGGTAATCAGATTGCAGCTGTTGAGGCGGTCAGGAGTTTCTGGGGGACAGGCGGGGTACTGTTTATTTCGTTGTTGATCCTGGTTACAACATTGGGTTGTACAAATGCCAGTATTCTAACAGGTGCCCGCCCTTATTATGCGATGGCTCGCGACCGGCTTTTCTTTTCGGGTATCGGGAAACTTAATAAAACCAACGTTCCGGGTAACTCGCTGTTGTGGCAGGGTATATGGGCATCCATACTGGTTTTGTCAGGAACTTTCGATCAGTTGACAGACATGATCATTTTTGCCGTCTTTATTTTTTACGGAGCCACGTCGTTGGGAGTATTTATTTTACGTCGCAAGATGCCCGATGTACACCGACCGTATAAAGTGTGGGGGTACCCATACGTACCGGCCATTTTTATTCTCTTTTGTATCGGTTTGTTCTTCAATACCATCTTAACCCGGCCACGTGAAGCAGCTATAGGCATGACTCTCATTCTATCAGGTATTCCGGTCTATCTTTTCCTGCAGAGAAGAAATTCGAAAGCAGATGCTAATGAAAATAATCATGAGATGGAATAAATATTTGCGACTATTGCGAATTTAGGAAATCAAGGATTCAGAAAGTTGTCCTATGATATAGGTAGGTTTAGCACTTATTGTTGCACTTTACCTGAGCCTGACTAATAAAAACAGGCGTCTCTATCCGGAGGCGCTTTTTGTTGAATCTTTTTAGAATGTTTTACTTTATTCCGGTCAGATAGCTTATTCCGGAGAGTAATACATACCAGATGATGATCAGGGGCAGGGCATAAAGTTGAAGGAAAACCAACATCAAGAGGGTAGTTGCCAAAAAGAAATAGCGGAGGGCGTTCTCTTTCAGTTTCAGGTTTTTGAATTTCAGGTTGAACATGGGTAATTCGGAAACCATCAGGAAAGCACAGATAAATACCGCAGAAAGGAGTACATATTTGTTCAGGATGATGGGCACAATGCTTTGTTTGGTTCCCAATTCCAGAATTAATCCAAGTGATGCAAAAAAGATGGCATTGGCCGGAATGGGCATTCCAAGGAACTGTTCACTCTGACGGTCGTCAGTATTGAATTTGGCCAGGCGGAAAGCTCCGGCAACCGGAATAACCAGGCTGGTATAAAGCACGATCCATTGACTCCAGTTGGCTTCGATATCCTGAATAGGCTGATTTTTTCCGAACAGCGTTAATTCGAGCATGGTAAACACGATGGCCGCAGGTGCGAGTCCAAAGGAAACCAGGTCAGCCAGCGAATCCAATTCTTTACCGATGGCTGAATAGGCTTTCAGTAAACGGGCTGAAAAACCATCCATGAAATCAAAGATGGCAGCGGCAAAAATAAAAACAGATGCCCAGCCTAATTGACCGTCAACGGCAAAAAATACAGATAAACTACCACACACCAGGTTCATGGCAGTGATGGTATTCGGAACCCAGAAAAAGAAACTGCTGATACGGCTCATGGTTAAATTTCGCCTATAATGGTTTGCGATCCTTTTACTTTGTCGTTTATTTTGACGCTCAATTTGGTGTCGAGCGGTAAATACAGGTCAACCCGGGAGCCAAAACGGATAAATCCGAGTTCAGTAGTCTGATCAACTGCATCACCAACAGTAACATAGTTGATAATTCGACGAGCCATTGCTCCGGCAATCTGGCGCATCACAATTTCGCGTCCATCTTTTATTTTTATGGCTGTTGTGGTCCGTTCATTCTCTTCTGCCGATTTGTCTTTGAAGGCAGCATAAAACTCACCGTCCTTGTGTTTCATGTAGGTAATAATTCCAGGAATGGGAATCCAGTTGATGTGAACATTGGTTGGTGACATGAATATGGAAACCTGGAGACATTTGGTTTTTAGATATTCATTCTCAATGGTTTCTTTTATTTCGCATATTTTACCGTCGGCTGGCGATAAAATTACATGTTCCATGTGATTGATAGTACGTTGCGGGTACCTGAAGAATTGAATCATCAATAAATACACCAAGGCTGCTGAAGCCAGAACACCAAATTTAATGGTGCTGTCAGTAATGAAAACCCACGAAAATAGAATGAGGGCTGCGAGACCAACAGTTGCATAATTGATTGTTCGGATACCGGCTTTATGGACTTTCATCATTAATTCTTAGATTTTGGGTCAAAAATAGCAAATAATTGAGCTTTTTGTACTAACCCGGATATAAAGTACATAAAATTCGAACAATGAGCTGGATGTAAGTATTACAAAAAGGATTTTGGCAATACATTAATTCGATTTGGAAACGGAGTAATTTGTTTGTGGGCATTCGAACCAAGTAACTCAGATTTTTGGTCAAAGGATTAATACGCTGTTAGCCGATCGCCCTTTATTCTGTCAGCCAATTTAATGCTTTTTGTGTTATTCCATTATACCATTCAACTTCGTTGTTTGTCGTGTTTGCCAATTCATTTGAGTGTTCAAAAAACTGTTGAATATGTCTTGACTCGGGAACATAATTTGCGTTATGAGAGTCTTGAACCATTTTAATGAAAACGCTTAATGGTAATGGAACTATTGTTGAAGTTCCTCCATAATAGCTGATATTCATTTTGTGTAAAGCATAAAAATGAGCAATACACGCATCATTAATATTCGGGGCAATAAATAAACAATATGCAGGTTTGTTAGTCTCTCGTTTTACTTTTGCAAGATGTCTTGTAACAGGTTCGCTCTCTGTTTCGTATTGTCGTTGTCCACCTTGCATTGTTACTTCTACGGTTAATCCAAAAGCATCATAATCGCAAACAATATCAGCCATATTTCCTTGTGCCGTGGACATTGGATTTCCAAAGTCATCAAATTTCAAGTTTGCTTTAATCTTTCCTCCGTCCAACATTGTCATTGCTCGCCAAGTATTCCATTCCAACATTAAAGGATTGTCGTATAATGAATTGTCAAGTATTTGGTCAAAAGTTGTATTGATTTCTTCGAAAAGACGGTAGTCTTTTATTGCCATAATTTGCTCGGTAAGAATTTGCTCTTTTCGGTTTTCTAATTCTTCGGCAAAAATGTCTTTAAGTTGTAATAAAGTGAGCATTTCGCTTACTTCGATTTGAGGAAATTCTGTCCTAATTTTTTGTTCAAGTAAATCTCTATTGTCAGTCAGAAGTGTTGGCATTTCGGCATTTCCAAGATAGGCCACATATTGATTTTCATCGTTTACAAAGCAAGGTTCTCTGTCGGTTTGTTCCAAAAAATAATCAACTTCCTGAATTTTTTCGGGAACGATTGAGATAGATTTTCCTATGTGTGAAATATTGACTAATGCTGTTGCTCTTGGATACTCGAAGCTGACATCAAAGGATGCTTCGACCACATAAGCCATGACTGGTTACTAAATAATATCCCGATGGATAAAGTGATGTTAAAGAAATGGTTGAAAAGCGGATTTGTTTTTAATAAAGAGCTGTTTCCGACAGAAGAAGGTACACCACAAGGAGGGATTATTTCCCCAACTCTTGCTAATATGACGCTGGATGGTCTCCAAACAATGCTTGCATTGAGATTTCGCAAAAGAGGTATAAGCAAAAAAGCTCTTGCCTTTAAAGTGAACCTCGTACGTTATGCCGATGATTTCATTATCACAGGCAGAAACAAAGAAATATTGGAACATGAAATCATGCCATTAGTCAAAGAGTTTCTTTCAGTAAGAGGACTTACCCTCTCAGAAGAGAAAACAAAGATAACTCACATTGATGAAGGCTTTGACTTTCTGGGTTTTAATATAAGAAAGTACGATGGTAAATTTCTCATCAAACCATCAAAGGAAAAAGTAAAGAAGTTTCTCGATAAGATTAGAGAAACCATCGAATCCAATAAAACCTGCACGCAGGATACATTGATTCGGTTTCTGAACCCTAAGATCACAGGATGGGCGAATTATTACAAGCACTGTGTTTCCTCGGATACTTTCTGTAAAGCAGACCATCAAATCTTTTGGAAGTTAATGCAATGGTCAAAAAGGAGACATCCAATGAAGAATACAAAATGGGTTACACGAAAGTATTTCCGCAAAATTGGAAATATGAATTGGAGGTTTGCGGTAGATTATAATTTTAAGGGTGTAAAAAGAACAATGATACTCAAACGATTATCTGACACCAAAATCACTCGGTACGTCAAGACCCAATGCGATGCCAATCCTTACGATCCGGAATGGAAAGAATATTTTGATAAAAGGGAAACCTACAAAATGCTCATTTCACTTAAAGGTCGGGAATCATTGTTAAGCTTATGGAAGAAACAAAAACGTGCATGCCCGATCTGTAACGATCCGATCAACAAGGAAAAAGATTGGTATTTGGCCAGTATTAATACAAATGGCAAAACAGTTAAATCCCTTGTTCATGTCAGTTGCTGCAGGAGAATCTACAACCTGAATAATAATGAAGATTTTGAGCCGGTTTCTTAACGGAAACTTTGAGTTGCTTGAGCCGTATGAGGGGAAACTTTCAAGTACGGTTCTTAGAGGGGAAAGCGGCAGCAATGCCGCTGACCTACTCGACAATTGTAGGAGAGAGAACCCCTTCTGACTATTCTATG
>JAUXUF010000087.1 GCA_030684645.1 Bacteroidota bacterium | reverse complement strand
CAAATATGGCACTTGAATTACCATCATCCAGTTGAATCGCACATTGTGCTAACGATGAGATAGATAATAAAACCAGACTAATTAAGAACATTCTTTGAATAAACTTTTTGGGGAAGAAATATTTATTTAGTGAAAATTTCATAACACATTTTTATAAATTAATTAACAATAATCATGTTCCCACCAAAATGGGAACGTGATTCCAAAACAACTAATTAATAACCTGGATTTTGATCTTTAGCAGGATCAAGTGCTTTATTGTAATTCATCTCAGAAACAGGGATGGGCCATAAATAATGCATTGGAGCAATAGTTTTTCCTTTTGCCTCCAAGATTATTTTAGCTGCTTTTCCTGTCCGTTTTAATTCCAACCAACGTTTCGATTCATATTGAAATTCATATCCCCTTTCCTTAATAACAAGATCCAAAAATGTTTCGGCAGTATAATTATCTATTTTCAAATCAATATTAGAAGCTTCAGTTGGTATCTTACCATATGCTCTTCGATGCACCTGATTTAATGCTTCCATTGCTTCTAAAGTTGGTTTTCCCGCGGCCCGACTAGCTGATTCAGCATATATTAATAATAAATCCGCATATCGGTAAAGTGTATAATCATTTCCTGCTCCATCTGCACTAACTGCCAAAGGATCAATTAGCTTTTTACTTAATAAAGAATTTGGACCCCGATTAATATTCCAAATAAACCAATTCCCCTTTCTCAAATCAGCATCATCCCAGTTTGTAAAAAAGAAGCTCGTTTGATCAGAATAATGTGAAGTAAATCCACCTGCTCCATGAAGCTTCGTTCCAGCATCATTAACGAACATGCACCAGATATAACCTTGGGCAACCTGACGAATAAATTTTAGGTAAAATATTTCTTCTGTTGTATTAATGACATCAGGACCAAATATTTTCTGAAAATCATCTGTTGATGATACTTTAACTAGAGAATACTTTTGGCTCTCTATAACTTCTTTCGCTTTATCTCTTGCTTCAGCAAACCGGTTTAATTGCAAGTATACATCAGATAGAAGCGTTTTAGCTGCCCATTTACTAGGTCTACCTATATTTGATGGTTTTTCTGGTAAATTTGATTCTGCGATCTGAAGATCTGACAAAATTAAAGCATATACTTCCTCAATTGTTCCCCGCTTTAATTCGTATTCCCTCATATTATTTTCAGTTCGAATAGGTACTCCACCCCAGTTTCTAACCAAATAAAAGTATGTCAAGGCTCTTAAAAATTTAGCTTCACCAACAAATTTGTTTATATCAGCCTCATTGATTGCAGTGCCTTTAGGAGTGTTGAGTATGACCAAGTTTGCATTACGAATTGCAAGATAAAAATTATTCCAGATCGATCCCACTCTGTTAATGTTTGTTGCATTCAATCCCTGAAAATCATTAAGTACTGCATAACTTCCATTTCCGTAGCAATAGTCAGTATATGATTCTAATTGAGATGCATATAAGCCACCTAGGCAATTATTGTTACGCAGTGGAGAATAAATGGCATTAACAGCAGTTTCAACTTCTGCCGGAGTATTGTAGAAAGTTTCTTCGGCTAATGATTTTGGCTCTTCAGTCAACATATCAGAACACGATAAGAGGAAGAAAACTGCTAATATAAAATAAACTAATTTTATATTAATTAGTTTTAACCAATAAAAGTTATTTTTAATATTCATACTTTTCATAACTAATTTTTTAAGAAATTTAATTATTGTGCATTATTAGAACCCTGCTTGAATTCCAAATGTGATAGTTTTAGCTGAAGGGTAACCATAAAAATCAAATCCTTGCGAGGTAGAATTTGCACCCCCTTCAGTATTAACTTCTGGATCCCACCATGAATATTTTGTTAGTGTTAATAGGTTTTGCCCACTTACATAGAACTGTAAATTTGTTATCCCAATTCCATTTGTTTTATGAAATGGTACATTATAGCCAAGCTTGATATTCTTCAATCTCAAGTATGAGCCATCTTCGATCCACCTATTGGAAACATTAGCAGAAGTTGATCTGCTAATTATTGGATACTTTGCATCTTGATTACTGGACGTCCAATGATTCAAAAAAACGTCTTTCGGCATATTCAATCCATTACCGTAATCAATTGTACTATTTATTGCACTAATGTTAAAGATATCATTACCTTCTGTCCCCTGAATAAAAAAATCAAGTACAAAATTTTTATACATCATGGAGGAGTTAAAGCCATAGATGAATTTAGGATTGGGATCACCAATATATGTTTTATCTTTAGATGTAATTGTTCCATCCTTATCAATATCCAAATATTTTATTTTACCCGTTTCGGTATATCCATCTTCAATATATCCCCAGAAACGTCCTATAGGTTGACCTTCTCGTAAAATATTCCCATTGTCATTTACAGCAGTTACGGCAACAAAACCTCCTAGTATATCTTGTCCTCCATACAGTTTTATGACCTCATTTCTATTGACCGACATATTTGCATTGACATCCCATTTAAAAGAACCAGTTAAAACCTTGGCATCCAGACCAAATTCAAATCCATAATTTTTTACTTCACCAATGTTTTTAATTGTTGTGGTAAATCCTAGTGAGGATGGCAGTTTAACGGTGCTTAATAGATCGCGTGTGTTTTTAATGTAATAATCTCCTGTAAATGATAGCCTATTTTCAAGAAAACTGACATCCACACCTAAGTCTTTCTGTTCCGTTGTCTCCCATCTCAAATTTCCAGGCAAAGTTGTACGCGGTGAATAATAAGTATATAATGAGTTGTCAAATGCAGTTTTCCCAGAGCTCAACTGAGTTAGAGTTGCATAAGCATTAATCGCTTCACTCCCAGTATACCCCCAACTCGCCCTGATTTTCATGCTTGATATGAAATGAATATCTTTAAAAAAGTTTTCATTGGAAATTCTCCAAGCTAATGAACCGGAAGGGAAATATCCCCATTTATTGCCTTCACTATACTTAGATGCTCCATCTGCCCTAAGACTGAAAGTTGCAAGATACTTATTGTCAAAACTATAATTTATTCTACTTAAATAGGATAGAAGTGTTGATTTTGTATAGGAAGAGGCAGGTATTCCAGGAGTAATGGCTGAACCTAAATCATATGTTTCACTTGCATTACTAACAAAACCAGTACCACTTCCGGAAAGAGTAGTATTGATAAAATCCTGATATGTAAATCCTGCCAGTATATTTAAATTATGTTTTTTCTTAAAAGTTTTATTATAACTTATTGTGTTCTCACTTAATAGACTAGTAAACTGTCGCGTACTTACAGAAGCACTCCCTTTAGAGTTAATAAACTGTGTAGTTACATAAGTATCATTTCTGTCATCGCTATTTTCAATGCCTCCAGAAATTTTGATAGTTATGTCCTTAATTGGTTTGTATACAATAGCGGCGTTGGTTAATATCTTGTTTGATCTAACACTTGTTGTCTGTTCATTTATTAGATTCATTGGGTTGGACGAGGCACTTGGAGGACTTGCTAATATAAATTGACTATAACTGCCATCTGAATTGAATGGCGTTAATGTTGGAGGAGCTGAGAGTATTGAAGAGATGAGGCTACTTCCTCTATTTCCGCCCTTTTCACTAACCGGATGATTTATAATACGGCTAAGTACTGATGTTATATTCATACTTAGTTTTGAACTCAATTGGTGATTGATATTTGTGCGTAAAGAGTACTTGTTATAATCATTCGTTTTAACAATTCCTTCTTGTCCCAAATAATTTCCTGAAACAACAAATTGTGTTTTTTCATTTCCCCCACTTATACCAACTCCCAACGTTTTCATAGGTGCATTTTGGAATATCATATCTTCCCAATCTGTACCTTTACCTAACGCATCAATCTGTGATTGTGTAAAATAAGGTTTCTCATTATCATTTTTTGCTTGCTCATTATAAAACATAGCATATTCTGACGCATTCATCAAATCCAATTTTTTCCTCAAAGACTGAATACCATAGCTAGATTCAAATTCTACTTTGGTTTTACCAACTTTACCATTTTTTGTAGTAATAAGTACGACTCCATTAGCACCCCTTGAACCATAAATAGCAGTAGCAGATGCGTCTTTCAAAATTTCAATACTCTCAATATCAGCATTATTGACAACAGCGATGCTGCTAATTGAGATCGGAAATCCATCAACAATATATAAAGGTTCATTACTTCCTTGGATTGAATTAGTGCCTCGAATTCTTATACTAACATTACTTCCTGGAGCACCAGTGTTTTGCATTACTTGCATACCCGAAGCTTTCCCGACCAAGGCTTGTAGTGCATTTGTAGTTGGGAAGGAATTTATTGCCTCTGATTTTACTTGAGATAATGAACCTGTAAGGTCGCTTTTTTTCATCGTCCCGTATCCAACAGCCACCACCTCTTCAATTTCAATTGTTTCATCAACTAGAATGACATTAATTGAAGCTTTGTTTCCAACTACAATTTCTTGAGTTTTCATACCCACGAATGAAAACTGTAGAACCGCATTTTCAGGGATTTTGGAAATTGAATATTTCCCATCACTATCAGTAATTGTTCCGTTTGTGGTACCTTTTACCACAACAGAAACACCCGGCAAAGAGCCACCGGAGGAATCGGTAACTTTACCAGAAGCGGATTTTTGCTGCTGCATCACTGCTTCGGTGCTTGAAACTCGAAATCCTTCATCGCTTTCGTTGAATAAAACAATCTGGCGGTCTTTAATGATGAATTTTGTATCTGTGCCCTCGAAAATTGTTTTCAGCAAATCCTCTATTTTGGCTTGCTTTAAATCAAGGTTGACCTTACGTTCAACATCAATCTTGCGATCGTTGTACATAAAGAAAAACTGACTTTGGTCTTCAATCCGGCTAAGAACTTCCTTAACGGTTACACTTTGAACTTTTAAGTCCAGTTTGGTTACCTGCGAATAAACACTTGCGTTTACAGTAATAAATGTAATCAGCAAGAAAAAGGTTGTTAGTTTCATAACTCTGATTAAACACGACAGGGCGTAAGGACGCCTGTCCTTGTTAAACATCCACTTTTTTTTCATACTTTTGTTTTGCTAAGTTAAACATGCCCCTTGCGGGTATTATTTGATTTATAGGGAGAAAGGTGTTGCAAGCGCCTTCCTCCTTTTTTTTAGTTCATTGTTTTCTTTTTTAAGGGGTAAATCATTACCGTATCGTTATCAATTTTAAAGCTCATGGGTGTGGTGATGGAGAGCAACTGCAGGAGTTCCTTCAGACTTTCCGTCCGTACTGTAAAGGTGTAATTTTCAGAATATTTCAGATTGTTATCCAATTCGATTTTCACCCCATACCAGCGCTCCATCTTTTTTATCACCTCATCGAATGGTGAATTGTTAAACCGGAGCATCTCGTCTTTCCACGATGTATACAGGTTTGTATTGACCGGGATGTTTTGCATTTTGCCATTGCTTGTGCTGATCACGTTTTG
Organism: Bacteroidota bacterium; assembly: GCA_030684645.1. Taxonomy (GTDB): domain Bacteria; phylum Bacteroidota; class Bacteroidia; order Bacteroidales; family Prolixibacteraceae; genus Aquipluma. The sequence goes on along the minus strand of JAUXUF010000087.1, from coordinate 10,262 downwards.
TTCTCCGGGATTAAGCAAGGCAGATGTTTTTTCTGTTTTGTTAAAAACCTTGACACGACCCTCTTCCAGAGTGGTAAATACCTCCTGATCGCCCTCGTAGGCACAAACATCGAACTTGGTGCCAAAAACCTGCACATCAGCATATTTTGTTTGAACTGTAAATGGATGCTTTTTGTCTTTAGTTACCTCAAAATAGGCTTCGCCACTCAAACTTACGTTTCTGTTATCAGAAAAATTGACAGGATATTTTAACCTTGACCCGCCGTTTAAATGACCCATTGACCCATCAGGCAAGGTGAATTGCACTCTTGAGCCTTGAGGTGCTGAAATTTCTGCATAAGAATTACTCTGGGTTGAGTTCTGCACCATTATGTAAATTCCCCCAATAATAAGGGGTATCAATAAAACGGCCGCAACACGGTAATATGCAGACAAAATTCTGGACAGAACAGGACGTTTATCCTTGCTTGTGTTAATGTGGAAGTGAATTCGGTCGAGGATATGCTGTAGCTCAACTTCTTTTGAAGGAGCTTTTTCCCAGTGTTCTTGAGCAGCTTCTTTCAATTCAGGTAGATTGCTCTCCTTCAAAAACTGAGCAACAACGAAGTTTTCATCATCAATTGATGAATCATTAAAATATTTGTGGATTCGATTTTTATCAGAAATATCCATGTTGCCTGAAAGTAATGTTTCAAGAAGGTATATCCACAACCAGGAATTTGCACCTAGTCAATCCTGAATATTTTTTTGATTATTGAATAAATAACCAGAAAAAGAGAAGTCCTGCAAGGTTTTCATCTTTTAAGTGCAGTCTTAAAAACCTCAGAGCCTGGTTCAAATGATTTTCAACCGTACTTGGACTGATATTCATTTCTGCCGCGATTTCTTTCGAGTTTTTCCCTTCAACCCGGCTTTTAAAGAACACGGCCTTTCGCTTTTCTGGCATTTGGTCTACCAATTGGTCCACTCTCAATTTAAGTGAAGCATAATTGACATCTTCCTGAATTTGTTCTGATTCCGGATTATTCGCGGTGGCAAATTCTGCATATTTGTTGATCAGCGCTTTTGACCTGAAATACTTTTTGATATAGTTGAAAGCAATAGAAAACAGGTATGACCGAAATTCATATTCCTCTTTTATATCTGCCCGCTTATCCCATATTTTGGAGAATATATCCTGAACCATTTCCTCGGAATCTTCTTTCGACTTTAAATATCCATAGGCAAAATGGTACAACTTTGAGCTATAGGCATAAAAAATCCGATTGAAAGCATCAATATCTCCCTTTTTCAGCTTTCTGATCAGTTCCTTATCGATATATATAGGTTGCTCCGCCAATGAATGTTGTTTTAGATGATACAAAAATATAAACTTCTGCAACAATATTACTTTTGAAAACAATTTGGCGATCAGATCGGAATTGGAGTTCAGGTAATCAACTCCATTAATTATGCATTTTCAACAAAAATAAACTATGGTACTAATGCTATTTTCCCTTCTATATAGGACACTTGATCTGTTTGCAAATTCTCCTCTAATCTTGATCTCAAATTTCCCATATCTTCCGATATTTTGGCATCTACAATTCGGGCATAAATCTGAGTCGTTTTGATGGAAGTATGCCCCAACATTTTTGAGACTGTTTCGATAGGAACGCCATTACTTAAAGTCACCGTTGTTGCAAAAGGTATGGCGGGCCAAATGAAAAGTCAGATTTTTGGTGATATTACAAAAATCAGCAACCTCTTTTAGATAGCTGTTCAATTTTTGATTTGAGATGACTGGAAAGATAGTTTGATTAAATTTTGAGCGGGGATGGTTAATGTAGCGGTCGATGATTAATCGGGCTTTGGGAAGGATCGGAATTCGTAATGGGGTTCTGGTTTTTTGCCTACTGGAAATAATCCAGTAGTTTCCATCAGTTCCCAAATGAATTTCTTCTGGACTTAGTTGAATTACATCAATGTAAGCCAATCCAGTATAGCAACTGAAAATAAAAATGTCCTTAGTGAATTCCAATCTTTCAAGTTTAAATTTTGTTCCCTCTATCTTCTGAAGCTCGTCCGGTTCAAGATAGCCCATTTCTACCTTTTTAAACTTGATCTGGTAATTCCTGAAAGGGTCGATTTTTAGCCAATCAAGTTTTTGTGCTAACCCAATCACTTTTCTGAACCGCTCAATGTGTTTCATCACCCCATTGTTTTGCATGGGTTTTTGGTGATCAACCGGTTTTCTGTTCCGGAGGAAATACTCAAAATCCGTAATGAATTTGTAATTAATCGCTCTCAGGTAGACATCTGTTGTTTTGAACTGCGCTTCAAGAAATTCCTTCACATATTTTTCCGTCGTGGTATAATGTTGCAAGGTATTGTCCGAAAGATTTCCTTGTGCAACCTTTTTATGGTAATCGAAAGCATCAAGAATGGATTTACCTTGTTCCACAATACCTAAGAAATGATTCTTTACAATTACAACAGTCGGAAGGTTTCCTTCGACCATCAATTCCCGGTAAATATTGTTAAGCTTGGTTCTTACCTGATCCAGAAATTGATTTAGCTCCTTTATCTCGACTTTTCTTCCTTTCCCCGATTCGGTTACAGGGTTCCAGTCGTCCGATGATATATTCTGTTTCAGGGAGATTTCCGAAACCACCCCATTGATTGTAATCCGGGCAAAAAGGGTGAAGTTCTTTTCCTTCTCCCTGTTCTTCCTACCCACAAACTGGATTCCAAATGTTTGTTTTTCTTTCATATCAAAAACGTTAAATCCGATGACCTTTTTCATTTCAACTCATTTGATATGATTTGGCCTCTTCAGGCGGTAGAGCAACCATATCAAAATGAGTCATTTTTATTCAATAAAAATCAATAGTTTGAAATTTATAATCGCATGAATTACAGACTATTACAGAGGTAGTCGTGAGCAAACGTAATACAAAAAATCTACTCACGGAATAGCTCACGAATTACTTGATATGAATTGGATTATTTTGGTATGAGATAAAAATATAAAACCCATTAAATCAACGATTTAATGGGTTTTAATTCGATTTGGATTGCCCAAAAGTGGGCTGTACTGGAGTCGAACCAGTGACCCCTACCCTGTCAAGGTAATGCTCTAAACCAACTGAGCTAACAGCCCTTCCTGAGACACAAAAATATAAATTTTTGTGTGTACGACAAAATTGTTTCGCTCCTGGTATGGTAGAAAAGGAATATTTCCCATTTGTTGTTATCAGGACGTAAAAGCAAACAAAACACTCTATCTGCACTTCAATAGTGCGTTTTTGATTAAAATACACACTGTGACAGTGCAAAATTCATTATCTTTGTCCAAAATAAACCGCCATGGACAAATTATTTGAACAGTTTCTTAAACTTCTTAAGGAGACAGATACTGGCTTCTTCCGATACATTTATGCTGAGGTAAACTGGAAAAGTCGTATGATCGGACTTACCGGGCCGCGTGGAGTTGGGAAAACTACTCTGGTTTTACAGCATATCAAAAAGAACCTGAATCCTGCTGAAACACTCTATGCAACGGCAGAAGACTTTTATTTTGCCGATAACAGGCTGATTGATTTAGCGGATGCTTTTGTAAAGCGTGGCGGGAAATACCTGTTTGTAGATGAAATTCATAAATACAAAGATTGGGCTAAGGAACTGAAACTGATATATGATTATCATCCCGAACTGAATGTTGTGTTTACCGGTTCTTCAGTGTTGGATATCAAGAAAGGAGCCTCAGATTTAAGTCGCAGAGCTGTAATGTACAATATGCAAGGTTTGTCTTTTAGGGAGTATTTGCAATTGTTTCATCAAATATCTGTCCAGGTATATTCCTTGGAAGAAATTCTGGAACATAAAGTTGAACTTCCCGGAGTAAAACATCCATTGCCTTTTTTTGAAAATTATCTAAAAAAAGGGTATTATCCTTTTGCATTAGAGGAAGGCTTTGCGCTGAGATTACAACAGATTGTAAATCAGACTTTAGAAACAGATATTCCATTGTATGCAGGCATGAATGTATCCACTGGTCGAAAATTGAAGCAATTGCTGGCAATTATTGCTAAAAGTGTGCCGTTTAAGCTCAATATGACAAGTATAGCAACTGCACTTTCCGCCAGCCGGAATAATATAACTAATTATTGCCTGTTTATTGAAGAAGCCGGAATGATAGCACAACTACGGGATGCTACCGGAGGAATAAAGGGCTTGGGTAAGGTTGATAAAATTTATCTTGACAATACTAATTTGATTTACAGTTTAGCAAACGATAACTCAAATACAGGAAATGCAAGAGAAACGTTTTTTCTGAATCAACTTAGAGTAAAGTATGATGTAATAGTATCCCCGGTTGCTGATTTTCTGATTGGTGATTACACGTTTGAAGTAGGTGGAAAAAATAAAGGATTGAAGCAAATCCAAGGTATTGACAAAGCCTTTATCGTAAAAGATGACATTGAACTGGGATATTTGAACACTATACCACTCTGGCAGTTTGGTTTAACCTACTGATTGTGAAAAGCGTCAAAATAATCCATTGAGGATGAAATTTATCGATACAAACACTTGTTTTCATAAAACACTGATAATCAATAGAAAGCAAACAGAAAGTAAATCACAATTAGTATCGCAAAAGCCGTTAATTTGCATATACATAACAAGTCGCATTTTCTGTATCGGTCAACCAGAAAGCATTTGCGACTTTCTAAACAGATACAATAAAGGGGAGAGCATACAATCCCATGTAATTGATAGGTTAAAGACTTTCGGAAGTAAAATACCTGCTTAACACCTACAAAAATAAATTTGCAACTCTTTGATTTTCAGTGGTCCCTGCCGAACAAATGTCGAACTTTTTCTTGGAAGATTTAGTACGTTTAGCTAAGCTTGCCGCCTGATGCAAAACCGATTCGAATTCAAGTTTGTTCTCCTTGAATGGATATTACTGCAAACCCGCTGATACAATACTCGAACCATCTTCTGGAAGATTGATATTTTCAGGGTCAGTGAAGACAATTTTCTGAAAATGCACAATTTTATGTGTTGATCAATTAAAGGCATTTTATGCCATCCAAAATTGCCGTACATCCGCTTTGGGCGGATGCATGGACAGGTGTGACAGCTGCGGATATACCAAACAGTCGTATAACTCGTGCTGCAACAGGCATTGCCCACAGTGTCAGTACATCAAAAAACTGCAGTGGGTCGACAAGCTGGCTTCCAACCTGCCGCCGGTAAAACATTTTCATGTCGTATTTAACGCTGTTTTTTACATCAATCAGGATAAAGCTTACAGCTTGCTTTTCAAGGCCGCAGGTTAGGCTTTGATGCAATATGCTGCCAACCCAAAACTGATCGGTGCTCAGGCAGGTGCTGTTGGTGTTCTGCATACTTGGAGGCAAACGCTGGTTTATCATCCACATATTCATATGATTGTTCCTGCAGGCGGACTTTCAGATGACCAGATGGAATGGATACTGTCACCTAAAAAATTCTTCCTCCCGTTCAAACTTCTAAGCAGTGTTTTCTGTGGAATACTCTATCGGCTTTTTGAGATGGCTGAAGTAAAAGGAGTAAAAAGGCTGCCTGATATATACGTTGGATATTGAAACGCTAAAACTGCTGTTTTATCAGAAAAACTGGGTAGTATATTGTCAGAAACCATTTGCCGGCCCCGAAGGTATTATCCGGTATCTAGGCAACTATACACATCGTGTTGCAATTTCAAATCACAGGATTGAAGCTTTTGAAAACGATAAGGTCTCGTTAAGCTATAAAGATTACAAGACCGAAGGCATGAAAAAAACATTACCCTGGAGGTTAATGAGTTTATCCGGAGGTTTTTGCAACATGTTTTACCATCAGGGTTTTATAAAATCAGGTATTTTGGTATTCTGGCCTTTTGCAACATGAAATCAAAACTTGAAACCTGCTTTAGCCAGATCGAAAATAAAAGCTATTTTTCGGTACTTGATGGGCATAACACTTTTGAGGTTTTGCGCCTCATCTCTGGCAAAGACCCGATGCGTTGCCCCAAATGCCAGAAAGGCAAAATGTTTCCGCAAGTCATCGAAACAAGTGGCTTGGCGCCGGGTTAGAAATTTAATGAATGAAACGACCTTAAAACTAACTGGAATACATCTCAATGGCTCCAAAAACAGCCAGCAGGGAATGGTGTGTCCAATAAAAAACAATATTTATGAAACCTGAATTGAAAAATCTGGTCTCTGATGATTACACCTCTTTCATAGTGGAAGAGACGGCAAATCGGCCCGAAATTTCAGAGTAGAATACGCACAGCGACAAGCTCCCGGCATAGTCCAACTCAGTTTTATTTACCATTTTCCCCAGAATTTCAATCTTAACTGCAATTGATTAGTTGCCGTTCATCTTTTTTAAACCTAGCTTTGGGGAAACATTAAATAAAACGCTAGTCCGTTATGCGTCATTCTAAAAGATACTACTAAAAAAGAAAAATTAACATATGGACGGAGCATACATAGCACTCAGAGGGTATAAATTTCAGTTCGACAGGACAATCTTGGAAATATTCAATAAGCCGACAACTCAAATTGAAATAGAACAACTTCAAGACTATAGTTATGATGACTACTTAGTCCAGGTCAAATACCACAATACAGATTATACACCTGCAGAACAAAAACAAAAGATAAAAAAACCATTAGTTCAAATCATTGAGCAATTCTTAAAGGATAAATCTAAAAGATTCATACTTTACATTTATCTAAAAGGAATTTTGCCATCAAAAAAATCATTAACTGTTTCGGAGTTAGATTCGATCCTTGGTAAAACCACAAAATTTACAGTAGCAGAAAAAACAACTTTTGTTAAGATATTTACTTTAATCTATGCTGATGATTTTGAAAATCAATACGCAAATGTAATTAATAAAATCAAAACAAACTATTCAAAGACTGTTGAAGAAGCGGAGATATACTATTCAGTAATATCAAGTTATCTCTTAGAAATTGTCACTAATAATCCTCCTTCAAAAAGCACGCTTAGAGTATCTTCAAAAGACGCAATTGATAGATTGATTTCGAATGGGAAAAAGATGATTTTCAAATCTGCATTCGTGGAACTATTGGCAAAGGAAAAACAAATAAAGTATCTAAATAAGTTATTTTTCAGGACTTCAATAAATAAAGAACCAAATGACAGGATTTTTATTGTGGAAATTAATAATCCAGTAGAAAATCAGATTTTGAAAGAACTAATCTTAACTTTAAAAACTAAATGGAGTAAAAACAAGACAAAGACAATTCCAGACTCTGATAGATTTGTTCCTTATGTCTTTTTTAAAGGAATTGAAGAAAATGATCTGGTTCGCTTAAAGTCAGATTTACAAAAAGACGGATACATTATAAAAGACGGATATGATTTTATGAATTCTTCATTTAGCTTGGATAGCATAAAAGAAAGACCAACATTCGCTAATAAGCTATTTTTCAAATTTATCAATAAACAAACTGATCTTGAATTACTGTTGAGTAACCAAGACAGAACATGCGAGATATATCAATTTTTTATTGGTATTCCTTCTCCTATTATTTTCAGTGAGAAGCACATTAAAATAGAAATCAAAGAAGTAATTGATATTAAAAACATAATCTAATGACAGATATAAAAGCAAACGGGGAAGTAATTGCTGTACTACCGAATAAAGTTAAAATCAAAGTTGACGATCTCAATGCTTTCAAAGGAGCAGAACAACTTAAAGTTGGCTCATACATTCAAATCGCGGATAATGAGAGCTCTGAAATAAAACTAATTGCAATTATTGAAAGTTTTTTAATTGAGGTTTCCGAAAATGGCAGCCGAAAATATTTAATAGAAGCTAATCCGCTAGGAACCATTGAAGATGGTAATTTTAGGCGTGGCGGTGATTCTATTGCTCTTCCACCAAAGGAAGCCACTAAAGCATCTATTGAAGATATTAAGGCAATTTACGCTAGTGGTAGCAAAGAAAGTAACTATGAGAGATTCTGTTTTGTGAAATTGGCACAGTCATCAAAAGAAAGAATTGATGTTCCAGTTAATGGTAATAAATTCTTTAACAAACACTTCGCAATTGTTGGATCTACAGGCTCAGGAAAGTCGCATACAACTGCAAAAGTTCTTCAAAATGCAACATCTGAAAAGAAAAGCAATTTTGTTGGTTTAAACAATTCTCATATCGTGATATTCGACATTCATTATGAATATGCGACAGCATTTCCAGAAGCAAATGTCATAAACATTGATGACCTTGTTCTTCCCTACTGGCTATTAAATGCAGATGAACTTGAAGAACTATTTTTAGAGTCAGGAGACAATAATAATTATAACCAGTCTTCATTATTAAGGAATCTTATTACTGAAAACAAAATCATCAAAAATCCAGGTGAAGCAAAAGTTTATTTTGATAGTCCTTTAAAATTTGATATTGATGAGATATTAAACTGCCTTCAAAACCTTCGCAAGGAAACAAAGCATAGCGAGGACGATCTTAATATTCAATTCTCTGATGGTGCAAATACATTTGAATCTGAATCAAAGAAAATTCAGCATTACTTTAGTCAGATTTACAATTTTGCTTCTCAACGTAGAGAAAGCAAAGAGAGGGGGCATGGCATTTCGAAAGGACCATATTGCGACGGGTCAATAGATAAATTTGTCTCACGACTAAATACAAAAATTAACTCACCTAGATTGAGGCAGTTTTTATTTGGTGATAAGAGCAAAGTAATAACATTTGAAGAAACTCTAAGGCAATTCTTAGGATATGATTACAAACCTGAAACTAGGAAAAATGCAAAATCAAATGTTACTATAATCGATTTGAGTGGAGTTCCATTTGAAGTTTTAAGCATAACTGTTTCCTTAATTTCGAGATTATTATTTGATTACGCTTACTATTACAAAAAACAAGTTGGAGATAATGATATGCCTTTATTGCTCGTTTATGAAGAGGCGCATAAATATGTTCCTAAAAGTGACCTTGCTAGGTATAAATCATCGAGAAATTCCATTGAAAGAATTGCAAAAGAAGGCAGGAAATATGGAATATCATTGGCAATTATTAGTCAAAGACCTTCTGAATTATCAGAAACGATTTTTTCTCAATGCAATAATTTTATTGCTATGAGATTAACAAATCCTGACGACCAAAACTATGTAAAGCGGTTACTTCCTGACACTCTGGGATCTGTAACTGACATTTTACCATCTTTACAAGCGGGCGAGGCACTTTTGATTGGAGAAGCAACCGTTATGCCTTCGATTGTAATTATAGATAGATGTGATCACGAACCATCTTCCAATGACATTCCATACCTTGAAAAATGGAAGAACGAATGGTATGACAAGGTTGATTTTAAGACGATTACCAGCAAATGGACAACATAAGAAAAGAACGAACGCATAACTGGATATAACAAATGGCGGGTTTTAGAGTATATATTGAAGCTTCGTCGCCTGCACATAAATTCGTGTTGGTTGACAGCTAAGTGCCATGCAATATGCCACTTGTCATAGGCTCAGCCGTTGGACGTAATTGACAATTGCTCCGAGAATAGTAAAATGCTAGATTGAGATAATGAGAGTTAAAAACAATAATTTGAAGAGTTAAATTACTAAATATACTGGACTCAATTTATTTAAGGTTAAATGTTATGGAAATAAAAGGTGTACCGATGGTAATTTCAAAAAGCGATGCTGCTAATACGAATTGAAGATTAATGTTTTACAAAAATTTATGCGTTTGAAATTAACCTCTCCCCCAATATTTGGAAAAGCCATTATCCTTGATCCCTGAAATTTTAGTAACCGATCGTAAAACGCTCCTGGTGATGCGCCATCTTTTCGACTTCATCTATCATGGCCACCGCATAATCTTCGACCGAGATATTACTGTTACCATCTTTGTTGGAGTGATCTGTTATTTTCGTAAAATGCTCTTTAGAGACCAGAAAACTTTCCTCTCTTTTAGTTGTGAGAGATTGGATTGGATAGCATGCTTTATTAGTTTCTCCAGGGCTTCATTCTTGATTTGTTGATTATAAGTCTGCATGACAGGAAGGTGTATATTTCTTTCAGCTCCTTTTAGAACACTTTTGGATATTCCGGATCATGCTGACCCCCTAGTACCCCGGTGATTTAACAGTATTTTTTCGGATTTTCGTGCGTGTTTTGCATGACAGTCCGGCAGATGCTGACCCCCCTGGAATTGAAAAAAGAGGTAAAAAATCCGGAGC
>JAUXUF010000086.1 GCA_030684645.1 Bacteroidota bacterium | reverse complement strand
GCCAGCGGTACACCCAGTCACTTGGTCAGTACGGTTATCGACGGATTAGGAGCCAAGGCAACATTGACTTACCTGCCCATGTCCAACAGTAGCGTTTATACCCGTGGTACAGGGGCCACTTACCCGGTAAGCGATTTCTCTTCCGCCATGCAACTGGTTTCGCAGGTTAGCGGTGACAATGGGATCGGCGGAACCTCTTCGGCTACTTATAAGTACGAGGGGGCTAAAATACACCTGCAAGGAAAAGGGTTCCTGGGATTTGCCAAACAGACCGCAACAGATGTTACAGCCGGATTGCTAACCGAGACCTTGTCAGGCTATAACACCACCTATTATTACTCTCAGGCAAACACGGTAACAAAAAAGACAACGGGAGGTACTTCGATTGAAACAACTTCTAACACATGGAACCAATCGGTACTGGATGCTACTGCTAAACGGATTTTCCCATATGTCTCTGATGCCATACAAACCAATTCTATCACTGGGCATTCCGTAACCCAATCCATCTCTTCGGTTGACAGTTATGGCAATCCTACTCAGGTGAAGAAAATTTACAACAATGGGGTAACCGAAACTACCGATAATAGCTATTCTTTATGGACTAATACAACCGACTGGCTGGTGGGCAGGATCGGCACTTCTACGGAAACGTTTTCCAAAAGTGGTGAAGCTTCAGTCATTCAGGCCGTGCGGTACACTTATTCAACCGACGGGATTGTCAAACCCGATTTTATTTATTATTACGATGGGAGCCCACTGGCTTATTCTAAAAACCATGATTACGACAGTAAGGGCAACCTTACCCAGGTCTATACATCCGGAACCAGTATTGGTGCAAGCCAGGTCAATTATACCTACGACAGTAATGGGACCAGAGCACTTACATCGACTGACGCTTTGGGGCATATGACTACGCGGGCTTATGATCCCAGTTACGACAGGTTGTTAACCGAAAAGGATTACCTTGAAAACGCCACTACGTACCAGTACGATACCTCGGACAGGCCATATACGGTATTGAGCCCGGTGGGCAGCAAAATTACCACTACTTATATATGGACCGGAACCAATAAGCCAACTTTGGGGATTTACGGGGTAACAAAAACGGGTAATGACGGGTCGGTTGTAACAACCTGGTACGACAAGCTCGGACGGGCCATACGCTCGGAGAAAAAAGGTTTTGGAGGCACCATGATCCTGACCGATACCGAATACAATGCCAAGGGACAGGTGTCCCGGGTTTCAGACCCTTATTTTGCAGGGGGTAGCGTGGTTTGGGCCGAAACCTATACGACTTATGACGATTACGGCCGGGTTACTGCAATTAACCGGAACACAGGCAGAAACACTACCTATGCGTATGCTACCAACCGGGTGACCGAAACTACTGCCCTGAAAACCAGTTGGAAAGAAACCGACAGCCAGGGGCTCGTTACTGCTGCCCATGATAATGGCGGGGATATCACTTATGCCTATTTCCCCGATGGGAAAGTAAAAACCACTACCGCAGGTGGCGTGTTAACCAGTATGCTGTATGCCGATGCCGCACGTAACCAGACCCAATTGGCTGACCCCAGTGCCGGTTCAATTAATTATACGTATGACAGTTTTGGAAGGTTAAAAACCCAGACCGATGCCCGAAGCCAACTGACCACGTATAATTATTATGCTGACGGACGCACCAACACTGTGGTAACCCCCGAAGGTACCACTACCTACGGCTATAATACCAACAAACAATTGGCCAGTATCAGTTCGCCAAACAGTGTAAGCCGCACCTACGGTTACGATACCAAAGGCCGGGTAAATAGTATCTCGGAAACAATTGCAGGTTCAAGTTTTCCTACTAGTTTTACATACGATACGTATGGGAGGTTAAGTACCCGTACGCATCCTTCAACTATTATAGAAACAATGAATTATAACAGCAACGGGTATTTGTGGTACATTTCTGCAGGAGGCTCAACACGGTTTACGGTTACCAGTATGAATGCACGAGAGCAACTTACCGGCTCGACTTATGGCAGTAACCTGGCGGCAACTTACGGGTTTGATGCGTATGGTTATCCCAATTCAACGGTGACAGGGTCTGTTCAAAATTACGGATATTCATTCAACCCGGTAACCGGCAATCTCAATTGGCGCAAAAATGTGAATCGGTCGAACATCACCGAAAATTTCTCTTATACTGACAACGGGGACAATCTGGACCGCCTGACCAGTGTGACCGGCCCGCAAAACCTAAATATGACATACAGTGCCAATGGGAATATTAAAACCAAGTCGGACATTAGCAGTACTGTGGATTTTGGTTATGGAACCAATGCAGGGCCGTATGCCTTGACCGGGGTAACTTCATCAACCGGGGTAATACCAAGTACCAGCCAAACGACTACTTATACTTCATTCGAAAAAGTAAGCACCCTTACCGAAGGTGTTTATGCTGCTGCGTTTATTTACAATAGCGACAACCAGCGGGCTAAAATGGATGTTACCCAAAGTGGCTCGAATATCCTGACCCGTTGGTATGCCGGTAGCAGTTACATGAAAGAAACTGCAAGCGGGGTTGCCAAAGAATATACTTACATTGGAGGCGATGCCTATACTGCTCCTGTAGCTGCGGTCACCCAAAGCGGAACGACCACTTATTACTACCTGTTGCGCGATTACCTGGGCAACATCACCCACCAGGTGAATACAGCGAATGCCGTGGTTGCCGAATATAACTTTGATGCCTGGGGCAGGCGGCGCAGTGCCGATGACTGGAGCTACACATTAGATGCCAACGATTTGGCTTTATTTGCCGACAGAGGCTTTACCGGGCACGAAACCTTGCCTTGGTTTAACCTGGTGAACATGAACGGTAGGCTTTACGACCCGTTGGTTGGCAGGTTCTTAAGTGCCGACCCGTATGTGCAGGATGGTGGATTAACACAAAGTTACAACAGGTACAGCTATTGCCTAAATAATCCATTGAGATATACCGACCCATCTGGATATACTTGGCGTATCTTTAGACCATTTGTTCAAGCAGCAAAATGGGTATGGAACGTAGGACTACCAGCCATTGACCCAGTAAACTTTATGCAGTCGATAAATGATCATACAGAGAAATTAAGGAATGAAATGACCAAATTGGGCGTACCTCCTTTTACTGTTGGTGGTACGGTTAATTTAGAAGGAAATGTAAATGCTAATGGCAACATTAACGGCCATGAAGTATTTAACACCGCAAATAAGGACAGAAGTAACGCGGAACAAGTTGTTAATAAGGAAATAGCTCAGGTAAGGAAGGATTATAGCAAGGCGTGGTATGCCGCAAGCGGAGGTATAGTTTCTTTTGCTAATGGAACAGCGGCTTTAGGTCCTGTTGGTGCAACTGCAGACCTGGGAGCTGTTTTTGATAGTAATGGTCAGGCTCAAATGTATTTTACATTTGGTTGGGCTTATGGATTTGGGGCCACTGCCGGCATGGGATATTCTACAACAACTAAGAGGGATTTTAAAGTTAGTGATTATGCAGGAGCGGCTTCTGGCGTTATATTCTCACTTCCATTACATCTTGGGGCAGAAGTGTTTGGAGACTATTATGAAGGATGTACAGACGCCTTTCAGGTGGGAACTAATACAAAAGGAGGAGGAGTTAATATAGGTGTTGGTTCTGGCTGGTTTGGTGTGCAAACTTTTACTATTCTTTTTAATCCACCACCACCTGATTTTTGGCTAAGACCAAGACCTCGATGGTAATATTCATTTAATAATACTATATAATATGCTATTTTACTTCATTTTAACTTCACCGGCAGGGATAGCAATGTTTATTCTTTTTTTGAGAAATCATAAATTAACTGAAATTGTTAAAAATATTAATCCTAATTATACTGGACATATAAACAACAATACGTTTGATATATTTAGATTGTTGAAAATATACTTTAGTAACCAAGGTTCAAGAAAAGATAGGATTTTTATAAGAGATACCCTGTTGTTACTTTGTGTCGAATTGGCAACAATGCTGATTTTTATTATAGTATTTTTAAGGGAATCAGGCATTTGACTAATCCGCTCTTCCGGATATGCTCAAAAGCTGGCATCCGCTAGTGCCAATTTATAATTGGTACTTCTCAGCAAGGGATTTGTAATCCAATTTGTTAAATAAAGTAGAGAAGCTGCCCGAAAGGGCGGCTTCTTCTAAAACTTAATTCTATGATTTATAAAAATTCAATGTTAAAATATTAAAATCATATCATGTCAAAAGTTTTGTTAATTTTTATGTTTGTTTTTTTGCTGCTTAAGTTAGATGCACAAATAATTACTGAAAATCGGCCTGAGCAATCTCATCCATTTTATTTGGGCATGGGAACAGGCATAGATAATTTTACCGGTTTTATTGGTGTCTCCGGTACATTAAGAGTTTACGACAAATTATCTGTGCGCGGAGGTTATGGTGTAGGAGGCTGGGGTTTAAAATCTTCCATCGGTTTAAAGTACGACCTTAAAGAAGTTGGTGGATGGTCGTATTGTTTGGGATATTCCTATTCTTCAGGACTGGAAAACTTAAAACAAAGCTTTGAACTTGAATCGGGAGATGAAAAAGACATAGCTATTGATTATCTGTCGTGCCAAACCATCAACCTGGCCGTTGACCGTAATTGGAGAATTGGAAAAGCAAATCTTTTTTATCTTGAACTTGGTTATTCCGTTCCGTTACAATCGAACCGATGGCGCGTAACTGATGGTTCGGCACTCTCGGGAACCTCAAAAACTATATTAAATTCGTTGCAACCCGGAGGATTGATTTTAGGCGCCGGATTTGCGTTTAAAATCTTCGATTGAAAGGGAGTGAGATGGAAGAAGGATTATTAATATTACGTCATTTACGAGTTATGCATCCTGCCGCTAGTGCCAATTTGTAATTGGCACTTTTTAGCAAGGGATTTATAATTCCAAATAACACTGAAGAAGCTACCCGCAAGGGTGGCTTCTTTTTAAACAAAAACAACAAACAAATTTAAGATGAGACGAACAATTATTTATTGCTTTTTAGTGGCTGTACTTATCGGTACAGCCGAAATAACAAATGCCCAAACCGAAAAAGGGAAAATTCTTGTGGGTGGGCAAAGTAACCTGGAGTTTACTTCGTATAGTTCAAAGTGGGAAACAGATTATGGAAGTGGCGATAATAGCAAATCCAGATACCTGGACATCACCCCTCAGGTTGGTTATTTTATCGCCAACAACTTTGCCGTAGGTCTCGAAATCCCTTATAGTTTCAGTAAGGAAATGGATGGGGATAATTCGTACACCACGTCTTCCTTTACGGTTGTCCCATTTGCAAGGTATTATTTCGGCAAAACAAAACTGAAACCATACCTGCACGGTGGCATTGGCCCCGGTTGGGGAAAAAATAAGATCGTGATTTTTCAATCTCCCGATATCAAAGTATCTACCAATATACTGGCTTATGAATTGGGCGGTGGGTTAGGTATTTTCATCAACGAACATGTGTCGGTCGATTTTGGCCTAAGTTATGGCTATGCTTCCTCCAAATGGACGGATTCTTCCAACGAGAACCGGAAAGATATTGTCAAGGGTATTGATGCGACTATTGGTATTGTTGTTTGCCTGTAAGAAATGATAATATGCAAATCCGTGCCAGCGGGGTTCGGAAGACTGGATTGCGAGATAATTAAAGCTTAGGATTTTTACCCCCTTGCTCTTCCGGATATACTCAAAAGCTCGCAGCCGCCAGTGCTGATTTGTAATCGGCACTTTTTAGCAAGGGATTTGTAATCCAGATTAATAGAAGAAGCTGCCCGTAAGGGTGGCTTCTTTTAAACTATCGCCGATAAGCAATACGTTCTTTGAAAAATTAACCAAAACCCGTTACTATTTTGGCGGCAGTTGCGAGTGCGAAGTGGTTGAAAGCACAACAACTCAATACATTTGGATTGGAGGCGATGCCTATACTGCTGTAGCTGTAGCCCAAAAAGTGAGTACCGGGAGTTGGACAGTTTATAACATCTTCCGCGACCATTTGGGAACCATTACTCTCCTGAAAAACGCCAGTACCATTGACGAGTACAGCTTCGATGCCTGGGGGTGCCGCCGCGATAAGGACGACTGGACTTATTCCCTTAAACACCTTATGGTTAAAAACAGGATAGCCTTTTGGAACAAAACGTTTTCATTTGAATTATATCATTTGAATTGATATTTTTGTAAAAAAAGCGAAAGATATGGAAACCATCATTGTGACACCTAAAAATAAGAAAGCGATTCCTTTTTTGAAACATTTATTGAGCAGTCTCGACGATGTTGATAAAGTTGAAGTTGTTAATTTGCCGCGGGAAAGAACTGAAAAAAGTATCGAAGCTGGGTTGAAGGATTTGCAAGATATCATTTCGGGGAAGAAAAATGGGAAACCGCTGAAACAGTTGCTTGATGAAGAATGAAATAATTACCACTCCCGAGTTTGATCGGGAATATAAGCGGCTAAAGAAAAAGTACCGTTCGTTGCCAGAGGATTTGGCAGCTTTGGAACAGGAACTAATTGAAAACCCCAAATTAGGGGTAGATTTAGGCAGCAATTTCAGGAAAGTACGATTGGCTATAAAAACAAAAAACAAGGGGAAAAGTGGTGGTGCCAGGATAATTACTTATTCCATAGTTGTAAGCATCATCGATGCCAAAATCGTACTCGTAATTATTTACGATAAAGGTGAAGAGCAAAGCATTTCTGATTCAAGAATTAAACAAATAATAAACAAATTTGGATTTTAATCAGGTCATTATGAATGAAATAAAAAAAGGTCGCCTCATCCACCGAAACGACCTCTTCTACTTCCCATCAAAAAACGCAGCTAAAGTAAATTAGCCACTTTGGTCAGTCCCGGAACATTGATGAATTTGATTTTTCTCCCTTGTAAATCAATCAGCTGATCCTGTTTGAATTCGGAAAGCAACCTGATCACACTTTCGGTGGCTGTTCCAACCATGTTGGCCAGTTCTTCGCGCGTGAGCGAAATCTGTAACGTATTGGCATTGTCCAATTCGAAGTTTTCTTTCAGGAGTAAAAGAACTTCGGCAAGCCGTTCGCGCACTGTTTTTTGGGCAATGTCGGTGATGTAATCGTTGGCTTCGCGCAATTCTTTGCAAACGATTTGCAGCATATGGTGCGAAAATTGCCAGTTGTTCTGGATCAGGTATAAAAGCGTTTGATAGGGGATATGGCTCAATACAGCTTCCTCGATGACCTTGGCCGTGGTACAAGCCAATTCCTGACTTAAAAGCGAGCGGTAGGCAATGATATCACCTTTTTTTGCGAAACGGATGATTTGTTCCTTTCCATCGATGCCAGTCTTGAATATTTTTAAAATACCTCGTGTAACGCAGAAAAATCCGGTTAACCGACTCCCTTCCCTGTAGATGATACTTCCCTTTTTATACAACGAACAAGTTTTGTCGTAATTGAGTTGGGCAATTTCCTGTTCGGTCAATTTCTTAAATAAATGGAATCCGCTTAGATCACATTCGTCATCTGTCGGCCTGTTTATTGAACTTCTCATCGGGTTATTTTGTTTTGTTTATAGTTTTAACAACAATCAGAACGAAATATACATCATAGAAATCCGGATGTTATATTTTTGCCTGAAAATTTGAACGTAAAAATAGAACTATTATTCGATTTGTAACATTTTAACACCTAGATATGAAACATGTACTTGACTTGGCCTGGAAACAAAATTTAGCTTTTGAGTGTGATATGGATGGGCATCACCTGGTGATTGACGCCTCCAAAGAAGGTGGGGGAGACGACCTTGGCGTACGGCCCAAAAAACTAATGCTTACCGCATTGGCCGGCTGTACCGGCATTGACGTGATTATGATCCTGAAAAAGATGAAGGTTGAACCGGAAGGTTTTAATGTCATTGTGGAAGGTGATTTAACCGAGGAACATCCAATGCGGTACAACAAGATGAAGGTAATTTATCAGTTCAAAGGAAAAGATCTGCCCATGGATAAGCTTGAAAAAGCGGTCAACCTTTCGCAAGAAAAATACTGTGGAGTATCGGCTACTTATCGGCTGGCCATGGATCTTTCGGTTGAAATTCGGGTAGTTGAATAAATCTGATCTTGAAAAATCTCAAACTATTTAATGAAGGAAGTGAGAAGATCTTTACTATCCGGAAGATCTGTGATCTGGAAGATGAGGAAATTGAGCACAATCTCATGCCTCATCTTCACGATTTTTATTCCATATTCTGGATCGAATCGGGCGAAGCGATCCATGCAACCGAATTTGTGGAATACAGCCTGAAAGCTGACACCATCCTTTTCGTTCCGCCTGGTTTGAAGCACCGGATGTACATCGACCAGTCGGTCGGTGGTATTTACATCTTGTTTAACGAGGATTTTATCCAGTATAACCGAAAAAACCATGTTCCGTTAAAGGAATACCGCCTCTTCAATAATCCTGACTTTAAAAGCCTGATAACAGTCATTCCGGAGAAACGTGAAAAACTGAACAACATTACCGGACTTATTTTTGACGAGCTCCGGAATTCGGATGATTACAGTCAGGAAATTGTACTGAATTTGCTGCATCTGTTTTTGCTTGAATCCCGACGGATTTTTGATCATCAATATCAGGGGCCCAAAGAGGATTCGGATGAAACTCCCGATAAGACCATCATCAGGTTTAAACAACTGATCGAAGAAAATTATACCACTCAGAAAAATGTATCACCCTATGCGGATATGCTGAACATGAACCCTTCCTGTTTGAATGAGCTGACCAAACGAACAACCGGAATTACTGCCGGAGAACTCATTCGGAACCGGGTGATTGATGAAACGAAAAGACTACTGTTCTCAAGCAGCACCTCAGGAAAGGAGATTGCTTTTCAACTTGGATTTGACGATCCGGCCTACTTTAGCCGCTTTTTCAGGAAATATACAGGTTTAACACTGAAGGAATTTCGTGAACATAGCAGAAAAAAATACCATTAAATCCTTTTTTAGTCCATTTTTTCACACCTGCCACCCCTATATCTTTGTAACTGTAAAAACAAATAAAATTTAAACAGTTATGAAAACAATTAAATCATTGGCCGTATTTGCATTGGCACTTTCGTTAACTACCTCCGTATTTGCAGGAACTCAAAATGTTGATCCGGCAAAAAGTTCAGTAAAATGGCTGGCCAAAAAAGTTACCGGCCAACATACCGGTACGATCGGAATCAAAGAAGGTAGCCTGGAAGTAGAAAAAGGGAATGTTACCGGTGGAAAAGTAGTCATCGACATGAATTCAATCGTTGATGTTGACCTGGCGGATGCCAACTGGAATGCCAAACTCATTGGCCACCTTAAATCTGAAGATTTCTTTGCAGTTGCCACATTCCCAACATCAGAATTGGTCGTAACCAAAGTGGAAAACAATGGCTCTGACCATACTTTTACCGGAAACCTGACGATCAAAGGAATTACCAATCCGGTAAGTTTCACTGCTACTTCAGCTAAAGACGGGAAAAGTACGGTTTACAAAGGAACCTTGTCTGTTGATCGTAGCAAGTTCAATATTCGCTACGGCTCAAAATCATTCTTCGACAACCTCGGCGATAAAGTAATTGACGATGTATTTACACTCGACTTCACTCTGGTTGTTACTGAATAACTCATATCATGAAACTGACAGTTCACCGCGCAGGATGCAGAGGCCACGCTGATCACGGATGGCTTAAAACGTGGCATTCCTTTAGTTTTGCCGGTTATTACAATCCAGACCGCATGCATTTTGGCGCACTTCGGGTGCTAAATGATGATTCCATTCAGGCCGGAATGGGATTTGGAACCCACCCGCACGATAACATGGAAATTATTACCATCGTTTTGGATGGAGAGTTGGAACATCGCGACAGCATGGGCAACGGATCGGTGATCCGGCCCGGCGAGGTTCAGGTGATGTCGGCCGGAACAGGCATTCAACATTCCGAGTTTAATCATTCTAAAGAAAATGATCTCGGTTTACTCCAGATCTGGGTTTTTCCGGATAAAAAAAATGTAATACCAAGATATGGTCAGGCAAACTTTTCGGAAGAAGAAATGAACGGAAAATGGCGGACAGTGGTTTCTCCCGATGGAGCAGACAGTTCATTGTGGATTCACCAGCAGGCCTGGTTTTCGCTGGGAGTTTTTGATAGGGACACCACAATTGCATATCAACTGAAAAAAGCAGAAAGCGTTGTTTATTTGTTCCTGATTTCAGGTGAACTCGAAATTGGATCGGAAACCTTGAATCAGCGCGACGCATTATGCATCGAGGAAATCGAATCCGGTGTGAACATCAAAACAATTGAAAAATCGAAAATACTGGTGATGGAGATTCCTTTATAGAACAAGCAAAAAGTAAAAAGTAAAGCTACTTTTGCCTTTTTACTTTTTGCTTGTTCTAAAGCGATTGTTTTCTTGCTTTAGCCATTTGTTCTGCATAATAAACCGCTCCTTTTTCGCGGATGGTGAGGATACACTTTTCGCGATTGGAACCAAAAATAACCGCGAAAACCTTTGAAATCGGATTGTTGAATTCTTTGCAGGCATTGGGTGTTTCGAGCGAACAAAATTAGGATTAAAAAAAGTGTTGAAAAATGTTTAATTGTTTTCATGACTTCAAGTTTTTTGAATTTCTGAAACAAAGAAAATACAGGCCAGTGACAACAGTATGTCAGCAGGGTGGGAGAGTGGGGGATTTTTTTAATCGATCAATCATAAACATCAGGGAAACAAATTATTATTTGAATAGACAAATTTTGTTTTGTATTTTTGAATTAAGTTATTCAGTTTAATCAGGTAAAATATTTATTATGAACATAGAAGCACAAAAGGCAATGATTATTGAGCAAGTCAAGCTGGTAAATGATACAGACCTGATCAATGCCATCAAAAGCATGCTCGATTATGCAAAAAAAAACGAGAACAAAGTTTATGACATTCCGGAAGCTCACCAAAATCTGGTTATGGAACGTTTTGAAAAAACAAGAGAAAAACCTGAAAGGCTTTTGAATTGGGACGAAGCCAGGAAAACGCTCTAAACCTAATGAAAAGGTATCTCATAAAGATTGACACTGAGGCTTTCTATGACATCCGGGAAATTACCAATTGGTATGAAGCACAAAATACTGGCCTTGGAAAAAGATTTCAAAATGCTGTCATAGAACAAATTAACAATCTAACCGAAAATCCTCAGATTATGCAATCCGCTACAAGGAAATTCGCTGTATGTTGATCAGGAAATTTCCATACATGGTTCATTTTTACATCAATCCAAATACTTTCACAGTTGAAGTTTTAGCAGTGATAAGTACCTACAGAAATCCAAAAAATTGGCAAGAAAAAACTGGTAAAACTTAGTTTTACGGTTTTGTTTATCATAGCCGACAAGGAAATTTACCATCTTTGTGCCTTGTAAAAACGCTATTTTTGAACAAAACAAAATACCATGCAATCCATCAATCCATTTTCAGGCGAACTAATTAAAAACTATCCGGAATATACTTCCGAAGAAGTGAACAACATCATTGGTCAGGTTGATGAGGCTTTTCTGCAATGGAAGCTGACCAGTTTTGAACACCGAACCTTTCTAATGAAAAATCTTCAGTCTAAACTGCTCGAAAAGAAGGAAGAACTAGCAGGTATCATGGTTTCAGAAATGGGAAAAGTGAAGCGCGAAGCCCTTGGCGAGATCGAGAAATGCGCCTTGGTTTGTTCGTTTTATGCCGGGAATGCCGCATCGTTCCTGAAAAATGAACCCATCCAAACAGAAGCTTCAGAGTCGTATGTTTCGTATCAGCCGATTGGGACAATTTTGGCGGTGATGCCCTGGAATTTCCCGTTCTGGCAGGTGTTCCGTTTTCTGGCTCCGGCTTTGATGGCTGGCAATACCGGCGTTTTGAAACATGCCTCAAACGTATCGGGTTGTGCTCTGGCCATCGAACAACTGGTGCACGAGGCTGGTTTTCCGGAGCATGTTTTCCGAACGCTGTTAATCAGTTCTCAGGAAGTAAAATCAGTCATCGAAAATCCGCTGATCAAAGCGGTTACGCTTACTGGCAGCACTCTGGCCGGAAAAGCAGTGGCTTCGGCTGCCGGATCGGTCCTGAAAAAATCGGTGCTCGAACTGGGTGGGAGCGATCCATACCTGATTTTGGAAGATGCCGATGTTGCAACGGCTGCCCGTTTGTGTGTGACCAGCCGACTGCTGAATGCAGGACAAAGCTGCATTGGCGCCAAACGATTTATCGTGGCCGAAAAAATATATGAGTCCTTCAAAACCGAATTTGTAAGGTTGATGAGCGGAGCCACATATGGTGATCCGCTCGATCCTCAAACCACCATAGGCCCGTTGGCCAGGACTGATTTGCGCGATGAACTTCACCAGCAAGTGAAGAAAAGCCGTGAAATGGGTGCAACTGTATTGCTTGGTGGATATATTCCTGAAGGGAAAGCTGCATTTTATCCGCCTACCGTTTTAGAAAATGTAGTCACCGGAATGCCAGCCTACCACGAAGAGTTGTTTGGCCCGGTCGCAGTGCTGTTTCTGTTTCAAACAGAAGAAGAGGCCGTCAGGATTGCCAACGACACCGTATTTGGTCTGGGGGCAGGAGTTTTTACATCCGATGTAACGAAAGGCAAAATATGGGCCGAAAAGAGCCTTGAAGCCGGTTGTGTATTTGTAAACGATTTTGTCAAATCTGATCCCCGGCTTCCGTTTGGCGGAACCAAGGAAAGTGGCTATGGGCGCGAATTATCTGTCGTCGGTATCCGCGAATTTGTGAATATGAAGACGGTGGTGGTCAAATAATTATTCCTTGGTGTTCTTCCACTGGGCCCAGCTGATGGATGAGAAATATCCCTGGAGCATTCCATCGAATAACCGAATAGCCTGCAAGCGGGTGTGAATAGCGTTGATCTTCTGAATCTCAGATGAAATCTGATCAATCCGCTGATCAATAAAGGCATTGAGGTCACTGACAGTCTGTGAATAGTTTTCTATGGATTTCTTTTCAGCAACAAATTTTATCTTTTCGGGCAGCATAATATCATTCATCACAAAATCCGGAATGTAAAGAGGTAGAAGCTGGATGGTACTTTCAGGTAGTTTTGACTGCCAGTCAAGGTATAAACTGATAATACTTACTACTTCATCCTTACTTTCAGGACCTGGTTTCTCCGGAAGTTTTTCAACTTGTAGTTTCATTTCACTCACCAGCGCTTCGAGTGAAATCCAGCTGGACATAACTGTTGAAAGTATTTTGATATCGCTGTACGGATGGTCGCTGGGAAGACCAATAAAGAGTATTTTAGTCTGATACGAAGGATTGCTGGCTTTTACTTCATCGATAGTTGAATGGAGGATATTAACCTCATTCTGAAGGTTTCGGATGGCTTGCTGAACGGCCGTAAAGTTTAGCCGGTAGAAATTTTTCTCAATGCTGTCACAGGCCGATTGTACCAGTTTTAATTTTTCCTGGACCAGATCGTTCTTTATTCCACTTGCCTGAATATTTGGGGAAGAAAACCAAGCATCAGACGACCCGCCAACTTTAAAGTAAACCATTCCTTCTGCCAGATTTTCTTCCTGTGAGGTATTTCCATTTTGACTGAATTGCCAGGTTATCTTGTAGATAATTTTTACAAAGGATTGGGAGAATTTGGTAGTTGAGATCATGATTTCAGCCGTTTGTTTGGACTGCGAATTTATCCGCACAAATTCATCAGGAACAAACCGGATTTCTTCATTCAACACTTTCCATTCTGCTTCCGATCCGTCTAACTGGTAGGTAATTCCATTTTCTCCCCTGGAAAGGATTTGGGCAGCGCCGGCTATGCTGGCATAAGTTTCCGGGAATTTGCAAAAATCTCGCCTACCACCTTCCAATTCAACTCCAATCATCAATTTTTGCCCGGGTAAAACTGTCAGAATATCCCCGCTCTTATTAGTTTTTCCATCAATCTTAATTTGAAGGAATGGTTTTCGTACAGGTTGAATTGCACATACAGCGCCAACCATAAATACCATAACCACAAATAAGAAAAATCTTTTCATCTTCCCAGTTATTAAAATTCATGAATGAGGCTAAAAGTAATCAAAAATCGTACCGCTTAATGTGCTTCAGGTTTTGTGTTAACAAAAAACTGAAGGCCGTAAGAAGTAAGATTGAATTCAGCAAAGAGTAAGGTATGGTCGTCCCTTGAGACCCTGGGTTGTCTTTTTACTTTTGCTCTTTTTGACTACCCTTAGTTCTTTACGACTTTTTGAGTAAAAAGTTGACTGCTGGTTTCGACCCGGAGAATATAAATACCTGGCTTGATTTTGTTTAACTGTAGATTGAAGTTTTTTGTGCTGGGCAGTGATTGGAGGACAAGCTTCCCTTCTATGGAATAGATTTCAACTGTCTGAATCCTTTCATTCGATTCGATAGAGAGGTTATCGTAAGCCGGATTAGGAAAAATCCGGATTTCCGGATTGGTCAGATTTGATGAAATCTTTGTAGCCAAATCTTTGAAAGCCGGAAGTTTCTGATCGCTGTACAGAAGGAATTCGCCAGCTTTCAGGAGAAGATTAGAATTTAAATCCGTAACCGAAAGCTCGTTTCCTGAAAAGAATTCATACCAGGTGCCGGTATGCTGAAAATTTGGAACTATAGTGCTAA
The DNA here is from genome assembly GCA_030684645.1 of Bacteroidota bacterium. Classification (GTDB taxonomy): domain Bacteria; phylum Bacteroidota; class Bacteroidia; order Bacteroidales; family Prolixibacteraceae; genus Aquipluma. The sequence goes on along the minus strand of JAUXUF010000086.1, from coordinate 12,735 downwards.
TGTTTAGCCCAAAATTACCAATCAGGGTGATATTATGATTGTTCAGACTGAGCTGAATCTTTTTGATTGCCCCGTACACCGATAGGGTTTCCTTTCCTGAAGTAAATACATCGAACTGGGAGCGCAACCGCAACATGGCCGAATACACATCAAATAATTTTAAACGGTCTGGATCGTCCAGGTAATTCCAGAGGACAGGTTTTTCACCCACCCGGCCATTCTGATTGATGGAAATATCATAGCCGAGTTCTCCAAATTGCCAGATCATTTTGGGGCCGGCCAGCGATAAAAAGAATGTGGTTGCCAGCTTGCTTCGTTCGAGCGCCGTGTTTAGATCCCTGGTATTGTATGCACCCAGGGAGTTTCCATAGGTAAGTGTTTCGAACATCTGTCGTTCCTCGTCATGGCTTTCCATGTAGGCGACCAGCCCTGGCTTTGAAAAGCCGCGTGTTTGCCACGAAGCGGATGAAATGTCGGATTTGCCGGCATCGTTGAAACCCATTGCGGCCTCGCTAAAATTATAGTTGACATTACCCCAAACCAACATTCCATTTCCGTATGCAGCTAATTCACTTTCTTCCGAAGCAGCTGCGAAATGTTCCAGAATAACGATTGCCTTGGAATTGACTTCCCAGATTTTGCTGGCCATCCGTTCCAGGATAGCAATCCGGGAAGCATCGTATCCGCTGCCATCTCCGGGGGTATTGGTAAATCCTTTGGTGAAATCGAAACGGAAACCGTCAACTTTGTATTCGGTCATCCAGTATTTGGTAACACGGTCAACAAAGTCTTTGGTAGCCTGACTTTCGTGGTTAAAATCGAAACCCCAGCTATACGCAGTGTTGGGTGATGTTTGGTTGAACCAGGGATTATCGGCAGCTGGCCGTCCCAAAGCATCGTTCCAGTACATTTTCACCATCGGGCTCGAATTGTACGAATGGTTTAAAACCATGTCCTGAATGACAATAAAACCTTGTTTGTGGCATTCGTCGATCAGGGCTTTCAGATCGTTCTTAGTTCCGTAAGCTTTATCAGGAGCAAAATAGAAATTCGGATTGTAGCCCCAGCTGCTGTTGCCTTCGAATTCGTTGAAAGGCATGAGCTCAATGGTGTTAATGCCCAGTCGTTTCAGGTAGTCGAGTCTGGCCTGAACGGCCTTGTAGGTTTTGTCGGTGGTAAAATCGCGGATCAGCAGTTCGTAAATCGAAAGTTTGCTGGCTGTTGGTACGGTGTATGAGGTGGTATTCCAGGTATAGGGTGTTTGGGCTGTTTGCAGAACCGAAGCACGGTCTGAAGCCTTTCCTTCAGGATAAGCGATCAATCCTGGGTAGGTGGTTGTTGAAATGTATTTATCGTCAGGATCAGAAACTTTGTCGGTATAGGCATCAGCAATCTTCAGTTTGCCGTCGATCAGGTATTGGAAAATGTATTCTTTTTGTGGAACGAGATTCGCTACTTTGAGCCAGAAGTAGTCTCCGTCCTTTTTCATTTGATAATTATTATCGGGCAACCAGTTATTGAAATCGCCGGTCACGAAAATGTTTTTTTTATTGGGAGCATAAATGATAAGGTTGGCCGACTGATCGTCGATATAATTGATACCGGCTGGTTCGGCAGGTTTGGTCCCGGTAACAGTGGCTTCGCGGATGCAAACATAAACAGAGTCGCGTTTTACCACTGAGCCTAAAGTCGCGGTTACTTTCAGCCAATAACTTCCGGCGTCAGGAAGAATCATGTTTTTTGTAATGGACGTGCTGGTTTGGGAGGCGATTTCCAGATTATTCTGGTACAATTTCAGATCGGCAGAAGCAGAGCTGGTGGCCGTGAAGGTGAATGCTTCGTTTTTCTCGAAAATGTTGATTTTGGCCGGAGAGGAAATACTGACGTTTAATCCTTCAGCAAAAACATCGATAAAAAGATCGGCTGTTTGTTTTGAACCATCTGCCGAGCGGAAGACTAAAGCCATTTTAGTAACTACTTCTGAACTCAAAACAGAGTAGTAGGTATTTATGTCGGGACTGATAACCAATTCGTAGATCCCATTTCCTTTGTTGGTTAGTTTGGGCTGAACCGTATTATTTCCCCACGAACCAATGACATGTTGCCAACTGGTTTTTCCATCGACAATCACTCCGGTATGTGCATACAAATCGGAAGTAAATAATCCAAGCCGGGACTCCTTTGACGAATCGAAAGTAATGGTGACAGCCTTGTTGGCATTGGGGAGAGCCGGATTGGTGGTTACCTGTGCGAAGCATAACTGATAAACAGTCACCAGCCAGAAAATAAGATTGATTCGACGTATCATAGGAATTGGGTTATTTAAAAAAAGGCTTATCCGCCCGGAATGAGAGGATAAGCCTTTCGTATTCAGCAATTAGTTTTTAGTAACAGTTGCTTTAAGAGTCCAAGGATCGAGAGTAATGGTATAATTTCCAGCTGCAGCAACTGCAATATCTGCACCGCCTTGTGTAAGCGCATTAATATCGCCTCCCAAATTTATATCCCAGGCATCGTTTGCCCTGAATTTGAATTTAGCAGCAGTTAAGTTAAGAGTAACTTTGAAAACCTTGTTGGTTGCATCCCAGGTTAAGTTAGTATCAGTGTCCCAACCACCAGGAGTTGCATCACCAATTAAACCCCACCGGTTTGCACTGTATGTGTATGCGTTTGGATGGCTTAAATCTAAGGTAATGGCATAATCAGATTCAAGTGATACAGGAATGTTGTCTCCGCCTCCATTTAGATTAGCATCTTTAGATGAACTACCATAATTGAAATCCCAGTTGTGATTTGCCCTAAACTTAAATTGAGCTGCAGTAAAGTGTACACCACCATTCCAGGTCGCTGAAGCAGGATTATAGGTCAGGGCAGTTTCATCACCCCAACCACCTGGAGTAGCATCACCGATAACGCCCCAAACTGTAGCAACGGCAGTATAGGTCATCTTTGTAGCATCAGCATTTAGTTTGTAATAACCTTTGGGAGAAGCTATATTATTGGCCGCATTTGGATCTAATTTACCTGATTGGTTATCATCACCGTAATTCGGTCCGTTCCAGTTGGGCTGGCTTGCAAATTTCCAATTGTTTGAAGCGTTTGTCATATAGACATAACCTTCAAGTTTATCAGATGCTGTAATAGTGCTTTTCACCTGAGGTGATTTATCTGGTGACCAATTTGCAAATGCAGAACCAGGATAACTGTCTGCAACATAGTCGCCAGGAATATACCAGGTAAGAATATCAGCTAATGTAGTAAAGGTGATGTCGGCGCCATAAGCTGTACCTGCGCTGTTCGTAGCATAAGCACGAACATGGTAGGTCGTGAATGTTGTTAATCCGGAAAGATTGCTAACGAATGGGCCAGTTCCGGTGCCACCTGCAATGATTGTACCTGCAATGGTCGGATTGGCGCTGGCACCCCATGCAAGACCGCGTGCTGTAATTGTACCGCCACCATCAGAGGTAACTTCACCACCCGAAACAGCAGCAACTTTAGTTACTCCGGTAACGGCGGCAGTTGTGACAACTGGCAAATCAATCAAGGTCTTAAATGAAACTTCAGGACCGTAGCCAGTACCTGCACTGTTTGTAGCATAAGAGCGTACATAATAAGTGGTATTACCTTTCAGACTGGTCATCACACTTACAAAAGCGCCGGTTCCTTTTCCGTCGGCCGTTTTGCTGTCGGCAACAGTAGGATTGTGAGCTGTGCCAAAGCATATTCCACGCACAGTAACTTCAGCGCCGCCGGCAACTGTAACATTACCACCGCCGGCAGCAGAATTACCGGTAACTACTGTAATTGCAGCTGTAGTCAGCACGGGAACAACAGGCAAGGTGGTGAAATTATATTCTTCACCGTAGATCGTACCTGTAGAGCTTGTGGCATATGCCCGTGCATAATACTTGGTTGCATAAGCAAGTCCGCTCAATGTTACATTAAAAGTGGCGGTTGTGGCTTGTCCGGTATAAGCAACTTTAGTATTGGCAATTGTTGGAGCAGTTGCAGTATTGTAACAAACGCCTTTTTCGCTAAAACCATCACCTGCTGCAACAACAAAACCAACAACGGTTGCAGCATTAGAAGTAACATTTAGTAATTGCGAAGTAGCAAGCTTCTGAACTAATTTAACATCCGCCGTATCCTTTGTACATGCGGCAAAAAGGAATGTCGCAGCAACAAGGACTGCAAGTATTCTATATAACGTTTTTCTTTTCATGAGAAATTATTTTATACGATTTATGGAGCTGGAGTGAATACAACTTTCATTGGAGTGGTTTCCAGGTACAGTTTTATATTATACTTACCAGGTACAATGTCCCTAATATCTTGGCTATCGGCGCCAGACACGCTTTGGTATAAGTTGTTCAAATCATGTCCGGCAGGATTGTAAGCAACATTTACTGCAGCCCAACTATTGTGCGTCCGGAATTTAATACCTCCGGCAGTAACAGTTTTTGTAATATTCCAGGTATGATCGGTGAAATTATATACCATTTTGGTATCGTCGCTCCAACCACCAACAGCATCTCCAATAATACCAATTGTGACATCTGCTATGGTCAATTTCATTTTACCGGAATTTATATCAGCAATCATGTTATAAGCTCCGGCTGCAAGTGCAATTGCAGGTCCGTTTTCAGTTAATGCACATGAAATATCGCCTGAAGGCAGTACACCGCCGTATTTCTTACCATCATCATTATTCGTGAATTGGAAAGGCGTACCATCGGTATAAATCCAACCTGTATATAGCTTATTGTCGGCAGCAGAAACAATGGTCTGCAATTTTCCTGCAACGTTTAAAGCCAGAGACGGAGGTCCATAAGTAGTAACATTAACAGTTTTTACAGCAGAACTATAGACATAAGAACCAGTGCCGCTGCTTAAAGATAAGACAGACCTAATTCTGAAATCAAGAGAAGAAACCTGGTCGGAAGGGAACTTTTTAAGTAATATCCCATCGAGGTCGGCTACTGTAATTTTCATCGAAAGATCCTGCGAATCGCTAAGTATAAGTGTTGCATCCTGAAAATTATTCCCCTTTGCACAAACTTCCAGGTAATAAGTTACCGAAGCCTGAAAACCCGGTTCAACAGGAGTGCCAACAAATTCGAGTATGTTAACCCCATTGGCTCTTTTAAGTGTTAAATCGGGTACACTTTGGATCATTGGAGCAGTTGGGTTGTCCAGCAATACTGCTTTTGTTTCGTCCTTTTGACAAGAAAACAAAAGTCCGATCAGCCCAATAAAAGTTAGATATAGATATATTTTTTTATACATTGCTCTATAGTTTTAAGGATTAATAACCAGGATTTTGTTGTAATGTTGGATTTGCCCCCATGTCGTTTGAAGGGATTGGATACAAGTCGCGGAAGCTTGGAGTTGCAGCTCCTGCAGCTACTTTTCCTTTCCAGGGCCACAAATAGGCGCTACCTGTAAATTTACCAAACCGGATAAGGTCGGTTCTGCGGTGTCCTTCCCAGTATAGTTCGCGTGAGCGTTCATCCAAAATAAAATCCAGCGTCAACTGTCCGGATGTAATATTTCCGCTGGTATTTCCATAAGCTCTTTGACGGTTTGCATTTACTAAACCTAAAGCTGTTGCAGCGCTGCCGCCGGTTCCGCCTCTGAGAACTGCTTCGGCATACATCAGATTTACATCGGCAAGTCGGAATACAGGGTAGTCTGTATCCACAAAGTCGGGATGAGCATGAGGGGCAGGCGCTCCTGTTGAAGTCAGATTACTGAATTTTGTAATTGCCCATCCGTCGGTAAACTGGCCGATATCATTAATTTCAAGTTTTTGTTTATCGGTCCAGAACATGGCGCGTTTATCTGTTGCTCCGCTTGTATCAGCAAATTTACCAACCAAAGCTTTGGTGGTACGGAGACCGCCCCAGCCACCACCAACACCGAATTTGGCAGGATCCATAGTACCTCCAATTTGTGCATGAATCAAATAAACCATCCCGCCATAAGTCTGGGTATGCTGGCCATCAGCCGTAATCGGTAAAATCATTTCAGTGCTGAGGTTATTGTCAGCAGTGAAATTATTGGCGTATTTGGCAGTTAAAGTATAACCTGCAGCTAATACTTTGTTGCAATAAGCAATACATTCGGTATTCTTATCTACCCCGATATATACTTTTGCATTCAGATAAAGCTTGGCTAAAAGAGTCCAGGCAGCAGCCTGATCAGCTCTTCCATATTCAAACCGTGGTGCGCCCAAATCATTTTCAATTGCCTTTAGCTCAGTTTCGAGATAGGTAAATAATGCGGCGCGTGTGGTTTGTTTCGGAAAAAATGCTCCGGGAGAATCGGCTTCGGTAACAAACGGCGGATTACCATATAAATCGATGGCATGTGCATAAGCAAGTGCACGAACAAACCGTGCTTCAGCATGATATTTCATAATATCCGGATCGGTATTACCGGCAGTTGCCCGGATAAATTCGTTGCTGAGCGCCACGGTGTACATGATTCGCGAATATAAAGCGGCAATGAACACATCGTTTGGAGCCCAGGTTTGCCAATGGAAGTCTTTGATTGAGGCATCGTTCCAGGCAATGACGGCTTCGTCGGTCGATAATTCCTGTAAATTCCAGTACTGACGAAGATAATTTCCGAAACCTTCATCAATCCCTGCGATATCAGGTTGTCCGGAAGGACCTTGCTGTCCGCTTACAGAAAAAGTTGCATATAGTTTTGCCAATCCTTCTTTGTAAGCTCCCGGAGTATTATAAACGGTAAGGGAAGTTACAATATTTGGATCTTTTGGTGTAACATCCAGGTCTTTTACGCAAGAAGTAAACATCAGTGCGAGAAAGACAACAGCTAATGATTTAATATTTTTGTTTTTCATGTCGTATTCTTAATAAAAGTTAGAAAGTAAGATTTACGCCAAGTACAAAGACTCTCGGACGAGGATAAAAATTATTATCAATACCACCGTTTACTTCAGGATCAAGTCCTTTGTATTTGGTAATGGTAAAGGCATTTTGTACAGTAAAGCTCAACCGTGCTTTGATTTTAAACTGATCGAAATTGTATCCGGCGCTCATGTTATCCATTTTAAAGAAGGAAGCATTCTCAATGTAGAAATCAGAGAAATACTGAGTGTTCGTAAACATAGCGTTGTTAACCTGTTTTGGGAGATTGTTATAAAATCCTGATTGATTATAAACAGTTGTGTACAGTGCACCTGAGGCGACATTATTGTAAACATAGTTTCCAATGTTTGCCCTTCCTGAAAATGAGAAGTCAACTTGTTTATAAGCAAACCGTGAATTAATTCCCAATGTATAATCCGGAGCAGGTTTTTTGTAATGGTATTTATTCAGGTTATTACTTGTTATTGTTCCTCCAAGACCTGTACGGTCAACATAGAGTCCTTCGATTGGCATACCATTCGAACCATAAACCTGTTGGAATACGAAAAATGAATTGACAGGGAATCCGACACGTTGGTTTTGAATAAAGTTTCCAACACCGCCGCCGATACCACCGACATCAACACCCGTATAATTGGGGTCATCAGTTTTTGTCAGTTTGGTGATTTTATTTTCATTGTATGCTGCATTAAAACCAACGCTCCAGCTCATATCTTTTTTTGATACAATTTGCGCGTTTAATGAAAGTTCGATCCCTTTGTTTACGAGATTTCCAACATTGGTAGTCAGGAAGTTTGAAAAGTTACTTCCGGCAGCAATCGGGATAAAATTCAATAAATCTTTGGTGTCGCGCTGGTAAGCATCAATTGTACCGGTAATCCGGTTTTTCATAAAGCCAAAGTCTAATCCGATATTATAAGTGGCGGTCTGCTCACATTTAATGTTTGCATCGTAAGGATTAGGTCGCAAGGTGTTGTAGAAGGTATTTCCAAACTGATACTGAGCTGTTGCTGTACTTGTACGGTAAACAGGTAAATATGGATAATCATTACCAATATCCTGCTGGCCTGTGATACCCCAGCCCAACCTTAATTTCAGATCTGAAACTGCTGAAACATTTTTCAGGAACGATTCATCTTTGATTTTCCAGGCCAATGCTGCTGCAGGAAAAAGTCCCCAACGGTTAGCTTTGGCAAAGCGGGAAGATCCGTCATCACGAAGGGTAACAGTTAATAAATAACGGTCCAGAAGGGTGTAATTTAAACGTCCGAAGAAGGAAACCAAATAGTTCTCGCTGATGAATGTTGAATTGTCAGATATTTGTGTTCCATCACCATTGCGGTTAAATGATGATCCATCTTTATAGAAATGTTGCCAGGAATAACCTCCGGTTACATCTACCTTACTGTTAATTGATTTAAGTTCTTTTACATAATTCAGGTAGAAATCTAAAAGTTGAGTTTTGCCAGCTTGTTTATAATCATTTTGGCGGCCAATTCCACTTCTGTAGGTAAATGCAGCTTCATTAGGAGCATAGTTGTGTCCTTTTGTTGTGAAATAGTCATAACCCAAATTCAAATTTGCCCTCAATTCAGGAAGAAAATGAAATTTATAGTCGAATTGAACATTTCCCAAACTACGCTGAACAGTGGATTTGTTATCAGTCTGATTAAGCAGCGCTACCGGGTTGGCTACGCCAATTGGGTTCGGGCTGCCGTTTGGATCCATTGACCCATCAGCTAAAACATCCGAAAGGTTTACCCAGGTATAATATCCTCCGAATTTGGTATTCCCGTTCATTACAGGATGAGTTGGGTCAAAAAATACAGCAGAACCTACAGCTCCCTGATCACCGAAATTTTGTTTGGTGTAACTCCCTTTAAGGTTGACACTAACTTTCAGGTGTTTATCAAAAAAAGTAGGATCAAGTCCGATTGTCAAAGTAGAGCGTTCCATATTGGTCGTTTTCAGAATTCCATCCTGATTGGTGTAACCAAGAGAAGCGCGGTAAGGCATGTTTTTAATTCCACCGCTGATGCTGATATTGTGATCGTGCAAAAAGGCAGTTTGATAAATCTCTTTTTGCCAGTTGGTATTTTCTGTACCCAGACGTCCCAAGCTGTTCATGCTCAGTCCAACGGCACTTTTTGAAGCCAGATCATAAGCCAGTGAACGGAACTCATCGCCCGACATAACATCCATGTACGCAGGAATGGTATTTAATGACATGGTACCATTATAACTGATTTCTGTGGGTTTTCCGACAGATCCTTTTTTGGTAGTTATCAGAATAACCCCGTTCGAAGCTCTCGATCCGTAGATCGCGGTAGCCGAAGCATCCTTTAAAACAGTAAAAGTCTCGATATCATTTGGATTGATCGTTGATAATGGATTTGCCAATCCCGAAATTCCCGAGTTACTTACAGGAAAACCATCGATAACAATCAACGGATCATTACTGGCCGACATGGAGGAACCTCCTCTGATGCGAATGGTAGCGCCACTTCCGGGAGCGCCACCATTGGTGGTAATCACGGTACCTGCACTTTTACCGATAATCAGGTCCTGGGGTGAAGTAATTCCACCTTTGTTAAAATCTTTGGAGCTTACCGTACTCACAGCGCCTGTAGCATCCGATTTTTTAACCGTTCCGTAACCGATCACAACTACTTCACCCAATTCTTCATTGTCAGTAACAAGTGCAACTGTAAGGCTTTTTTGTCCTTGAGCAACAATTTCCAGTTTTTTATAACCGACAAATGAAAACTGAATGACATCACCCTTATTTACTGAAAGGGTAAAACCACCATCTAGATTCGAGATGGTTCCATTCGTAGTTCCTTTAACTACGATAGAAACACCCGGTAAAGATTCTCCCGATGCACTATCGGTCACCTTACCAGTTAATACTGACTGTTGGGCCATTGCGAAATTTCCAAGCAAAAGCGACAGAATCAATATTAATACATTTAGGTTTTTGCGAATAATCCTCATGTTTTAAAAATTATTGGTTCAAATACTCAATTTTAGATTCATTCATACAAATTTTGTTAATTCTGATAAGTGTTTTCCGTTTATTACTTCTATAAAATTAATTCCGTGACCAAAGTATAGAAACAGTTAAGAATTAGTTAAAAAATGTTATAATCCTTTTTCTGCAATCGTTTGCGGTGACGTTTGCATTCGAGGTGTTATAAAACAGGTAGTCACTGGTGGGTATATTTTTTTGAGTTTTTGCTCAATATTTTTCAATTTGTCGGGCGTGAAAAATAAAATCATATCTTTATTGAATGATTCGACGAATTGTGAACAATAACCAATGATTTTATGCGAAGCAGTCAGATTACGATAAAAGATATTGCCCGAATCTTAGGTATTTCACCTTCAACTGTTTCAAGAGCATTAAAGGACCATCCGGATATCAATTCTGATACTAAAAAGGCTGTAAATGAACTGGCGAACAAGTTGAAATATCAGCCTAACGCCGTTGCCCTAAGCCTCAAAAACAGTCGGACCAACACCATCGGAGTGATGATTCCTGAAATCGTACACTATTTTTTTTCCTCAGTGATCAGCGGTGTCGAAGATGTAGCATCACAAAAAGGTTTTACAGTTATTATCTGTCAGTCGAACGAAAGTTATGTACGCGAAGTAGCCAATGCGCGCACACTGCTTTCGCACCGCGTTGATGGAATTTTGGTGTCCATCTCCAAAGAAACTCGTTCATTCGATCACCTGATCAATTTTCAGGAAGGAGGAATACCACTGGTGTTTTTTGACCGGATTGCTCCTGATATTCTTGCTGATCAGGTAATCATTAACGACTTGGAAGCTTCGTACATGGCTACCCGTCATCTGATAGAAACCGGAAGAAAACGTATCGCTCATTTTGCGGGACCGCAAATTCTGCTTATTGGACGAGACCGGCTTCAAGGTTATATGAATGCCCTTACAGAAGCAGGATTGCCTGTTGACAACCGACTGATTGTGGAAGCCGATACTTTTGAAAAAGCCCGTAATGCCGTCATTGAAATGCTTGACGCCGGAATTGTTCCGGATGGTATTTTTGCGGTAAACGACCTGACGGCAATTGGCGCCATGCAAACCATTCAGAAAAAAGGCTATCGGATACCTGAAGATATTTCAATCGTAGGGTTCAGCGATGGCCGTTTCTCCGGAATTACAGATCCTCATCTTACCTCAGTCGATCAGCATGGATACGAAATGGGAACTACCGCTGCCGAAATGCTTTTCCACCGGATTCTATCGGCCGAAACCGAATACATTCCTGAAGTAAAAATATTAAATGCCGATTTGATCGTCAGGGGAAGCTCGGTTAAGGAGTAGGTGATTTCTTTCTTAATACTCGATCATATTCTGAAGTATTCCAATTTTAACCAATATTTGTAGATAGGATCCTGTAAGTCAATTTGATCGGCTGTAATATCAATGATTTCACGGGTCAGCAGGGATTGTTTAAGCCGGAGAATATTTCCCGATGTTCCCAAATTATACTTTTGAAGAATACTTTGTGAACTTAATTGCTTTTCGCCTGAAAGAATGGCCTTTAGCAGATTTAGCTGTGTTGTTGATAACGACTCAGTGATGTTAATAAATAAGAGACTTAACTGATCAATCAAACCACGATGTGCTTTGTTAACAATAGCAGCCGAACAAATTGAATCTGTCCGAAGCCAGCTTTGTTGTGCCAGTTGCTGAACGTAATAGGAATGGTTTTCAGCTAGTTGAGCAATTATGATTGATTCTTCTTCCCGAATTTTTTTGCCAGTTTCTGAAAATCTTCTACTAATAAATTCAACCCAATTTTCAGTGGAAATTTTTTCTAAAAATATCAAATCACCAAATTTGTAAAAAGGCATGGATGGATTGGAAAATACTTCCAGTAACATGTGTCTTTTACTTCCGTAGAGGCAATAGGAAACGTGGGTGTGCCGTTGCCAGTGCGAGCGCAATTTCCTCTGAAATGCCAGCGGGTCTTCAAATTCACTAATTCCCTGAAACTCGTCAATACAAACAACAATTTTTAATCCTCTTTCAACGGCAATCGTTTCGGCCAGATTTAGAATCTCGTCAGGGTTTTTCTTTAGTTCTTCCCAACCTATTCCAAACGAAATTTCACTTTGATCCTCTGGTGAAAATGAAATTCGTGGTAATAGTCGGGTTAAAAATTCTTTAGCATTTTGTGCCCGTTCCTCCCATTTGGTCGAAGTGGCCTTTATTATTTCAGTTGCCAAAGCAATATAGAAGTCCTCTTCTTTGCGGACATTAAATAAATCGATGTGGCAGATTTTCAAGTCAGGCTCTTCGTTACCAAGTATTTCAGAAACCCTTTTAACCAGTGATGTTTTGCCCCATCTTCGTGGCGATAAAATGATGGTATTGACCAAGGCTTTGAAATTGGAAACAACTTGTGATGTCTCTTTTTCACGATCAGTAAAATCAATTTGAGTAGCAAGTTTGCCAAATACAAAAGGTGTATTTTCCATTTGTTCAAGTTTTAATACAAATATATCATACTAATTTGTAACATACAAAAATGTAACATTTCTAAAATTCCGTAGAATTAGCAATTTGACCGACAACCATTATTTCTTCCTTTTCAGAAATTTTTTTTCTACTCTGTTTTATAGGCTTTTCGGAACCGGCCTAAGTTTTTGTGCACTAAACTTAGTGGTTGGATATTCCGGATCATGCTGACCCCCTAGTACCCCGGTGATTTAACAGTATTTTTTCGGATTTTCGTGCGTGTTTTGCATGACAGTCCGGCAGATGCTGACCCCCCTGGAATTGAAAAAAGAGGTAAAAAATCCGGAGC
>JAUXUF010000073.1 GCA_030684645.1 Bacteroidota bacterium | reverse complement strand
TATGCTCGAGATCGGACGTGCCATTGTTAGTTTGGATATACTAGAGAAAAAATTTCTTTGTGATCTGTTGAAATGCAAAGGAGCTTGTTGTGTTGAAGGCGACTCGGGCGCGCCTGTTACTCATGAAGAAGTAAAGGCCATTCAGGAAGGATATCCTGAAATTAAATCCTATATTCCTGAAAACCATCAGGACGAAATCCGAAAACAAGGATTTGCGGTGGTTGATCTGGATGGTGATTTGGTGACTCCGCTGGTAAACAACAGACAATGTTCCTATACTTTCGAAGAAAAAGGGATTCTAAAGTGCGGCATCGAAAAGGCATTCCTGGATGGTAAAATTGGTTTTCGGAAACCGGTATCCTGTCATCTGTTCCCCATTCGCATTACCGGATACAAACGGTTCGATGCAGTAAACTACCAGAAGATTGACATTTGCAAACCCGGACGCGAATGTGGAAAAAGCGAGAACCTATCTCTTTATGTGTTCCTGAAAGAGCCCCTGATCCGCAAATACGGCGAAGAATGGTATCAGCAGCTGGAATACGCCGCCGAAAACTATATCGGTAAGAAATAACCGAAACTGCTGAATCAGTTCCTGTTTTCCTGGAGTTTGGAACTTGAAATTTGTAATCTCTTTTTTAAGCCATAATTTCTATCCTGTTTTTTTCCGGATCAAATACTGAACTTTCATAATATCCATCACCGGTCATGCGTCCAGGACTAATAATTTCAAACCCATCTTGACGCAACATCTCTGTGATTTGGTCAACCCGTTCGCGGGCACCCACTTTAAAGGCCAGGTGGGCAATTCCCATAATGTGTTTACGGTGATCGTTCTTATTATTGGACACGGTTGGCATTTCCATCAGTTCAAGCCTGCAATCGCCTTCGAATGAAAGAAAGTAAGATCTGAACTCTTTCGAATGATTGAAATAACATGAACCAGACATTGCATTGAAATAATGCGTATAGAAGTTTCGCATACCTTCCAGATCACGGGTCCAAATGGCAATGTGTTCAATTTTCATAATCGGAATATTAGAAGTTGTTTTTTTAATCATCGGGTTGCCTCCCATTCTTCAAAAAATTGGGTCAGATAATCATCCATAAACTGATGTCTTTGTCCGGCCATGATTCGTGCAGTTTGGGTATTCATTCGGTCTTTAAGCAACAACAATTTTTCATAAAAATGGTTTATTGTGGGAGCTGTACTCTTTTTATATTCCTGAAAATCGTGATGCATAACTGGTGGAACATCCGGGTCATAAATCAACCGGTGTTTATGGCCACCGTAAGCGAAAGTCCGGGCTATCCCGATTGCACCAATCGCATCCAACCGGTCGGCATCCTGAACAACCGCTGCCTCTACCGATCTGACTGGTGTTTCGGCGCCAGCTCCTAAATAGGATACATCCTCAATGATCCGGAGAATATGAGCTGCAATGTCTGCATCGGCTCCCATATCATTCAGCCATTTTCCCGCTCTTGAAGGACAATGGAATTCAGACCCGGTCAATTTCCAGTCATCCAGATCATGAAGCAAGGCGGCCATTTCAGTAACAAATAAATCACAACCTTCCTTGCGTCCAAGGCGAAGAGCCATTTTTCGTACCCGATCGACATGAAACCAATCGTGTCCGCTCCCCTCCGAACGAAATTCAGAATCGATAAAACGCTCAGTAAGCTGTATGATTTTTAGCTTGTCCATTTAACTTCAAATTTATACTATTTACAGACCCTTTCAGAATATTTCCCAAAATTTATTTTACATTTCTAAACCAATCGGATTGTCTGGCAAATACCTTCAACCGATGTATTTTAGAAATCCGATCCAGGCTTATTGTCATGCCTAAATTCACGAAAAGCGATAAAACTCCGACGTAACAATTCCACAATTCGAAGGAATTCCAGTTTCTGGGGTATTTATGGGCAAAAACCCCAAATATAAGCTGAAGTTTAAAAGCTAAACAGAACATTTATATATTTTTGCCAGTTCAAAGTATTTATTCGGCTGTCAATTTTAAATTCTGAATTATGGAAAAATTAGAAGTATTGACGATTCCAGCAATGTTGCAGGCAAGTTTTAGAGATTTCGCACAAGATCAGTCGCTTGTTTTTGCAGGCGAAGAAAACCGGTCTTATTCACAACTCGAATCCGAGGTAAAGAAGGCAGCCTTACAATTAAAATCAATTGGTGTAAAAAAGGGGGATAAGGTTGCCATTATCAGCCTGAATATGCCACAATGGGGTATCGCATTTTTTGCATCCAGTGTTATTGGAGCTGTTGTTATACCTATACTTCCGGATTTTCATCCCAACGAAATTAAAAACATTCTTCAACATGCTGAGGTTTCGGTCATCTACTTTTCAGAAACGTTGCGTTCAAAACTTGAATTGGAAAATGACCAGACTTTAATATCCATTGAAAATTTTACCATCTCCTCCGAAACCACTGATTCAACCTTAAATAAAATGGATGAGAATCTTTTTGAATATGAGAAAGTGGAAGAAAAAGATCTGGCTACCATTATTTACACCTCCGGAACAACCGGAAAATCAAAAGGGGTAATGCTGACTCATAAAAATATTGTCTGGACAGCTCAACAAAGCTGGATCATACAAAATATTGGTCCCGGCGACCGGTTCCTTTCTGTCTTACCGCTTTCGCACACCTACGAAAATACTTTGGGACTCATTTTTCCGGTCAAATACGGAGCTACTGTAAATTATCTGAAGAAGCCTCCGGTGGCATCTGTTTTGTTGGCAGCCTTAAAACAAGCCAGACCAACCATGATGCTGGTTGTACCTCTGATCGTTGAAAAAATATATAAATCTAAAATACTGCCCGAAATAAACAGTAAGCTGATTACCCGTGTTTTATACAAAATTCCGGTATTCAGAAAACTTTTGCATAAAGTTGCCGGGAAAAAGCTCTATGAATCATTTGGTGGAAAACTGAAATTTTTTGGAGTTGGCGGAGCAAAACTGGATGACAATGTCGAACGATTCCTGATGGAAGGAGGTTTTCCGCTTGCCATTGGTTATGGAATGACCGAATCATCGCCTTTACTGGCAGGCGCCCCAGTGGGTAAAGCCAGGCTTCGGTCAACCGGTACTCCGATGGCAGGTGTTCAGCTTAGAATAGCTGATCCTGATTCGATAACCGGACAGGGAGAAATTCAGGCCAAAGGTGAAAATGTGATGCTTGGCTATTACAAGGAACCTGAAATTACAAAAGCCACATTTACCGAAGATGGTTGGTTGAAAACCGGTGACCTGGGATTTTTCGACAACGATGGGAACCTTTATATCAAGGGACGAATAAAAAATATGATTATTGGTTCAAGCGGTGAAAATATATATCCTGAAGAAATTGAATCAGTAATCAATCGGATGGAATACGTTCTTGAATCGTTGGTTGTGCAACAAAAAGGAAGGTTGGTTGCCATGGTCCATCTGAATATGGAGGAACTCGAAAAGAAATATCAGGATATCAAAACAGAAACTGTTTCGTTTTTAAACGATAAAGCCGATGAAATTCTGAAGGAAATTCAAAACAAGGTGAATATTGAGTTGAACAAATTTTCGCAAATTCAGCGAATCGTATGGCAGTCCCATCCATTCGAAAAAACCCCGACACAAAAAATAAAACGTTTTCTATACTCTGCATAGCTCATGATTTTTTATTTCCTGTAATTTTTATTGATTTTCAGGCCTGCAATTGGTTAGGGGTACGACAAAATTCCCTTAATGAAAGGTTCAGGATATTGTTCTTAGGGCAAAACTGTGCCGTTAGGCACAATCGGTCGGTAAAGAGAATGGGGGAATATGATTCTTTCGTCCCGTACGGGACGAAACCTTGCCCTATTAATGATTTTTACCGACCTTGAATCCCTGACGGGATAAAAAATCCAATCACAGTTCTTCTTCGTGTCAAGTTTTTTT
>JAUXUF010000063.1 GCA_030684645.1 Bacteroidota bacterium | reverse complement strand
GTTGAGGATGTTTTTTAGAGGGAAGTGGAAATAAGAATTAGCAAATGAATGTAATTAGCAAATGAGAAAATTTGGAAATTAGCAAATGATGGAGAATTTGTCGATTGGATGATTTGTCTTTTTGTCGATGGTGGGAATTAGCAAATGGGATTCTACCTTCACTTTAAACAGGATACTCAATGTCCTGGCTATTTATTCGTAATTCTCAATTTTCCACCCTCAATTCTCAATTTCCAACTGTCTTCCTGCTCAACAGCAGATAAAATGCTCCGGCAATTCCTGCAATCAGTCCGCCATAAATTATAGAAATCAGATAACCTGTCCGGTTCTTTTTTAGAGGCAATTCAGGTTCATCAACAACCTGGAAAGTAGGAGTTTCCTGAAGCAGCATGGTTCTGCTGATCTCCAGATTTTTTACAATCTCAGCATAAATTGTTTGTAGCACCAGTTTATCTCTTTGTTTTAATTCAAGCCCAACATTTGCAGTAGGATATGCAGGGTTTACATCAAGCATGACGCCGTTTGCTTCTGATGCTGAATAAGTTTTACGATTCAGAAGCAATCCGATACTATCGGCCCTCGCCTGCAGCCTGTTTACATTATTTCGCTGTCTTTTGGTCTTGGTATCAATGTAAAAGCGGGTTGCCTGGTCAATTAGCCTGATAGTGAAAGCTTGTGCCAATGCTTCATTGTGCATGGTAACTGTAGCTTCGAAAAAGCTTAATTTTTTATCCGGCTTTCCGACTGCCAGTTCCTTATCACTTATCCGTTTGATAATTATCTGTAATAAACTATCCTGCAGACGGGTATAGTTACCGGAATCTACCGGGAAACGGACCGGCTTTCCATCATTATACTTTTTGCCCCAGGTTTCACTCAATTTTGAGGTTTTTGCGTACTCATCCGCAATTGTAACTGTGTTTGAATCACCAAATGGGGTTAGGAGAGTATTTTTAATCATTTTCTGACTGCGCAATAATTGCTGGACATTATCGCCTGCCAGCACTCCGCCGGTGCCGGATAAGCCTCCCAGATCAAATCCCAATTGGCCTGCAAGTCCCGAAAGGATAGAGCCTCCACCTGCCTTAGATTCTTCTACCACAAAAGACAATCTTGAGGTATAAGTTATTGGCTTTAGCCATGCATAAGCTATTCCAAAGATTGCTCCAACGATACCAAAAACAATGAGCTTCCCTTTTTTATTCCACAAATAAATGACGTTTTCCCATTGGCCTTCAATGGTCTGTCTGAACGAGAATTCCTGCTCGTAGGGATAATTATCCTGCTTCATATTATTTGTACAAAATTGCAATCAGGCCAATGAGCGCTGTTATGGCAGAAGTTATTCCAGAAATTTCTGCAAATCCTAACCTTAACCTGCTGTCAGGATTCTTTTTTGGAACCGTAATGGTGCTCCCCGGCTTTACCGAAGGGTAGCTCCTGAACATGAGGAAGTTGCGCACGGGTTTATTCAAGCCATTTGGATATTGTACATAGGCACCTTTAATACGTGCATCTTCAAGAACACCTCCGGCAGAATTGATATAATACTTAAATCTTCGGCCCTGAAAACTGACATATTGAGGGTTACTTACTGCACCCGAGACTTGTACAAAAGAAATTATTCTCGGAATGTAAATACTGTCACCGGGAAGCAGAATCATGCTTTTTCTTGTTATGGGATCTATTGTACTTTGGGTAAGGTCGAGGTCAACCCTGATTCTGTTCCGGTAAATCTGGGCACTTTCCAAAGATCCGTAAGGGCTGAGGCCTCCTGCTCTTTGAATAAAGTCGAGAGCGGTCTCATCTCTTTTCTGGACTGCATATTCACCAGGGAATAATACTTCTCCATTCACATAGATATTGCCCAGTGGTCTGAAATTAACAAGCCTTGGTACATTGATATAATCGAGTGGCTGGAGTTCGATATCCTGAGAGCTTTGTCCTGCATTATCCAGATTGATAGTAAAGGTTTCCACTAATTGGTTGGCAACACTGTCGGACTTATTTTTTATAATCCTTGAAATTTCAATATTATGTCCGGCGGCCTGCTCATTTAAACCACCAGACATTGCGATTACATCGGTGAGTTTCAGGCCTTTCCGGTAAATAAAGTTGCCCGGATTTTTAACATTTCCATTGATGGTGATATACTGGTCGGTAATAAATTCAGAACGGTTCTGAATCATAACAGAGTCTTCCCTTAGCAGGGGAATATCTGATTTGCCATTAATAATGGTTTTAGGATCAAATGATATAAACTCTTTTTCCAGATTTGGCAGGGTACGTTTAATATAAGCGCGTTCTAAATAGGCTTCAGGTTTCAATCCGTCGGCTTTCTTCAGAAGTTGTGAAAGACTCAGGCCAGAACTAAGCTCATAAACTCCCGGACGATTCACAGCTCCTTCGAGGATAACACGGTTT
>JAUXUF010000058.1 GCA_030684645.1 Bacteroidota bacterium | reverse complement strand
CCGATCGCTGGTGCTGGGCATACCGGTTCGAGGCCGTGCGGTCAGCGAGGTCGAGCCCGTGATGGGCTTCTTCAACAACCTGCTCCCCACGCCGATGGTCTTGGACACGGAGCTGTCCCTGAAGGCCTGGGTCGGCGCAGTCAAGCGCGAGTTGCTCGACTCGTTTGCCCACCAGGAAGTGCCTTTCGAACGCCTGGCGCTGGAGCCGGAAATCGCCGCGCATGCCAACAAGGCCGGTCTGTACCAGAGCCTCTTTTCGTTCCAGGATGCGCGCGGGCGCGAGCGGCATTGGGGGCCTCTCGAACACCAGTCGGTGCTCGTGATGCAGAAGGGTGCCACCGAAGACTTCAGCCTGTGGTTGATGGAAGTGCCCAGCGGGCTTGAAGGCGCCTTCAACTTCAACGCCGACCTGTTCGACGCGAGCACCGCCCGCGTCTTTCGGGAACGCCTGGTCGCCCTGCTGCGCCGTGCCGTGCGCTCGCCGTCCGACACCGTGGCCGCCTTGCTGGCGGCCCCCGGAGACGACACCACACAGTTCGGCCGCTGGACGCAGGCCAGGCGCGAGCAACCTGGTGACCCGCGGCCCGATACGCGAACAACCCGTGCCAGCGCCAGCACGCTGAACGCCACCGAAGAGCACATGGCGGCGATCTGGGCCAGGCTCCTCGGCATCGAGGCAGGTCAGATCAGCGCGCAGGACAACTTCTTCGACATCGGCGGCAGTTCGCTCCTGGTGATGCAGGCCGTGGTGATCGCGCACAAGGAACTGGGGGTGTCCATCGATCCACGGCGCTTCGTCACCGAAACGCTCAGGAGCCTGTCGGCCGGTGACGAACGCAAGGCCAGGTTGCTTCGACTCTGGGCCGACCTGCTGGGCCAGGATCCCGCCCAGATCCGGGACACCGACAACTTCTTCGACCTGGGTGGCAACTCCCTGCTGGTCATGCGCGCGGTGATCGAGGCCGAGCGCTCGTTCGGTCTCAAGGTCGACCCGCGCAGGTACGTGAACGATTCGCTGCTGCAACTGAGTGCGACGCCGCCCGGCGGCTCAACCGTCCCCAGCGCAGACCCGCCCTTGACCCAGGACGCCCATCCTTCGGGATTGCTCTCGCGGGTCATGGGCGTGTTTGGGCGCAGGAAGTGATTCGGGAAAGCACTTGGCCGTGACCTCCATCCAGCCCGTCCGCTTCGGCACGCCAGATCGCCAACTGATCGGC
>JAUXUF010000056.1 GCA_030684645.1 Bacteroidota bacterium | reverse complement strand
TCATCAGGTATAACCGGAGTTGCATTGGCTCTGTTCCTGATTTTATTAATATCTGCTGCTGCCGCAGTTTTATTATTCAGACCAAGATAAGCTTCAGCTCGTAGCAACAATGTTTCGGCAAGACGTATAGCATAGACATCTTTATGATTTCTTCCGCCACCAGATCTTGCAGGGTCAGTAAAATGATTAAGAGGATCTGCAAACTTCAAAAAGTATGGAAAAATATACTGATTTGTGTCCCTCATAGCATCCCTTGTTCCTAGGGCATAAAGACTGAAATCAATCTTTTGCTTATCATATATAGATGCTGGATTGTTGTAATAAAAATCTCGCTTAATATTGTGTTTGGCATTACGGATGTCATTTTTCCAATCGCTATGCCAAATATTATAAGCAGCATAATTGGTAGGACGCATCGTTGCCGTCGGACGGCCTAAAGTGTCAGAATATCCCGTATAGGCTCCATTAACAAATTCACCAATAAATGCTTTCTTCCCATCAGGAGTATTTCCCATTCTGAAATATGATGGTCCAAAATAACCCTCCAAAAACCCGCTACCTCCTCCCAAAATAAATGGCTCATTTTGTATTACCCAAATAGCTTCAGTATTTTCTGCCAGGTTTTGATTCCCATATCCAAAGAGATCCAAATATACATCTCCTGATCCAAATACATCATGTCCAAGTTTTGTTCCGAAACGGGTTGTCATCAGTGCATAGTGATATCCATCAATTACTTTTGAAGCTGCCTCCACAGCTAACTGGTATTTAGTCTCAGTAAGATATAACTCACTAAGCATGTGCCACGCAGCTCCCTGGGTTATCCTGCCTGGAGCCTCCTCTTTACCTGGTTCAGGTAAGTTTGCTGCAGCAAAAGTTAAGTCCTCTTCCATGAGCTTATAAATATCTGCTTTAGGAGCTCTTACAAAATCAGTTTTTACAGTTTTTATAACTTCCGCAACAAGGGGTACATCACCAAAATATGAAACCAGTGTACGGTAGGCGAAAGCCCTGAAAAACATCGCTTCAGCCAGAGGTACATTTTTTTGAGCTTCACTCGACCAAATGCTTGCATCTGAAGTACTTATTTTGTCAATAAGTACATTCGCTCTCTGAATAATTTTGTAACAAAAAATCCAATCAGTTTCAACCTCGATTGCCTGTGGTTTTAAATAATTAACATAGTTACACAAATAGCGGGTACTATTCGGATCTTCACCGAAATAGGCTAAGTCAGTTCCCAAACCTCTCCATATAGATGACAGAAGAAAATTTCCAGGAACATAGCGTTCACGCACTGTCAAATGTAATCCGTTTATTCCCTGATTTATTCCAGCAACAGTTGTATAGGCATTCTCAGGTGCAAGAAAATCCAGAGGAGTCTCTTTGAGCACTTCCTCTGAACAGGAGGAAATCATCAAAAGGGGAATAATTGCAAGCAATAAATATTTTTTGCTAAATAAATAGAAATATTTTTTCATCTTTTTCATTTTAAGTTTCATAATTATTCAACTGTAAATTTTAATAAATCAATTTAAAGAGTAAGCCTAAAACCTACAGTAATGTTTCTCATTAGAGGTGAATTACTGATCCCTGTTTCCGGATCCCAACCAGACCAATTGGTCCAGGTGTATAAATTTTTACCGGCTAAATAGAACTGACATCCCTCCATTTTCAATATCTTTAGTATGCTGGGGCCAAATCTATATGAAAGGGAAAGATCCTGTAATCTCACAAAGCTCCTGCTTTCATAAATTCCACTTTTAACAGTAGGTGCATTGTACACACCGGTAGAATTATTTACACCATTATCGGGTGTCCAGTAACGTCCATCGCTGCCTGCTGACCGGTGTGTGAATACTTCATATTTGAACCATTCTCCAACGGGGACAGGCACATTAGAAACTACCGGCCCCCATGGGTTTAATGATCCGTAGCCTCCGTTTGCGTTGTTGTCACCTGAAGTATTCCAAGTAAATACCCCGTTATTATCTTGTTGTATGACGGTGCGGATCCTATAGTCCCCACCACCATCATTGGCTCCACCTGTTTTCCATTCTGACATCACCCGCCAATGGTGTATTTGTGCCTATTTGATCGTGCAAATCCGATTGGAACTTTAACCAATAGGTGTAATAAAAGTCGCCTAATTCATTCGCCTCGCTCAAATAATAAATCAAAAACGGGGATTGAGAACTGCCCCATGTGGGAGGTCCTGCATTATTTATTTTCAGGGTTTGGAGGAGCGAGTAAACCGTGCTTCCAGTTGGTCCAGGCACTTGCACGATCTCGGCCGTCATATGATTACTGATGGTTGAGGCATCCGTGGGAACACCAGGACGCAACCCTATTACCGATTTCGTGAATTTACCGGGAGTGATCGGACCCGAAACACCAGTTGACACTTTTATAGCCGTGATATTATGCTCAAGCGCGTAGGCGTTGTACACAACTGGAACAGAAAGCGTGGTCTGTGCCGGTGAAAAATCTGTGTGATAGAGCATGGTTTGGGCAAAAACGCCATTAACCGCTAAAACCATAAGTGCAGATACTGTGGTAATGAGTAGAATTTTGGATTTCATAATTTTTGGTTTTTAGATGAAAGATTTTTAATTAAATATCTAATTTGAATCTTTCAACCGGAAATATTCCGGAATATGAACAAATGCTATTCAATTGCGGCCAAATTGTTTTAACCCGCTATTTGAATCTTCGGTATCATTGCGAACGGGTATTTGCCTTTCCTATTTGTTGATTATTAAGTAATAGGCATATACTCACTTTGCACACATTTCGTGTTGGGTCACATGCTTCCCTCCTTTCCTTATTTTTGCCGCTTCGAAGGGTCTGTCAAAATATCAAGCTCGTTCCAAGTGTCACTCTAAAAATGGCGTTCCCTCCATCTTAATTTTTTTGATGCCTGTTCCAAATTATTTTAGCGGATCTGGAAATAAACCAATCTGTGAATGCATTTACAAATGAATATTATAATCTGCGACACAGAATTAATAGAGGAAAGGGTTCTTATTGTTTTAATTTGCTATTCTTTTGTAACAAACCATTTCATTATTTCGTCAGCGATAATCTCGTGTCCTTTTCTATTGGGATGATTAACATGAGACATATATGCCTTGACAGAGCCTTCTTTCTGCATTACCTTTTGAAAGGCTACAAACGGATCGGCTAAGCCAACATGAAATTGAGCAGCCAACTGTCTGATCTGCTCAGCATGTAATGACAATTCATTATTCGGTTCCAAAATATTAACCCGTTGATCAGGGGATGGTGTTATAAGAATTACCTTGATGTTTTCTTTCAATGCCTCTTCTATCATTTTACTCCATGCAATTTTTGATCTTTCTAATCCCATTCCCAAATCATTTAAAGCATAGTCAATAAATATTACATCAGGTTTATAAGGTAGTACATCCTTTGCAAAACGAAGTTGACCATGTTCTGAATCTTCTCCGCCAATAGAAGTAGTTATTACATTCACTACTGCATAGGGATATATATCTTTCAATTTCTCAAGTACGATATGTGGGTATGAATCTAATGTGTGCACTTCAGAATTATGCCAGTAACCTGATGGAACAGAATGCCCATGAAAAATCAGATTAATGGTTCGATTAGAAGGATATTTTAATTTCAATTCCTTTTTTACCGAGGAAAGATAATTAAGAGTGTCTGACGCCTTATTGTTCTGACCTTTTACTGAACTCATCACAAATAAAGCAAATAAGCATAATAATACATTTCTCTTCATAATAAAATTAAATTTGATTACCAGGATACAACCAGGATACCAGTTACCCCTTTTATTATATAATTATTGCCGTATGCTCTTTCACCCCTTTTAAACGTTTGCTGACCTTCCTTCCAGGGATATTCAGCATTCAGATAAAAATGAATTTTATCTTCTGTAATCCCTTTGTCCGGGAAAATCCGAACCGTAGCATTATCCAGACCTGAAATTTGTAACCTTCTGGAAATCCCCAACTCACCCGAATGCAATTCCTTGCAGGACACAATGCCACGATTCTGCTTTACAAAAACCCGGCACTCCCGGTTCCATGAAGTTGGGAATTGGTAGGTTGTGTAGCCATTTTTAAGTTCTGAATCATACCCTAACATAATCGGAGCTCCTTGTGAGAACTTAAACCTTTGTTTTACAGTTGTATTAGGAACATATCCAGAAAAGAAATAGCCATTATTGCTTCGCGAAATACTTAACACCGGACTTTTTATGGAAGGATCGTTCTTATCTATCGCATATTCAAGACCAAATTCTTTGAGGATGTATCTCAAATAGGTTGGTCCTGTAAAGTACATGGATGGATCATCAGGTTTAAGCAATCTGCCCCCTTCGAAATGAGAAGAGTTGGTTCCCCTAACATAAGCAACTTTACCACCCGACCATTCTGGATTTGCCCTTACCCAGACAATGTCACGTGAATCTTTCGCTTGCGTCAGTTTAACAAGAATTCTTGTGTAATGATCGCTTTTGTTTTTGACTGTTGCACTTATACCACCACCAGAAAAAAGAGAAGTATGCCTAATTTTATCCGGATAAGTTTTCTTTAACTCATCAATGACATAATCTCCGATAATTTTAAACTCACCCTTCAGAGGTGACTTGTTTTCCAGATTTAGTAACGACAAAAGTTCCTCACTTGCATGATCGGCCGGTCCATAAATAATAACTTGTCCACCTTTTTTAATGAAACTTACAAGTTCCTTCTCAAAGTTCGAACCGGCATCGGGTACGATTGTAAGCATA
>JAUXUF010000043.1 GCA_030684645.1 Bacteroidota bacterium | reverse complement strand
GATGGAAAACCAGTATGCACTGCTGGATACCATCGAACCGGAACTGTACCTGTCCGGGGATGGCAATTACGCACTGTCATCCGAAAGCGGTGGATGGCAACTGTACCACTTTCCTTCAGTAAGCAAAAAGCTCATTGACCGCAAAGGCCTGGGTACGCCCTGGTTCACGAATGACAGCAAAGCCGTATTGTTCGAAGGTGAAGGGGCAGTGTGGCAGTACGAAATAACTACTGAAACGCTCACCCGGGCCGCCGCTTTCGATGGATACCAAACCCATATTATAAACGGGCAGTGGAATGACATTGCCGCCGCCAGGAGCAGGATTACCAAACATCAGGTAAACCTGTCGCAGCCCCTGTTAATTGAACTGAATGATCCGAAGGAAAACCGAACCGGCTACAGCTTATGTTCCAACGGGAAAACGGAAGTTATTGTACCGCCAACGACCAAACACATCCAAGCGCTGAACCACAACCGGTCATTTACCTGTTTTTCCGGACTGGAAGAAGATTACAACCTGTCGCCACGGCTGGTATACAAAGAGCTCGGTAAAGAGCAAACCGTTCTGTACCAAAGTAACAAGCAGGATAAGGCCATTCTGTCTCTAAGACGGGAGATCATCTCCTATACCAACAGCGACGGGATTCCTTTGGAGGGCATATTATATTACCCATTGGGTTATGACCCTTCCCAAAAGTACCCCATGGTGGTACATATTTACGAAAAACAAAACCAGCTTGCCAACCGGTACCCGTACCCTTCGTATTACGAGAGCCTGGGTTTTAACATTCGGCTACTTCTTGAGGAAGGGTATTTCGTGTATTTGCCGGACATTGTAATACAGGGAAAAGCGGGCCCGGGATTAGATGCCCTGGATTGTGTAAACCGTGCCCTGGATGCTTTGGCTCACAATCCGTTGATCGACAGAGACAGTATCGGATTGATCGGGCACTCCTTCGGAGGGTATGAAACCGACTATATCGCCACCCGTTCCAGCCGGTTTGCGGCCTTTGTTTCCGGCTCCGGCCACAGCGACATCGTCTGGGATGCCAATTCCTTTAATTATAATTTCGATACCCCCGATTATGTGCGGATTGAAGCAAACATGTATAAAATGGGGAAACCCTTTTCCGAAGATAAGGGCCTGTATTTTAAGAACAACCCTGTCTATCATGCAGAAAAAGTGAATGCCCCGGTTTTGTTGTGGACGGGACTGGCGGATCAAAATGTAACGGCTGATCACAGCATGGCTTTCTATAACGCGCTACGCAGAAATCAAAAAGAAGTTATCGCGCTGTTTTATAAAGGGGAAGGGCATAGTCTGCAAAAGGAACAGGCACAGTTTGACCTGACTTGCAGGATACTCGATTGGTTTGGTTATTTTTTAAAGGGTGATACAGAAACCCGGTGGATAAGCAAAGGGATAAACAAGAAGGATGCCCGTTAGAGCATCCTTCCCCCTTTTTCTACGGTTTGTACAGCGGGGCGCCGCACATGGTCTGGCCGGATCGGCTCAGATTGTGAGAAATGTTATTCTCATCAGTCCAGGTACATGCCTGACCCGGACTGGTACTGCACTGAACGCCAGCTGATACGCACTGGCTTGTGGAGCTATCGAAATAATAGCCGGTTTCCAGCGAATCCGTGCTTT
>JAUXUF010000040.1 GCA_030684645.1 Bacteroidota bacterium | reverse complement strand
ACCGATGAAAAGGGGAATCCGCTGAAAAGCGCATCAGTTGTCATTTCAGGCAAAACAATCGGAACCATAACCGACAATGACGGTAATTTCATACTCAAACTAACCGATGATTCACCAATTGTCATTTCGTATGTCGGATTTGGCAGCCAAAAAATAAACCCAGATTTCGAAAAAGAGATGGTTATTACAATGAAGACCAGGATTGTCAGGATTGATCCGGTTGGAAATGATGCTTCAGTATCCGCAAAAGAATCAAAAACTTCAGAAATCTCAGACAATGTTCTGGTTATTATCGATGGAAAAGAATCGACTAAAGCTGAAATGACCGGGATTAATCCGGATAAAATTGAAAAAATTGATGTACTCAAAAATCAAAAATCTATTGAAAAATACGGAGAAAAAGGAAAATACGGAGTAATTGAAATCACTCTTAAAACAGATGATAAAACTACAGCGTCTCAAACCTTCAAAGTCCAGACAAATTCTCCATTAAAATTTGGAAATGCAGATGGTTCGGGAAAACAGCCTTTGATTGTAATAGATGGTGTTGTTGATAAAAACCAAAATGCAAATAATATCCCTCCTGAAAACATTGAATCGATTAGTGTTTTGAAAGGGGAATCGGCAACCAAGAAGTACGGAGAAAAAGGGAAAAACGGAATACTTGAAATTAAAACAAAAAAAGTAAGTGATGTATTTACCGTTGTGGAAGAAATGCCAGAGTTTCCGGGAGGAATGGAAGCATTAAAAGCCTTTATCATTGCCACAATGAAATATCCTGTTGCTGCTCTTGAAAAAGGGATTCAAGGAAAGGTTTATGTAAATTTTGTTGTTACAAAAATTGGTAGTGTCGCAAAAGCCAAAGTTGTCAGAGGTGTTGATCCATCGCTAGATAACGAAGCAATCAGGGTGGTGGAAGGAATGCCCAACTGGAAACCTGGATCGCAAAATGGTGAAAACGTTGATGTTTCATACACTGTACCTGTTAATTTTAATCTACCATCAGAGAAAATAAGTAAAGAGAAACTACACTAAAATCAAATAAGGCGATCATCCGAAAACGATCGCCTTATTTTTTGAATTAAAAACGCAAACCTGTAAGCCAGATTCAGGAATATATAGGGATTCCGTCCTTCAAAAAGGGATGGAATAAATGTAGAATAAACAGCGATAAGCGTTTAACCTTGTTTTATCTGGTATTATAAGGTCCTGACTGCAAATAGACGAGTTCTGTACCAGGCTTAAAAAGACCCAACATCAAAAATCTAACAAAATTCAAGAGATTTGCATTATCTTTATTCCATGAAACAGAGACTTTATATAGATACTTCAGTTTTTGGCGGTTTCTTCGATGAGGAATTTTCTGAATTCACCAGACCACTTTTCGAGCGCCTTCAAAATGGAGAATTTAAACTATTGTTCTCTGCTGTGACACAAGAAGAACTGAATTCTGCTCCAGAGAGAGTAAAAAAACTTGTTACAAGTTTGAAGGTTGAAAACACAGAATTCACGGAAACTAATGATGAAGCAGTTGAATTGGCAACTCAATATATTGCTGAGAGAGTTGTAGGTCAAACTAGTTTTGCAGACTGCCTGCATATAGCACTTGCAACAATTAACCATGCAGATTATTTGATTAGCTGGAATTTCAAACACATTGTTAATGTCCTGAGAATTCGTGGTTATAATGCAATCAACATCAAGAATGGTTATAAGGAATTAGAAATACGTTCACCAAGAGATTTTATGACTTATGAAGACAACAACTGAGAAAACGTTTGATGCTGTAAAATTCATGCGTACACAAAGAGAGAAATTGAGCGAGAAACTTTCTAAAATGTCAAAAGAGGAAATCGTTGAGTATTTCAAAAGAAAAAAGCTGGAAAACTCAATAAGGCCCAGTGCTTAAACTTAAAAATAAGGCGATCATCTTTCAACGATCGCCTTTGTTTTTTATAAAAACGCAGACCTGTAAGCCGGGTTCTGTACCCTTCGACAAGCGTTCGACTGAGCTCACGCCGAAGTCTCAGGGTCTCTATCATTTATCTACCCGGGTAATCCTTACCCGATCCAGCAGCCTACCCCTCACGACTTCCGAAGAATCAAAACGGGCCGTTCTGTATTCCGGCATACCGGAAAATCATGATATATTTGGCTTTGCAACCCATCAGAGGTACGGCTGGCAATGTTGCCACCGCCACCGGTGAGCTTTTGCCTCACCTTTTCACCCGTTCCCGGTCGAGACGCATCAAAACCGGGTGGTCATTTTCTGTTACCTTACTGCAAGCTTTCACCCGCCTTCCAATTAAGAAGCATGGCGCCCTGTGTTGCCCGGACTTTCCTCTCCCCCGCCCGGAGGCAAGGCAGCGATAGAGCGGTCTGCGCGGCAAAGGTGATCAAAATTGTTGCGAGTTGCAAGTTGCACGTTGCCTTTTCCCCCGTAACCCGTAACCCGTTATGCGTTTTTCAGAATCACCATAGTTGCCCCATAGCCGTATTCCTTAAAGCTGGCATCCTGAAAATAGTATTTCTTGTATTTGGTGGTAAGTTCCTGTCGGAGTTCCTGTTTGAGTGTTCCGTTTCCAATTCCGTGGATAAATACAATCCGGCGGGTACCATTGGCAATAGCAGTTTCAAGTTCGTTGCGGAACCGACCCATTTGAATTTCCAACATTTCGTGATTGGTTATTCCTCGTGTATCTTCGAGCAATTCGTGAATATGCAGATCGATCTCAACCAAATCAGGCGAAACATTGCGTTTCAACTCAACTTTGGGTTCTTCCTTCTCAAACACAATTTTTATCATTTCAGACTCGGTAAGTTTGGCAACTTCAGTTTCCATATCAGGCTCCAACAAGGAAATGATGATGGAATTTTGTGTGAAATATTTTGTTTTTTCATAACTACCCTGACGATAAAACTTCACCGGGTTCAGGTGAAGGCTCTTAACAACCGGACTTTCCAACTTTGGCGATTCTTCCCTGAAAAAGATCATCTGAAACTGAAAATAAGGTAACTCATTCAGATCGAAACGGCTGAAACTTTCCAGGTATCGTTTGCTGTTTGGGTTCATTTTCCCAGATTCGACGCTCCGGTACATCTTATCTTTCAGGTGACTGTAATTGTAAAGCACAAAATTATTGCTGTCATTTACCAGGTAAACCTTCATCTCACCTTCTACCGGATTAATCTCATCCTGAGGTACAAATGCCAAAAAACAAACAGGAGTATCTTTACCTGAAACATATTTGGGTTCAGCTTTGGGTAGTTCCTTTTTCGCCACAGGTTCTTCTTTCTTTTCAGCAACCTTAATCCGGGCCGACCGTCGATCAGTATCCATGGAAACTGTATCATCGATTACAACCAATTCGCTGATCAGGGTTGGTGTTTCAAACCCATCATAATCTTCCACGCTCACCATGGTCTTATTAATCACCGATTTTACGACGCCACCTCCAATAGCATTTAAAAACCTGACTTTATCTCCTGCTTTAATCATTTTCTGTAAATTTTCACAAATCTACTACAAAAGATACCAAACACAAGATATTAGACACAAGACCAAATTCACAATTCCGTTTTAACCGTAATTTCAATTAATTATTCTTTAAAGTTATTTTGGCTGGAACCATTGATTCCGTATTTTTGGCCGCTATAAGTCTATGGAAAACACAAATAAACTACTCAAACAGGTAACTGGCATATCGATCAACGATTATGCCTACGAATTGCCGGATGCTAAAATCGCCAAATATCCAGTGGCCGAACGCGATCAGTCGAAACTTTTGGTATGGAAAAATGGCCAGATTCAAGACGTACTATTCCGGAATTTGCCAGAATATCTGCCAGACAACAGTTTGCTGATTTTCAATAATACCAAAGTAATCCGAGCCCGGCTTCATTTTCAGAAAGAAACCGGTGCTAAGATCGAACTGTTTTGTCTCGACCCGTTTGAACCGGCCGATTACCAGATCTCCTTCCAAACCACCAAATCCTGCATTTGGAAATGTATGATCGGAAACCAGAAAAAATGGAAAGGTGAGCGTCTGATCAAAATCATCCGGATTGATGAGATTAATATAGAATTGTGTGCTGAACAAATTGATCCGGAGAAGAATAAAAGCCTGATCAGGTTTAGCTGGAACAATCCGGATTTTGAGTTTTCAAGAATTATCGAACATGCAGGTTCACTGCCCATTCCGCCTTACCTGAACCGGGAAACCGAACAAAGCGATTTGGAACGTTATCAAACCGTTTATTCCAAAATCAAAGGTTCGGTAGCTGCACCAACAGCCGGCTTACATTTTACTGAGAAAGTCTTTGATCATCTGAAAGACGACGGTCATGAGCTGGCTGAACTGACTCTTCATGTTGGCGCCGGAACCTTTCAGCCTGTAAAAAGCGAAACTATCTCCGAACACGAAATGCATGCTGAACATTTGTATATCAGTCGTGATTTTCTAAATCGGCTGATTCAACACTCCGGAAAGAAAATTGCCGTAGGAACCACTTCCGTCAGAACACTGGAAAGCCTTTACTGGCTGGGAGTTCAGACATTCAATAATCCGGAAATTGATATTGAAAACTTAAAAGTTTCGCAATGGGAAGCCTATCGGAAAGAAGAAAATCTGCTTCCTTTTAGCGATGCGTTACAAAATCTGGTAAGTTTACTCGACCGTCATCAGACCGAATATTTATCGGCCTCCACACAAATTATCATTGCTCCAGGCTATCGTTTTAGAATCGTTGACGGATTGATCACCAATTTTCATCAGCCACAAAGCACCTTGATCTTGTTGATTTCGGCCTATCTGGGCGGAGAATGGAGAACGATTTACAATCATGCACTGGAAAACGGTTACCGTTTTCTGAGCTATGGTGATAGTAATCTTTACCTTAGGGAATAGAAGTCATAAATATCGCCTCCACAGATGACATATATCAACGAAGATTGACTTCTCTTTGAATTAGATTTATTAAATTTGCGGCACAATAAGGAACAAATAGCACCCGTTCTTCCTGCAAATGTTGTTATTATTTTATTGACTAAAATTATCGATTGTGTTTTTTCTCGGACTATTATCAACACCACTGCCCTATTTACTGCTAGCCGCATTTTATTTTTTCGGCTTTGCAATGGGTATGTTCAATAACAGCACCGGAGACGAAGCCACAGAAGCGACAGCATCGGTTACCATAGCGGCAGAAGTAAAACAAATAACCAACGATCAGAACACTTTTTACTATCAGGCTTACATGGATAATTTTCAATCCCAGGCTGATGGTATAACTGCAGAAAATCAAACTTCCTCATTTTCATCCGATACCGGCAGAATCATTTATCATTTCAGGAACGTTAAAGTTCATGAATTTCTATTCTCCAGTTTCCAGTTTTCCAGACCTCCTCCATCAGTTTGCTAAAATAAAAAGTTTCCATACTTTTTATTTTCAGTCATCAGCAATTTTAATACTTTCAGACAGCTGAAATTGCAGTCCTCATTGTTTACAATTGATTTTTTTTAGCAATCCTGATAAAGATTCTTTTATGATAGGGGTGATAGGAATAAGCTACAAGACAGCTCCGGTTGATATCCGTGAAAAATTTTCTTTTTTAAAAAATGAAATAGTGCCGTTTTCAGAACTTCTGCAACAGGAAACTGACATTGCGGACCTGGTGCTGATTTCAACGTGCAACCGGACAGAGATATATTTCTCTCAGGATATTCATGATAGTCAGACCGCCTTCCAATTGGTGTATGAAGTGATCAAAAAATTCAAAGGAATTACTGATCATTGCTGGCATTACTTTTATCATCGGTCAAATGCCGGTGCAGTCAGACATTTATTTGAAGTTAGTTCAGGACTGGATTCATTGGTTATCGGCGAGGATCAGATTATCGGCCAGGTGAAAGAAGCCTACCTGACCTGTACCGAATTGGCGCTTACCGATGCCGTGTTGATGCGTCTTTTTCAGAAATCATTTGAAGCCGGGAAACGTGTACGCACCGAAACGGGCATCAAACTGGGAATCACTTCGGTAAGCAGCGCTGCTGTGGAAATGTGTGCCTACCTGCTTGATGGAGTAATCGATAAATCAGTTTTATTGATTGGAGCTGGTGAAACAGGGAGTCTTGCCCTTCAAAATATTCATAAAAAAGGGGTAAGAAAAATTAGTATCACAAACCGCACCATCGAAAAAGCTGAAAAAATTGCCACCAAATACAACGGAACAACAGTTCCATTCGAATCATTTGGGAAATATTTGCATGGCTATGATATCGTAATGATTGCAACATCATCGACCAAGCCCCTCATCACTGCCGAAATGGTTAAACAAACCTTACATATCAGGCCAGGACACAAACAAGTTTTTATAGATTTATCTGTTCCCCGGAACATTGAAAGTGAAGTCGCCGAATTAGAGAACATCGAATTACTCGGAGTTGACGACCTTCAGGAAATCATCAACCAAACTACAGAGAAAAAGAAGGAAAGCGCCGAATTGGCAAAAGTTATTCTCGATGAAGTGGTTACTGATTTTAACGAATGGTTGGCAAGCCGGTCTTTACGTCCGGCCATAAACACAATAACCACCAATTTCCAGACCATCAATCAGGAAGAATTATCGACTTACCGAAAGGTAAATACTCCGGAAATGCAGGAAATTGTTGATGACTATGCCCAACATCTCACCCAACGCTATACCCGTATCCTGATCAAAAACCTGAAAGACTTAACAGACAACGGTAAGAATATTGATTCGCTGAAAATCATCAATGATTTGTTTAAATTCGCATAAAATAATTTCGCAGCAAACCCGGTTTGCTTTTGACCGATCAGAATGAAAAAATCTATCCGAATAGGCACTCGTGGCAGCCAACTTGCACTTTATCAGGCAAAAAAAGTTAAAGCTACACTCGAAAACATTTTCCCTGAACTTCAGGTTGAGTTGAAAATCATAAAAACAAAAGGCGATAAAATTCTTGATGTTGCCCTCTCTAAAATCGGCGACAAAGGATTGTTTACCAAAGAAATTGAGAACGAACTGCTCGATGGTTCGGTCGATTTGGCTGTTCACAGTTTAAAAGACCTCCCGACAACTTTGCCTGAAGGCTTGAAATTAGGAGCTGTTCTGGAACGCGCCGAATTCCGCGATGCACTGGTAAGTTTAAAAGGCAAAAAGATTGCTGATCTTAAAGCGGGCGACGTGGTGGCCACATCCAGTTTGCGCCGGATAGCAGGCCTCCTGAAAATTAACAACCAGATCATTGTTAAAGATATTCGTGGAAATGTAAATTCACGGCTCAAAAAAATGGAAGAAGGATATTGCGATGCCATGATTATGGCTGCAGCCGGTCTTCAGCGCCTGGGTCTTGAAGAATACATCACCGAAATTATTGATCCTGAAGTACTCATGCCGGCAGTCAGCCAGGGAGCCATTGCCATAGAAACCCGCCAGAATGATCCGGAGATCGACTTCCTGATGGCTAAATTGAATCACACCGAAACTTGGAATACCGTGATAGCTGAACGTGCTTTTCTGGCCCATCTTCAAGGAGGTTGCCAGGTTCCGCTCGGTTGTTATTCGAAGGTCGAAAATGGAACTTTGAATATGAGTGGTTTTGTTGCATCCGTTGACGGAAAGCAATACATCAGGGAAGATATTTCAGGAGATCTGGCCAATGGGGCCGAAATCGGTGTTCAACTGGGCGAAAAATTGCTCAAAAAAGGGGCAGGTGAAATCCTGGATCAGATCAAATCAACCAACAACACGCATTAATAAATATGGGCAAATTACTCGAAAACAGGATCTTTATTTCGACCAGGCCGTCCGGACAATCAGCTGAGCTGGAAACCCTTTTGTCAGAAGAATCAGCCACGTTGATTACTATGCCTACTATCGAAATCAGGCCCCTTCCACTCGATGAGTTTGCCTGGGAACAATTAAAAAATCTCGTTTCATTTAACTGGATTGTTTTTACAAGTCCGAATGGGTTGAGGTTTTTCTTCGCCCGTTTATTCGATCTTCAGAATCATTACGGACTTCCGGAGCATCTGAAAATCGCCGTGGTGGGAAAAAAAACAGCTGCATCACTTGAATGTTACGGTACTTCGGCTTCATTTATCAACCTGGGAAATACTGCGAAAGATTTTGTCATCGACTTTTCTCACCGTGTAGCTCCAGGTGAACGGATTCTCTTTCCCATCGGCAATTTAGCGCGATCGGTGATCGAAGATGAAATTTCGAAGAAGGCTGATTGTACCCGTCTTTTGTTCTACGAAACTGTTTTACCTGAAACTCTTAATGACGAAGCCTTTCAGCTTATCCTGAATGATCAGTACGATATGATTGTGCTTACCAGTCCTTCAAGCTGCAAAAACCTTCTTCATCTCCTTTCAGGAAAAACCGATCCGGCAAAACTAAGGTTAGTGTGCATCGGACAAACCACTTCGACCGAAGTAATCCGAAATGGTCTTGAACCACTGATTACAGCCGGAACTGCCAATTCACAGGGGATTTTTACCGCTATTCAAAATTATTTTCAGAAAAAACAACTTTAAACATTTAAGACTATGGCATTTCCAATAACAAGACTCAGAAGGTTAAGGCATACGCCTGTTTTACGAAATATGGTACGCGAAACAATACTCACTCGCGATGATCTGATCATGCCACTTTTTGTATGCCCTGGAACGGGTGTAAATAATCCGATTTCATCAATGCCCGGCAATTCCCAGTTATCGGTCGATTTGCTGGTTGAAGAATGTCGTCATCTTTATGGAATCGGGGTAGTGGCAGTTCTTCTGTTTGGTATTCCTGAGCACAAAGACGAACACGGTTTAGTCGCTTGTGAACACAATGGAATTGTGCAGCAAGCCGTTCGTGCCTTAAAGAAAGCATTACCCGATTTATATGTTATTGCCGATATCTGCAATTGCGAATATACCACTCACGGTCACTGCGGAACTATTGTAAACGGGGATGTGGACAATGACCTCACACTGGTTGCTCTGGCCAAACAATCGGTTTCACTGGCACAGGAAGGTATCGATATGGTTGCCCCAAGCGACATGATGGACGGTCGTGTTGGAGCCATCCGCCG
>JAUXUF010000178.1 GCA_030684645.1 Bacteroidota bacterium | reverse complement strand
GAACATATCATAATTATCTAAACCAATCTTGTTATTAGCTAGAGGACTACCTGACCTTGCGTCTCCAAGACTTGCCTGCAAACCTGAAAAATCGCGGTATGAATAGCTTGAAATTAATCCTAAGGTAAACCAATCGGTAACTTTACTTTCTATATTGGAACGTAGGGTAAGTCTTTTGAAATTATCATTCTTAAGGATTCCATCCTCACCAGTATATGAGCCTGAAACAAAATAATTGTTTCTTTCGGTTTTCCCCGACACACTTAGGTTGTAGTTTTGAATTGGAGCATTTTGCAATACCTGATCAACCCAATCAATTTGATTTCCGGCAAGGTAATTATCCTTCTCCTCCTGTGTCCTCAGTCTGGCGGCAACGACATTACGATCATTAATATTAGGCCTGACAGGTTTTCCTATAGAGCTTGTTGGTTTTGACTTGTACCAATTATACAAATCCTGCTGATAATAATAGTCCACCAGCCTTATTGCATACTGATCTGCGTTCATCACTTTCATTGGATTATTTGTCATATCCTGAAAGCCGCTATACATGTTAAATGCAACAACAGGTTTATCTGATTTGCCTTTTTTTGTAGTGATAAGCATTACGCCATTGGCAGATCTTGATCCGTAAACTGCAGCAGAGCTTGCATCTTTCAGGATATCTATAGATTCAACATCACTGACATTTATATCAGAAATTGAGCCATTGTAGATAATACCATCAAGAACAACCAATGGATTACCGCTTGCAGAAAGTGACGTTTGTCCCCTTACAGAAATGCTTGGTTCACCACCTGCTAAACCGGCTCCCTGAACATTTATTCCGGCAGAAGCTCCGGACAAAGCTTGTAAAAGATTTGTATTTGACTGAAGTTCCTTATCCTCCATCGATACTCTGACGGCTGACCCGGTCACATCGCTCCTTTTTTGCGTTCCATAGCCAACAACCACTACTTCATCCAAACTCCCGGCCTCTTCAGTTAAAATCACATCAATTACACTCTCCTGCCCTTCAATTATGGTTAACTGTTTAGTTATCTTAGCAAAGCCCAGATAGTTAAAACTCAATGTATAACGTCCGGACGGCACATTCGTAAAACTATAATTACCATTAGCATCAGTAGCTTTAGTTTGTGATGAAACCCCTTCCAGTTTTATTGTCACTCCAGGCAGTGTTATCCCTTTGCTGTCGCTGACTTTTCCTTTAATTGTACCATCCGCCAGCGCAATGGCTTTCAATTCTGATTTTTCCAGGGGCTTAACTATTATAGTTTTTTCTACCAGCGTATACGTTACCGGCTGTCCTTCAAAACATTCCTTAAGCACCTGCTCAAGAGGGGCATCAGTAACTTGAATACTTACCCTTTCAGCTGTCTGCAACAACTCATTATTATACAAAAAGAGGTATCCGGTTTGCTTTCTGACTTCGTTGAATATCTTTTCCATCGGAACATTCCGCTAGGAAAGC
>JAUXUF010000175.1 GCA_030684645.1 Bacteroidota bacterium | reverse complement strand
CCAGCCGTAGTTGGCGTTACTTTTGGGCGGCACATCATAGCCTCTCCAGCGAGGGTCGTCTGTTAGTTCGGTTGCGGCACGCCAGTCTTTTTGGTTAAAAGGCGGGTTGGCCATAATGTAATCAGCTTTCAGGTCTTTGTGCTGGTCGTCGGCAAAGGTGTCGGCCGCTTTTTCGCCCAGGTTGCCACTAATGCCCCGTATGGCAAGGTTCATCTTTGCCAGTTTGTAAGTGGTGTTGGTGTATTCCTGTCCGTAAATCGAAATTTCTTTTTTATTGCCATGGTGAGCTTCAATAAACTTGATACTCTGCACAAACATACCGCCCGATCCACAGGCAGGGTCATAGATAATGCCCTTATAAGGTTCTATCATTTCGGCAATCAGGTTTACAATACTTTTAGGTGTGTAAAATTCTCCTTTGCCCTTCCCTTCAGCTAAAGCAAATTTGGAAAGAAAGTATTCATACACCTTGCCCACCACATCTTTTTTGGGGTCTTTGGTGGTGTCAATATCGTTAATGGTATCAAGCAGTGAAGCCAGTTTGGTAATATCCAGGCCCAAGCGGGAAAAGTAATTATCGGGCAAGGCACCTTTCAGGGCTTTGTTGTTTTTCTCTATTGTGTGCAAAGCTGTATCAATGAGCAGGGCAATGTCGTTTTGTTTTGATTTTTTAATCAGGAAACTCCAACGGCTGCTTTCTTCCAAAAAGAACACATTGCTCATATTGTAGAAGTCGGCCATTTCGATGTATTTCTCTTTGCCTTCGGCAATGAGTTTGGCTCGGTGCTCTTCAAACTTGTCGCTGGCAAACTTTAAGAAAATCAATCCTAAAACAACGTGTTTGTATTCAGAAGGCTCTACACTGCCTCTCAGTTTATTCGCTGCATCCCAAAGGGTTACTTCAATTGCTTTTTCTTTTACTTCTTTCTTCTGTTTCGCCATTTTATGGTGTCAAAATTTTAAGTTTTTACTGTCTGCTAAGTTAAGTTTTATATGCTCAATGTCATTGTCGGTGCGTTGGCAAAATTGGCTCTTTTGGTTTGGCGAAGGGTCGGTCCCGGTAACTATCGGGATGTCGGGGCAAAACCAAATGTGCTAAAATGTGTGGTTGGTTTGTCCGTCTTTAAGCATTGGTGGTAACTTGCACCTGCTAATGACAAATCCACCACAAGCCAACCCAATCCTGCAGTATTCTGGTTTTTTATCATCCTTTATTAAATATGCTGTTTAATATTCAATATCCAAATCATCAAAAGGGCTTTTAATGTTTTGGAGATTTTTTGTGCTGAATGGGTATCGGTCTTTGTTGTTCTGCTGCTTTTATGCCCCGGTATTTCCCGGATGTATCGCAGGTCTGTGCCTCTTTCCAGTAAATATGCCGCCCTTTCATCGATATTCTGTCCACCCTAATCTAAACCCGGCCGCAGCGGCAGCTTTGGACGGGCTGGATTTTATTCTGAAAAACAAATTTTATCGCCCAAACTGCAAGCAGAGGACGGGACTATCCGGACAGAAGAACCACAGGTATTGCTTTTCAAAAAGATCATTAGCATCAGTCAATGGATATCCAGCCTGTTATAAATTCAGGTCAGGACCGGATTATGAAATAAAAATCAGCTTCAGAACGCAGGTCCCGCCAGGCTTATCTAAAAAAAGCCGTTGTAAACCGATCTTAATTTTTATGCTCCTTATTCAGATTGCTCTTATGGTAGCTGTATGAAAAATAAATGATCAGACCCAGCCCGAGCCAGATCAGGAACCTCAGCCAGTTGGTATATCCAAGTTCCGTCATCAGGTATAAACAGCTTAACATTCCTAAAACCGGGATCAGGGACAGGTTTTTCAGGAAGGAAAGGACAGACATGATGATGGCCGCCAGAATAAACAGGAAATAGGGGAGTTTGTCTTTGAAAATATGCCAATCGCCCTGATAATCAAAGAGGGCAAGTATTTGCTGATTGAAGATCAGAAACAGGGCAATAAACAGGAGGGGTACAATATACTTTGAATTTACATAGGGGATCCTGAATCGCTTGCGGTTGGAATCATCGATCTCTTCTTTCGGCAGCAACAGCACTCCGCCGCAAACCAGTACAAAAGCAAAGAGGGTGCCTATACTGGTCAGATCGGTTACTTCGGTCAGGTTCATAAACAGTGCAGGGATCGCAACCACAAAACCTGTTACCAGTGTTGCAAACCATGGTGTTTTATATTTCGGATGGATACTTGAGAATTTTTTAGGCAAAAGGCCATCCCTGCTCATGCTCATCCAGATACGCGGCTGCCCCATTTGAAAGATCAGAAGCACACTGGCAGTAGCTATCACGGCGCTGATTGAAATGACATAACTGATATTCTCAA
>JAUXUF010000002.1 GCA_030684645.1 Bacteroidota bacterium | reverse complement strand
GTATTCCTTCCCGCCATTTTTGTAATTGCCCACCAGTTCTTTCTTTTTGGTGTCCACCGATATTACGGGCTGCTTTTCTGTGATGTAACTTGTAGCTAGAGTATTTATATAATGAAATTGTTCATTTCTATCGGGATGTTGCGCCGAAGCCTCAAACCCTTTTGCATTGGCCTGAAGACTGTACCCCATCTCTGATAACAAACGCCCCACTATTTTATAGCTCACATCATACCCTTTTTCTTTCAGCAACAAGGCTAAGTTCCTGGTACTTACACATGTCCACATCAATACTGATTCCGGGTGGCCTCGCGTTATAGGCTCCATGAGCAATCCCAAGGCATTTTCTAAACCTTCCTGTTTGACAACTTCTTTCTTTCTGCCCCCACCTGACTTTCGGATTCTTGCTGTACCAGTGGGTTCTATAACAGTGTTTACTTCTTTCTTGCCCAAGATAATTGTTGGCTGGGAAACCCCAGACAATTTAGAAACTAATGTGACACCACCATGTCCCAAAACTTCAGCATCACCACCTAAAATTATACGTTGATCTTTTTCAGAAAGCAAGGGCAATGTTTTTCTATATCGCTCTTGATGTAACTTTTGTAAAGATAATTCCATACTTACAAAAGTAACTATTAAAAACAAATAAACAAATTATATTGTAAATGTTATTATGTCTCAATTCCTTAGCGAATGGGATGAACGTAAAAGATATGGTTTGTCTGAGGTGGAAAAATGTTACCGTTGACGAGATCAATTATCTACGAGAGAAGACAAAGCAAACCAGAAACGATAAAAAACAGATTATTGTCCCAATTATCCCTGAGATACAAAATATAATTGATAGGTGGGGAACAAAAGACAGAGAGCCGGATTCTTTTGTATTTGGCTATCTGGATGGAAAACCGACTCCTGAAACCGTCAGGTTAGTATCGCAAAATCTTACAAGGCTAATGAATAAACATTTATCTGATATTGCCAAAGATGCCGGGTTGCCTCACATCAGCACATATACCGCTCGCCATAGTTTCAGCACCGTTTTGCTCAATGCCGGTGCCTCAATCGAATTTATATCTGAAGCTTTGGGCCATTCCGATACCTCAACAACCAGAGCGTATTTAGCTGGATTCAAATCAGATACACGACGAAAAATGAACAGCAACTTATTAAATTTTACAGAAAATGAACCAGATCAACCAGATCAACCAAACGAAACAGAACAAGAATAGATTGGAACCCATGGCAAAAACAGAATCAGAATTATTATTCTCACAGCTGATTAATATTTCAAGCAAAACAAATGGGTTGGGTGGATTTAAAAATGAAGTTGACTATGCTGAATTTTTAGAGTGCTTTGAAAAACTATACTTTCAATCTGCAAAGGATAGTTTTCATTGGCAATACTGCCCGTTTAGTGTTTATTCAGGAAAGATTGAAATTAGTAAGATTGAATACTTAGAAAGATTTCCGGATGCTTTGGAAGCCGATTTTATAAAAACAGAATTATTTGATATACAGGAATATCATTGTTCAGAAGAGCCGATTTATAAAAATTATGGAGTTGTTAATAATGAAGGATTTAATTTCAATTTCGCAGTTGCTCACGAATGTGAGGCTTTTGTCTTTATTCAAAAGTCAGAATTGCCGATATACACAAACATTGAACTAACCCAGAATAAAAAAATTGAATTTTTAGAATCGATGATTGGCATAAATCCCACCCCAAAGCAAAATGAACCAGAATTTTCATTCAGGAACTTGCTTCATGTCGATGAATGCAGAAAGGATGAGCTTATTGAAGTATTAAAATGTGACTTCATCCCCAATAAGAACAAACACAACGCAACGATTTTAGCAACTTTAAATAAGATTGGCATAATCATAATCGACAACCATGAACTCTTATACAGAGCAATCGCTAAAGACATATTTAGCTTATTTAAATCACCTACCGGGATTAATGCTTATCTTTCAACGTACCTCAATGATAAGAGCATAGAAGGGAAACAGTCAATTACAGAAGAAGACGTTTTGCCATTCATCGAGAGATACAAAGAATTCAAAAAACCACCACAAAACATTGAGTCTTAAATTTCATTTGATTTCGAAAGAATGTTTCAATATGGTTCGTTAATTTACTATCTTTGTACTTCAATTCAATAAAAGCCATGCGGAAAAAGGTTAAAGAGATGATTGATATTATTGAGGCTGATGGATGGTTTTTTAGCCGTCAAAAAGGTAGCCACAAGCAATTCAAGCATCTAACCAAAAAGGGGACGGTTACCGTTCCTGACCATGGCAAAAATGAGGATTTGGATCATCCTTTGGTAAGTTCAATTTTAAAACAAGCAGGATTGAAATAATGCCTGTCAAAAACCATACTGTTATGGATAAAGTGACTGTAGATATTTATTATACCGGGAATAATTATTGTGCCCATGCTCCTATCCTGTTTGGCTGTATTAGTACGGCTGCCACACTTTCGGAAATGAAAAAGAACATCAAAGAGGCAATTGAATTCCACGTTGAAAGTAGTCTGGAAGATGGTGACCCTATTCCTGAAGTATTTAAAGGTGAATATGAATTGGAGTTTAGATTATCGATAGAAGCCCTGTTAAACGCATATAGCGATATATTCACCAAAGCAGCATTATCACGTATTACCGGAATAAACCAACGTCAATTATGGCATTATGCTTCTGGTATGCGTAAACCACGCCCAATACAACGCAAAAGGATAGAAGAGGGATTACATCGGCTAGGGTCGGAACTGTTGACTATTGGGGTGTAATGAAATCAGATTTTTCAAAAACTATATTATTACCCCGATCTATCTGGAAGAGGCTTTGAATGATTGTCCTCAAAGACTTCATCAGGTATTCTTTCAGGGAAAGCATCACATCCACCTTCAAATCTTCTGAAATGCTTACATCTTGGACAAATAAAATCAACTGGTTCCATATTATTAATCGGTTGGTTCAAAAACTATATCGTTCATCTGAAAACCAAACGGCTTTGAATGATCATTCTTCCCGGCCAATACCTCATTCGGGATTCCTTCAGGGAAAGCCAAACAGGTAAATTCAAAAATATTGAAGTGTTTACATTTGTTGCAGATGCTTTCATAAACCCGAAATACTTCGTTCCGATCATCTAAAACGTATCCCATTGTTAAGACTTTTTATTTCAAAGTTAATCAGAAACGATTTAAAATTCATCCCTTTTTATGGAGGGCAAAAACACTTCAATTAAGGTAAAAAAAAGAGGCTGAACTCTTTCGAGAACAGCCTCTTCAAAGCCCCCAGATAACTCTTGAATTTGTATGGACTTAATCTTTATTTGCCTGAATTCTTGTTTGGATGTGAAGTTTTGATAAGTTCCCGTTCGTGGTTGAAATGCTTTTCGTAGAGTTCATTGATGTTCCTCATGGCTTCCATCTCGCTTAATTGATAGTAGGTAACCCCGCCTTTTTTGACCGGATTAACTCTTCCGTCCCTTCGCCATCTTCGGACGTTACTTTCTCCAAATCTTTTGAAAGCTTCCCTTTGTGATACCTGACTTTTCTTTAAACCAAGTTCAGTCAAAACCTTATTGACAGCCGTTTCAGCAGCTTTTTCCATCAAGGAAAGGATCTGGAATTCTGATAATTCGTAAATCATAAGTCTAGTTTTTACAATAAATTTCGGCAATTTCATTGGAAAGCCGTTCAACTTTCTCCTGATATTTACGGTAAATAAGCCAATTACCCTGAAGCGTTTTTATGTGGTTGCTGATTGCAGTTGGTGATACATCAAAAAGGTTTGCAAGTTGACTGCGGATGCCCCGGCGAAGGTTTCTTTTCCATCCTGAAAGAACATCAGGATCGTAAAGCTGAAGGATTGCACCAATGAATACATCTTTACCATCATTGATCCTACCTGCACATTTACCTTCAATTTTGCCCTGGTAATGTGATTTAATGATTTCCGGTATCAAGCCGGTATCTGTCAACTTTGGTTTCCGCATCAACTCACTGGCTAAATCAGGATGAAGTTCTTTGACCTTTCGGCCAAGTGTTTCAAGTTCGTAGTTCATGAATTAGTTGTTAAGGTGATTGTTTGGATTGATACTTACAATTGAGAATTGACTTTCTTCTGACCGGATTCACACCGCTTTGCCCGGAGGTGTGGGAAGCTGTGGCAATTTGCAAGTTCGTTTTGCCATTGAAATTATAAAGTCTATTTCCTTTTCAGAATAGATTTGTTTTGCCGCAATTCGCTGTATCTCTCTACTCTAAGTTCACCGTCCGACAGATACGTTTTCATTATAATTCCGATTTCAACGTATTCCATGATGTTTACTTGTTAAAGAATTTCAGAATCAAACCTAAGGAATTGGGACATAATAACATTTACAATATAGTTTGTTTATTTGTTTTAAAAAGTTACTTTTGCAAGTATGGAATCATCCT
This sequence comes from Bacteroidota bacterium, assembly GCA_030684645.1. Lineage (GTDB taxonomy): Bacteria > Bacteroidota > Bacteroidia > Bacteroidales > Prolixibacteraceae > Aquipluma. The sequence goes on along the minus strand of JAUXUF010000002.1, from coordinate 45 downwards.
TACAAAAGTTACATCAAGAGCGATATAAAAAAACATTGCCCTTGC
>JAUXUF010000174.1 GCA_030684645.1 Bacteroidota bacterium | reverse complement strand
GTACAATTTGCGCCGAAACGCCTGGCACAACTTCGACCGAAACAAAAGCCTAAATGCTACTATAAAGTGGCACAACTTCGACCGAAATGCCTGGCACAACTTGAACCGAAATGGGTGGCACAACTTCGACCGTTTTATCTAAATGGCGCTCCATATACTATAAGATCAAGGAAAACCGATGTTTATATCAGAAGACCGTCTGTTGAAATGGATACAATTGTTTACGAATTGCCATCAACATTGCACCCTGAAAATCTTCCCGAACCGGTTTCAATTAAAACGCAATTTGGGGAATATCAGGCCAAAGTGGAAATTACAAATAATCAATTGTCATATATTCGTAGGTTTCAACTTAATAAAGGCCGATACCCTGCATCTGATTATGTCAGTTTTGTCGATTTCTTCGATAAAGTATCAAATGCCGATAATATGAGATGTGTGATGATAAAAAAGTAGAACGATAATCATTTACCATGTCAGTACCTTGGGATTTTGCACCTAGTGTAGCAATTACTAAATAGATTAGGCCATCCATGAATCTTAAATATATTATCCAAGTCAGTAACAATTTGTCCTTCGACTCCTTTACTTCCTAAAGCTATCCACAATTGATTTGCTAGTGTAATCATTGGTTCTGCTTGTTTTAACATATAAATTGTAATGCCAGGGGTATGTTGTGGTCCTGCAATTCTTATTACTGGGTCAAAACGTTGCCAGTTAAGTCCAATGAGAAGTTTGTCGATTTCTAAGGCTAAGCTATTGTTCTCTGGATCACTACTTGAATATTCAAGTCTGTATGCTGCAATAGGATATTGTTTTAGTGCCTGTGAAATCTCTCCTATTGAGTTTGCTATACTTCTTTTTTGTGCTTTATTAATATTAACTGTGTGTGCTGTTATCCCGCCTGTTTGATTCTGAGAAACAACAACATCCCCAGTCACATTACTAACGGAAATTGGTTTTTCATTTTCGTTGTTAACTTCTTTGGTTTTTTTCATAACTGGTTGGATCAACGGTTTCTGTTCTGGTTTGTCATTTAATATCTTAGTTGTATCATTTTTATAAATTGCATTTATTGGTTCTAAATTGTCTTTGCTGCTTTTCAAAACTGGTTGTAGTCCAAAATAAGCAAGAATGCCTAATACAGAAGCAATAAAACCTATTAAAAGAATATATCTGTTTGTGAAAAAAGATTTGTCATTGGGTTTACTATTCTTATTAATTGTGTCATGAGTCGTGACTCCGCCTTTTTGTCCCTGGCTAATTACGACATCTCCAGTTACATTTTTAATATTAATATCCGAATTCCTTTTTTTCATTTATTATACTTATCAAATTTTCGAGACGGACTTAAATGCACCATAACGGTTGAGGCTATGTGCAGTAAGGGATTGCGGGCTACTTCCCTGTCCAACTACACCGAAGTTTGAGCGGGGCAGAATGCTTGAATTACCACTGAAACCCTTATTGCATATAGCCTTTGTGTGCGTTTCGTTGTTTATTTTTTCGTTTTATTTTCATTCATTTTTGCTGCATTGTCTTTCTGTCCGTGCGTTGGGGCAGGCATACTCTTTGGCAAGTTTTGGTTTGTGCGTTTGCTTTTTGAGCGCTTGCCAATGTGTATGACTGCGAAGCATTGGCTTTAGATGTCCTTTATTATATTTAAAAAATCTTCCAATTTATATGCTCCGTCAACTGTCCGCCTTTCGTAAACCATGAAATAACGATAATTATTCCCTGCTTTACTTGCCCAAAGTCCTCCAAGTCTTATTTTTGTTTCTGCGTCCAAATGGTCGCCTTTTGTTTCCAATAAAAGTGTCTTGCCGCTTTTGGTTTGAATAATGAAATCTGGATAATGATTAACAAAACCATTAATCCTAAATCCTTTCCTTTCAATGTTTCTGGTCCAGAACGCAATGTTAGTCATGTTACCAATTTCATTGATTACACGTTCTTCAAAACCATTCATACTGCCTTCTTTCTCGTAAAGCGATTTGGTAATATCTTTGGAGGTATCTCCCGGAGTTATGCTTGTGGGCAATGTAAAGGAGGGTTTAATAAAGACTTTATCAGTGTCCAGAAAGTCTTTAAACTTCTGCTCTGCAAAAGCTTCTGAAAGTGTTTTTATTTTCTGTTTTATTTTATCGGTGTAGGTGTATTCGTTATTTGCAAATGCCCCAAACTGTTCATCCTTAAAATCTTCCAGAATCCGGGTAATGTATCTTTTAATTTCTTTGTCAGGAATCGGGTACATATTGCCGATAATGCCCATGATACGGCTTGTAAAGTTTGTAATCCGACTTTCTTTTCTTAAAGGATCAAGGATGTAAGCAATTACGCTTTCTTTGACTTCACCGTCGAGTTTTACAAATGTTGGTGTATGTTCCTTTGTTGTTTCATCCAGATCAACTTTGTAAAGTTCGGATGTAATGCTGTCGAAAGCAATGTTGGTATTTTCCTTGCTTAATGCGAACCCTTCCAGTAAATGTTCCTTTTCTAAAGGCCATTCATCTTCTCTAATTCCGAATATATCATTTGCAGGAACTTTTAAATAGAACTGCGGCAAGGTGATTTTCCCAGCCTGTTCTTTAAATATCGCTTTGATGTCAAATGATTTCACTAGCTTTTGTATTTCGTTTGGTAATGACAATATGCTATTGGTTTCTATTTCTGCAACCTTTTTCTCAAATTCTTCATTCTGTCGGATAGCTGTTTGCTCAATGTCGGAAAGAATGTCTGAACCTTGATTTATTTGATTTTCCTGATTGGCATGATTTTCTTCAATCCAATTTGCAATACGGTCGATATCAATATCATCTGCAATAGTGGTTTCAATGATTTCAGTGTGAGGTTCCGTAAATAAATCCTGAAAATCATTTAATCCGGTTAATCGTGGTTCAGACAATTTTTCAGACATTGCAGGGTCAGCCAGTTTATAATCCTTGTCGCTAAAACCTGCTTTGTTCAAGCCTTTTACAATGTTGTCTAAAGTTTCCAGAAATTTTGAAGATGCAGTTAAAACATAACTCAAATTGAGTAGCGGAAAATTATGCTTCATTACATAGGGCTGGCGTAAAACCCTGCCTAAAATTTGCTCAACATCAACTGCCGAACTCTTGTCGGCCAGTGAAGCCAAAATATATGCAAACGGACAATCCCAGCCTTCTTTTAAGGCGTTAATGGTAATGATGTAACGGACTTCGCAATCTTTGCTCATCAAATCAATTCCTTTTATTTCATTGATGTTCGCCGTTTTAATTTTTATCTGCCACTCAGGGATTTTTAACTCAATGAGCTTTTCTTTTAGTTTTTGAACGTTTGATTTTTCCTCTTCTTCATTGAGAAAATCTTTCCCATTTTTAGGTTGCGCCTGAAATAAAACAATTGGGCGAATGTATTTTCCGCCTTTCTTTTCTTCTTCAATGGCTTGTAATTCCAGTCGTTTTTGTAATTGTAAACTTGAATTGATTACTTCCGTTTTGTCCTGATGATTGTAAACAATTACGGGCAGTTTTACCATATTTTCACGTTTCAATTCCAGCGCATCAATAAAACTAACAATGTTGCTGTTATTTCTTGGTGTGGCGGTAAGGTCGAGGATAAAACAAGGGTTAAACCCTTTTAGCATTTCAACACTCAAATTGGTTTCAGCATTATGACTTTCGTCAACTACAACCAAAGGATTCAAGTATTGCATCACTTTCATTAACGATATTTCTTCATCCTTGCCTAACAGTGTTTCAAACGATTGAAGCGAACCGTTTTGTTCAAATACTTTGCGCCCTTCTTTGTTGGCTGTCCGGATACTATCAAAACTTAAAACAAAAATATTCAATTGTTCCTTCACCGAAGTTGCATTAAACCCACTTCCCTGAAGTAAAGCCGATTTGTCGAACACTTCAACTTTATTGCCAAAGTGCGAATTTATTTTTTGACGGTATGGGTGAGAAGTATCTTTTAGGTTTTTGATGGTTTGGTCTAAAATGGTTATTGAAGGCACCAGCCAAACAACCGCCTTTGGTTTATCGTATTCAAAAGCATCGAAAATTGTACGGATGGCATTGCAGGCGATGAAGGTTTTGCCGCCTGCCGTTGGCACTTTTACACAAATATGCGGTACACGTGGTACATTGTTTTTATATGGCTCAATGGCCGTTCCGGAAAATGGCAATAATGGTGTTCGCGGATGTTTTGCCCAAAAATCATAAAATGCGTTTTTAACGTCTTTGGTTTCCTGTACGTGTTCCAAAAACGATGAAAGGTCGTTTATTACTTGCTGTTGGTAAGGTTTTAATTCCATTATAAATTGTCTGAACCTTTGATTAAAGTTGATTTATTTGATTAGACTGATTTGAATTTCGCATTAATCAATCGTTTGTATTCTAAACTTTTTGCTCCAAAATTTAGTAACATGCCAATTTCCAGATTGTAAGCCTCCAGATAATTTAGGGCTTGGGTTAAGTGTACATCTTCCAGTTTAATTATTGCCTTTAATTCAACAGAGATTACTTTTTCTACCAGAAAATCTACACGACGGGTTCCTATCAGTTTTTCTTTGTAGAGAATAGGCATTTCAAATTCCCTTTTAAAATCAACATCCTGAAGGTTAAATTCTTCTTCCAAAGCCCTTTGATAAATGACTTCCTGAAAACCATTGCCTAAAATTTTGTGAACTTCAAAAGAACACTTCAGTATTTTAGCTGTGATTTCAGAATATTTGTATTGTTCTTTAATCATGGTAAATCATTTAATCAGGTTCAATCAACGGTTCAGACAATTTGGCAACATTAACAGAAAAGGCAGGCCCTTTTCGTATTCCAATTCATCGTAAAACAAACCAGTTCTTGCCAAATTATTATAATAGGTTTGCAGATTTTGATAATAGTAGTTTTCGCTTCCAATATACCATGCTTTATCGCCAAGTTTAGTGGCTAAAAACCATTTTTCCAACAAACGTCCCGTACGTCCGTTGCCATCGTTAAACGGATGAATTTTAACAAAAACAAGATGTATCAATGATGCGAAATAAAATACTTGTTCTATGCTTAATGGTTTGTTTATTAAAGCTGTCAACTCTTTCCAAAACTGTTTGAACTCTTGATTTACAATGCTTGAAGAAGCAGCTTCATATTGAACGCGATTCGTATGCTGCTCCATAATCAGCATATTACCTGTCCGAACTTTTCCCCGATGAGATTTTGGCAATAAGTTTTCGGTTGAAATGGAGTGGGCTTCAAAGAAGTTTTCTAACGTCAATTTATTGTCTCTGGCAAATTCATACGCTTTGTATAAATCGTTTGGTTTTTCTGTTAAATTAGGTAAGTATTCTATGTTCAATAATTTATGTTTTACATAGCTATCTACCTCAAGCGTTTCTCCTTCTATTTTTGAAGACGACATGACTGAAACGGCGGTATAAAACCGAAAATTTTCTACCGTCCATTCTTTTTCTTTGACTTCGGAAAACAAAACATCAATTGCTACATCTAGCAACGATTGATAGGTCTTGAAGTATTTATTTGTCAGCATATTTCCCATGATCCGAACCTTTGATTAAACTTGATTTTTATGATTGAGTTGATTAAACTTCGGATTAATCAATCGTTTGTATTCTAAGCTTTTTGCACCAAAATTCAATAACATTCCGATTTCTAAATTGTACGCTTCCAGATAATTAATTGCCTGAGCTAAATGCACATCTTCCATTTTTATTATGGCTTTTAATTCTAAAGAAATTACGTTTTCCACAAGAAAATCGACTCTTCTGGTACCAATTTGTTTTTCTTTATAGAAAATAGGCATTTCAAGCTCCCTAATAAAAGTAACACTTTCTAAATTAAATTCCTCTTCCAATGCCCTCTGATAAATAACTTCCTGAAAACCATTACCTAAATACTTATGTACTTCAAATGCACACTTCAGTATCTTAGCTGTTATATCTGAATATTTGTATTCTTCTTTAATCATGGTAAATCAATTAATCAGTTTAATCTGGGGTTCAGACAGTTTAATCAGTGGTCAGAATCGTGTTATATCTCTTGGTATCTTTTTGAAAATAATGTGGTGCCTGGTTGTAAAATTCTTAGTCAGCAAACAGTTGTCGGCATATATAACGTACTGCTCCGCTTTGGTTTTTACGATTGACAGAAAAGCATGGTCTAAGGTCGTAATTTGGTTTGGCTCGTAATTAAAATAATATGCGGTATCGTTATGCTTGCCCAAATAATGAGACCATTGATTAAGTTGATTCTTCTGATTCGCTTGATTTTTATTTTTCAAATCAGATGAATCATACAAATCAGATGAATCCCGGTTCAGACTTTGTTTTGTTTCGGAGTACCATATATATTGCCGTATTTTCTCCACGCCAACGGTTTCGTTCAGGTTACCATCTTCCAAGAACATGGGTTGCCCTAATTCGTAATAATCGAAACTGCCGCCTGTGCCTCCAATCCGGTTATATCCCTGAATGATTTTGTTCACCCTTGATGCCGTTTTAGTTAAAGCATAATCTTCTAATTCTATTAATATAAATTTTCGATTTGTGCCTTCCATTTTATTCAATTGCAAAACAGCTTGTGCCGTTGTACCGCTACCTGCAAAGCTGTCAAGTATAATATCATTGTCCTTTGTAACTGCTCCTATCCATTCTTGTAAAATTTCAGAATCTTTGGGAAAATCGAATGACTTTTTTCCTAATAATTCATCAACTAATTTACTTGCAGCCCTACCATCTCTGTAAAAAACAGACATCAATGGTTCATTATCTATCTCAAACAAATAACTTTTCCTGCAAGGGATTGTCGTTTCATCTTTACCGAAGTGAATTCTAGGTGGATTCTGCGAAATCGCATCTAATGCTTTTGCTTCTTCCCATCGCCAACCAGTAGAAGGTTTTTTACAAGATCTTAGAGTGATTGGGTGAATGATGTCATATCTTGGCCTTGATTCCCGGCCATCATTGGGACCTGAAAAATCAGCAGCAAAGTAGAGTCCTCTATCGTCTGAAAATTTATAATGCTTATGATTCCTTTCAACTGCATCTTTAGGCAGAGAGTTAAACCATTTTACTATTTCTTTTGCAATTACTTCATGGTCATTTTGGTGAAGCTTTTTAAATTCTTTGTATTTTGCTAAAACGACATCTGCACCATCTTTCTTTTTACGCCATAAGCCTGCTTGAATACAGGAATTTTTATTTTTAGTGTAAACAACTATGTATTCATGAGTAACAGAAATCAACTTAGCATCACCTTTTTTTGATTTTTGCCATACTACTGATGTAAGGAAATTTGCTCCTCCGAAAATCTCATCGCAAATCAATTTTAAGTTTGCTTGTTCATTGTCGTCAATAGAAATAAAAATTGCACCTTCTTCTGAAAGCAGCTTGTATAAAAGTTTCAACCGAGGATACATCATACACAACCATTTATCGTGGCGGCTTAGGTCATCCCCTTCCTTCCCAACTACTTGACCGAGCCACTTTTTAATTTTTGGGTCGTTTACGTTGTCGTTATATACCCAACTTTCGTTTCCTGTATTGTAGGGCGGGTCAATGTAGATGCACTTAATTTTTCCTTCGTATTCGGGCAAAAGGGCTTTGAGCGCTTCGAGGTTGTCGCCGTGTATTATTTTGTTTCCGCTTTGGGTTTCGGTGTCGGTTTGGTTTCCATTGTCAAAGCCGTAGGAATGTTCCAAAACCTTAAACGGAACATCCATGTGATGATTAATAACCTTATCTTTCCCAATCCAGTGCAATGTTGGCATATACTTTTTTTTCAGTCTTTTAATTAAAACACCCAAAGATACAATTATCCGTGGGTGCGTTGGCACGAAAACAGCTCTTTTGCAAACTTCGGTTGTGTGTCGGCTTCCTTCGACAAGCTCAGGACAAGTGTGCGGTTTGTAAATGTGCTGTTTTGTGCGGGGGCTGTTGATGTTTTTCTCTGCTTTGGGCGTGTACCGTCGCTTTCTTTTCGAGTCCCGCA
>JAUXUF010000173.1 GCA_030684645.1 Bacteroidota bacterium | reverse complement strand
AAGGGCAATGTTTTTTTATATCGCTCTTGATGTAACTTTTGTAAGGATGATTCCATACTTACAAAAGTAACTTTTTAAAACAAATAAACAAACTATATTGTAAATGTTATTATGTCCCAATTCCTTAGATATTCTTTTATGGCTTTGGTCTCCCTGTTTTCAATATTGGTTTGATAAAAATTTTCATACCACCGGAGTTTGGCAGAAATAGTCATTTCATGTTTCTGATTGCTTAGATTGATCATGTAAAATATAGCTATGAAACAGATGGCCATCAGCAACGGCATCCCAATTCGTCCCAGGCCATAAGAAAATGCCTGCCAGCACGGGTGTTCGCGGTCTAACGCTAAGGTTCGTTGAGAAGCTTCAATTTTTTCGATGGCCTTGTTCAATGCTGAATTTTGTTTTGCAAAATTCGCCTCCTGCACTTTTTCCAAAATATGTAACATGGCAAGAGCTGTCTCGTCGAATTTGTAATCGTATTTCAGAAAGTAATCGGCCTGCATTCTTTGAAAATCAATCTTTACATGCTCCATTACGGTAATTTTTGAAGTTCTTTTTGAATTTTGATTTTCTCAATAAAGACATAGGCATTAATTCCCTTCCCTTCGGAAATGTACCTTAAGATGTTTTTATGAGGGGCAGCATCCGTATCAAAATCACCAAAATATTTTACCTCGTGAATATTGCCTGAATTGGCTTTTGCAAAGCTTTCTATTTCTACAATCAGTGATTTGTAATTTTGAAATGAAAACTCATTGATATAGATGATAATACTGAAATTCTGTTGGTTTAAACGTATCCACCCCAGCGCCACCATATTTTGTAAAGTTTACCGTTGGCTACCTTTGTATGAAAAGACAGGTATGATGTTACGTGAAAAGAAAGCTGAAATGTTTGCCAGTGTTGCTGATTGGAAACGAAGTTCGATGACCAAAGGTGCGTACGCCCAATCGGTGGGGATATCGAAGAGTAAATTTGAGTATTGGGTTCGCAAAGTGCGTGAAACGGGCTTGTCGTCCGATGATTTTCCGAAGTTTGTTGAAATTCGCCAGCAATCAAGGGCCAGACCGTTGCCCGAAGTAGAAACCCGTTCCGAAAATATGCCGCTGCCACAAATGGTACTGAGCTTTCCGGGTGGTTTGTGCCTGAAAATTTACGGATAGATGCTCGGGCTGAGTGCAAACCTGCGATACTTTTTGTGTTGCAGCACCATCGACATCCGCAATGGCTTCGATGGATTGGCCGGAATTGTCCGCAACCACCTGAAAAAAGACCCCATTTCGGGCGATGTCTTCATTTTCCTGAATAAAACCCGCACCCACATCAAGCTTTTGTATTGGGACGGCGACGGATTTGCCCTGTTTTACAAGCGTCTTGAAAGGGGGAGATATGCCTTATCAGCCCACCACGAGCCGTCGAAACAGATCCGCAGAGAAGAGCTTTTGATGCTTCTCGAAGGGCTTTCGTTTGATGCGATGAGCCGGAAAAAGCGGTATGAATTTAGTTGATTTTCAGGATGAAATATACGCTGAAAGCCTTGTATTATAAGGTGTTTTAGCGTATATTCGTGCATGAAAGGCCAGCAACAGAACAATCCTTTTTCAACAAACTCACTGAAGGCAAAACTTGCCGTTTTGGAGCGAAGTCTTGTTGTTAAAGATTCTGTTATTGCTGAACGTGATTCAGCCATTATTAATAAAGATTCTGTTATTGCTGAACGTGATTCAACCATCTCGAAGTTAACAGCCGATTACAATGTGGCCAAATTTCAGATAGAACAGCTGCGCAGGATGATTTTCGGTTCCAAACGGGAACGTTTTGAGTCGGTGCTCGATTCGCAGCAGCTGGCCCTTGAATTTGAGCCCAAAGCCGTCGAAATAGAAGGATCGGTCAAAGCCGAACGCGAACTGATCAGGGTGGCTTACTTGCGCCAAAAGCCTAAAAAAGAGCATCCAGGCCGCTTGGCGCTGCCCTCGCATTTGCCAGTTGTTGAAACCATTATTGAGCCTTCAGAAGATACCACCGGAATGGTGTGCATTGGCCGTGAGATCACCGAAGAATTGGATTATACACCGGCCAAACTTCATGTGAACCGCATCATCCGCCCAAAATACATCACCAAAGAGGATGAACTGGGCAATCAGAAACAAGTTATTGCCCAGCTAAACCGCCCAATTCCAAAGTGTATGGCCAGTGCGGCTTTGTTAACGATGATTTTTATCAACAAGTACATTTATCATCTGCCACTTTACCGGACACTGGCACAAATCAGGCAAATGGGTGTTCCATTGCCCAGCTCAACGCTGGAATCGTGGGTCAGGTTGTGCTCCGAACTGCTTCGGCCACTCTACGCTGTACACCGGCTTTATGTTTTCAGGGAAATTTACCAAATGATTGATGAATCGCCCATGAAAGTTCAGGATCGGGACAAACCCGGGGCATGCCACCAGGGATATATGTGGGCAAGGTATGCGCCGTTGTCAAAATCGGTACTTTTCGAATATTATAAAAGTCGCTCTACCAAAGGGCCGATCGACGATTTGACGACCTTCACAGGGTACCTTCAAACCGATGGTTACACGGCATACAATAACCTGAAAAACCAGGCAAACATCACCCAGCTGGCCTGCATGGCGCATGCAAGGCGTTATCAATACTTGCAGGTAATCAAAAGTCTTTCCATTATTATCTTATCTAACTGTTTGATATTCAATATTGGCTGTTGATAACTATCTGCTGATAATATTTAGTGTAAATTGATTATGGTTGCAATGTCGCAGCCATAAATCATTTACATTATGAACCATACATTTATTGATGAACTGATCCAAAACTGTTTGACAATGCTCAAACAATTGGATTTTAAAGAAAGTGTGATTAAACGCCATCGGCGACGTCTTCTTAATTTGAAGTACTATATGAAGGCGAACGGACAAAATCTGTACGATGAGACTGTCGGTGAAAAGTATCAGCTAGACATGTTAACGGAAGGGAACATCAAAGATTACAGGCTGAAAGAGATCAGGCATTCTGTAAACCTTCTAAATGACATGCTCAATCATGTCCCGGTACGAAGAAAGCGAATCCATCTTACAACTTTTCCTTTATCAGGCGAGTTCGGGAAACATGCGCAGGCCTTTTTGGAACAATTTGAGGTTGACAGCCGGCCGACGGGAAAAACTATGCGTATGTATATTACAGCACTAAGCCATTTTACAGTTCGTATGCAGCAGGACGATATCTGTTTGGAGAATCTGGACAACGTAGCCATCAGTCGGTTTGTCGCCTCACAGCAGAACACCCAAGTGCGTATTTGTGTTCCGTTGCGTCGTTTCCTGCGTTATCTCTTTGAAATGCACCTGACGAAAACGGATTTAAGCATCCCTCTGTTTTATATCAAAAGCCATCGCGCAGAGAAACTGCCTTCCCTGTACAATACCGAAGAAATCCGCAAGATGGATGCATCGATCGGGAAGACGGGCAGAAAAGGGAAACGTGATTATGCCATATTCCTGCTCGCGTCCCGGCTGGGGTTGAGAGCAAGCGACATCTGCCTGCTACAGTTCCGTAATTTGGATTGGGACCGAAATGTTATTAATCTCGTGCAATGTAAGACGAAGAAAGAAATCGAACTGCCGCTTTTAGCCGTCATTGGAGAAGCCATTATCGACTATGTTCAGAACGGGCGTCCCAAATCTGACAGTAAAACGATTTTCCTTACTGCCAATGCACCATATACGCCCATATCCGTTCCCGGATTGTCCAGTATAGTATCCGGTATCATTTATAAAGCCGGAATCGAGACTAAAGACAGGCGTCACGGGGCGCATTGTCTCCGTCACAGCCTGGCAACCCAACTTCTGAAACAAGGCACTACACTGCCTGTAATCTCAGAAACATTGGGCCACCGTAACAGTCAGACGACTATGATTTATCTGGGTGTTGATGTAAACGGACTCTTGCATTGTTCACTTTATGTTCCGCCCGTTCCCGAGAGTTTCTATATGCAGAAAGGAGGTTGGTTTTATGAATAAAATATTTGAATATACCAGCATTTTTGCTCCTTTCATCGAGAATTTTATACACGGGAAAGAGCTACAGGGCTATAAGGCAACCCAACTTAAGTGGATGTTGCTGGAGTTCGATAAATTCTTCACGCAAACTTCCAGGAAGGAACTTTTTATCAGCTCCGGGGATGTAAAGAATTGGGCGGCCACCCGAACCTGCGATAAACCCAGTACCCTCTATCAGAAATATTGTGCCATGGCGGAGTTCTGCCGTTTTATGTGCCTGTTGGGCTATGAATGCTATATTCCCAGACGACCGAAAAAATGCTTTGCCAATTATACCCCCACTATCTTTACGCATGAGCAGATGAGGGCTATCTTCAATGTGTGTGACAACCTGGTCATGAAGGAGCATCACGCTCAAAGCATCATGATTATTATGCCCGCGCTGATACGGGTACTTTACAGTACCGGAATAAGAATCAGCGAGGCTCTTTCCGTATTGAACAAGGATGTCGATTTTGACCGGAGGGTCATCGTGCTGAATAATACCAAGAACCGTTGTCAAAGACTGGCTCCTGTTAATGAACCATTGGAACAGGTTCTCAGGCAATACATCAGTTACCGGAACAGGATACCCGCACCCGGTGTCGCAAATCCGGGCTCCTATTTGTTTGTTTCCACTACGGGAAAACCTTGTTCCCGTCGAACAGTTCTGAAGTACTTTCACCGTATCATAGAAGAATGCGAAATCCCACGGCGCTGTGACCAGCGTGGTCCTATGGTTCATGAAATCCGTCACAGCACTGCCGTTCACTCACTTATAAAACTGACACAGGCCGGGTTGGATCTTTATTGTGCCCTCCCCTTATTGGCAACATTTATGGGGCACAAGAAAGTGCTGGATACGGAATCCTATGTCAGACTGACGCAGGAAATGTATCCGGAAGTTCTGAAAATGAACGCCGAAGTCACAGATCAGGTCTATTCATTTATCATCTCTAAAATCAAACAGGATTATGAAAACAGATGTGACTGATTTTGCAGAATATTTGGAATCGTTCTTTACCGATTATCTGGGTGCGGAACAAGGAGCCAGCAAACATACGGTTCGTTCTTACAGGGATACATTTATACTTCTGATTGATTATATGTGTGATGTTCAAGGTATATCCATCGACAAACTCTCAATGAAAAACTTCAGCCGCGACGTGATACTGTCGTTTCTGAACTGGCTGCAAGACAACAGAAATAACAGTGTCTCCACGCGTAACCAGCGCTATGCGGCTATACGTTCTTTTTGCGAGTTCCTGGAACGAAAGGATCCGACCAGACTGGCAACATGGCAATCTATCCGTTCAATCAAATCAAAGAAGACTCCGATGTCTACGGTAAACCATCTTACGGTAGATGGCATCAAATGCTTACTGGAGCAAGTTCCGACCAAAGACAGGCACGGCAGGCGTAACCTTACTTTGCTTTCGCTCCTTTATGAAAGCGGGGCCCGTGTTCAGGAATTGGCAGACCTTACACCATCTTGTTTAAGATTGGACAAGCCTGCTTTGGTTCGTCTGCATGGGAAGGGGAATAAGATACGAGTAGTACCATTAAGGGAACAACAGGTTGATATCCTTACGACTTATTTGGAAGAAAACCGTTTGAACACTCCTTCACGAAGCGAACGTCCTTTATTCTTCAACAGTAGCGGTGCCAAACTTACCTGCTCGGGAGTCACCTATATTTTGAAGACATATGCGGCTATGGCCAGGGCTGTTCATCCCGAACTCATCCCGAAACAAATCAGCCCGCACATCCTGCGTCACTCCAAAGCCATGCACCTTTTGCAGGCAGGAGTGAACTTAGTGTACATCCGGGACATCCCGGGACATCTTTGATAAAGAAATCAGGGTCCTACCCTGGGAAAAAGATAAGAAGCTCAGGTCGTTTTTAAAAGGTCTGGCATAAATATTATCAAAAGCTGTTTTACAAAGCATCGATGGTAACAAGCTTATTATCAATGGTAAAAGAAGACAGCTTTTGATTACCTGCAAGTATTGATAACGCCTTTTATCAAAAGCTTTTGATAAAAGGCGGTACTTCGACAAAGCACTTGGAAATGACGATCAAAGGGCATCGCATGTGATGAAACTCATCCAATTACTGTATGCCATCGAGGCACTTGCCCGCGAATCGGAAATGTCACATCAGCAGCGGCACGCTTTGCGATTGGATAAATCGTTGCCCATCATTAACGAGATTGGTCAATACATACAGCAAGAGCGGAGCAAAGTAACGCCCAAAAGTCCGATAGGGCAAGCCTTTGAATATTGCGCCAACCGATGGGTCAGTCTGCAGAACTATCTGACAAACGGGATGCTCGAAATCGACAGCAACCTGGTGGAGAACTCAATCCGGCCATTGGCACTGGGACGAAAGAATTACCTGTTTGCCGGTTCGCACGATGCAGCCAAAGATATTGCCATGTTTTACAGCTTCTTTGCAACCTGCACCAAGAACGACATCGACCCACAGAAATGGTTAACCTACGTCATCCAAAACATCAACGACACCAAAACTTCCAAAGTCAAAGATCTGCTGCCGCAATTTATCGACAAAAATTTACTGGTGTAAGTCGGGAATGGTGGGGTGGATACGTTTAAACCAGCAATGTTGTTCAGGTAATTGGTGCAAGGAAGATAAGAACTACCTCCCGCTACGACAATGTTGAAAATGAATTCAACATCCAATTCATCAGCAATTTGCTTAAATTCTTTGATGGTATAATCTATTGAAAACAGGGAGGTAAACTGCTCGCTCTCAGGTGCCCCAAAATCAAGAAAAAATTCATCATAAGGTTTTTGTTCGAGAATCTGTAGGTTTTCAAACAGTCGCTGACGGTCAATTTTACCTCGTTCATCAAGTAAATTCATTTTTGCAAAGCGGGCAGGAGTCCGGCCCTGCAGGAATTTTAGCTGCTGCGTACTTGATTTTACAGAGCTGTCAAAATCAATAAAATAGGTTCGGGGATTGCCTTCATTTTTTAATGCCAGTAAATAGGTGAGCATCGATTTGCCGCTATCGCCTTTACTTTGTAGAATAAAATTCATTTTTTTCATTACGAGTAATTTTAAAAATTTAAAGTTTATTGGTTGATTAAAAGTAAATTATAGTTTCAATAAGTATTTATGTGGTTATTTTCAAGGAATGGTATGTTCTGTTATTTAAACCCTCCTGCTTTCTCCATGCAAAGTGATAAAGTTGAACATCGTTTTGAGCCGGTCGCCAATCATCCCGCCATAAAATTCATCAGACGAAAGAGTATTCAAGATGAAATTAGTGGTACCATGCGTAAGCGTTCCGGCATCGCTTCTCAAACTCAACAATTCGGATAATGGACGGGTAATGTTGCCGTAATCCTGAACTGCTTTGGATTCCCGTCCAAATTCGTCAATGATTAATGGTTTCCGCACGAACATATTCACTGATTGTTTTCTGATTTGCTCTTGCAATTCCACAGCCTTGATAAATGAAAGCAAAGGATAATTCAAACTGAATTTTCGCACAATATGATTATGGAGCAATGCGTATGTTTCCAGAAGGATGGTTTTACCGCATCCATATTTACCTTGTAACAGGATACCTTTGTTCAAATCGCCTTCAAAGGATGGATTGCTGGTTGCGAAATAGTAGAGTTGTTTTATTACAGGCTCATTATTATCGTCAATAACAAAATTCTTATACTGATTCCGGTTATGTAAGCAAACGGCTCCGAATGTGCAAAACAAACTCTGAAAATCAGAATATGCCAGCGGAAGAAACAATCGACGTTGCCGCATCTTTTCTTTTTCACCTGCAATAATTTTTTGAGCATCTTTTTGCAATAACTGATAAAATTTCTGATTAGTCAAAATCGCTCCCGGTATGGACAAATCCTTTCTTTTTTCCATTAGAATTGATATTAGAATCTTTGTCTTTAATATTTAAAAGAGAGGGTGAGTGTTTAAGATTGGACTTAGGTGTTAAAATCCGATACTTAGTTTTGACCCTAAACCCACCCCCTGGAACGAAGTCCAACAATTCGGCTTCTTGCAAACGTTCCCTGGGCGAATTTCAACACCTGCAAAGAAATATTGGCATTAGCAACCATTCGTTTGTCGGCGAATTCAATCCATTCAGGCCAAAACGAACGGTTCGCCAAATGAATCAGGAAGAAATACAGGCGTGTTTCGTTTCCGCTGAAATTCTTCTGTTCGTCCAGTCGCCAGAAATTGGCTAACAAATCAAACAGATTCATCTTCTTGTGCCTCTAAAATGTTTTTTGTAATCTGCTTCCACCTCTGATTCAATTTCCAGTAAAGTCTTTTTCTTGCCTTGGGCAATCCATCCCAGCAATTCATCTTCAAAAAAATAAAGTTTCTTGCCGGTTTTATAACAGGGGAGCAGACGTTTGCGAACAAGCGCGTAAATGGTAGGTTTGGCTTTGCCGATAGTCCGGCTGGCTTCTTCAATGCCTATTGGAATGCGTTTTTGAGGAGCAACGGATATTTGCCCTTTTTCTACTAATAATTTGATTGCGGCCACTTCGTTGACCAGATGGGCAACTGCTTTGGGCAAGGTTTCAAAAGAAATTTCATTTGTTTCCATAACTATCGTTTTTAATTGTTATGGTGCAAATGAAATAGGTGTTTTCGTCGTGTTTCACGACACGGAAAAGAAACAGTTAAAACACTGGAGATATTAATAAACTATGGTTATTATTGCTCCATAAGGCTTTTCTGTATTTTAATAATGCCTTTTAATTCGTCGTCTTTCAGGTGGCTTTTAATACTTTCAACTTCTACATCTTTGAGAATATCGGGAAATACTCTTTTGAGGAAGTGGGCAATCTCTATTCGTTTACCTACATTGAAATGATTCCAGATATTCCATCCAAAATGGGAAATATCAACAGAAGATAAGTCTTTGCTGGTTTTTATGGAACGTAACTTTTCTAAGTTCAATTTATCGGCGTATAGTTGCAGATTTCCGCAAAGTACTTCAATTTGTCCATCTGAGACATAAGGTGCAAATGCTTTTCGAGTATAGTTTAGTGCAATATTTAGTTTTTCTTCCTGCTCTTTGGCTTTGTTTTGTAGTTGTTCGTTCCGAATATCCTCTAAAGAGGGTGGTTCGGTTATTGGATTGGTTATTTTGTCGATAGGTGGGGTGTTTTTTGTTTTATTCTTGAAATAAGGAATTTTTAGTAAGAGCCTTGCAATCCAAGGCAACATAAGTCCTTGTAAAACAACATGAATACTTAAATATGCTGCGCCTTCAATACCTAAGACCACAATAAAAATGATGAATGCCGTAAAGTTGTCAACTCCCAATGAAAAAGCATATATACGTGCCAATGTCGCAATTATCAACGCAGCAGATGCAACCAGGACGTATAAAATAATATACTCCAGCAGATTGTTTTTCATTTCTTAGCAAAATAATTTTTGTTTTATAATTAAACAAATTTGTGATATTTCTATTGATTTCAAAATTTAAATCTGAAAATTCTTTTTTAAAAAA
>JAUXUF010000394.1 GCA_030684645.1 Bacteroidota bacterium | reverse complement strand
ATATTATTTTTGCATGTTTCGGATTGAATGAGGCCTTTAAAGGGCCCGATAGTCTGATGCATTTTAAACATCGTTTATCCGGATTCCTTCTGCATCTGAAACAACAAAAATATAATTCATTATCGTCCCCAAAAATCATTCTTATTTCTCCGATAGCACATGAAAAGCTGGGCGGCAATTTACCTGATCCTGCAAACCATAATGCCAATTTAAAGTTATACACTGCAGGAATGGCAGATGTTGCAAAACAATTGGATATGCCATTCATTGACCTCTATGAACCTACACGAGATTTAGAAAGTACTGCCGATTCACTTACCATCAACGGCATACATCTTAATGATAAAGGATACGAGGCAATAAGTGAAATTATCGCCAGGGCTTTGAATTTCAAAGTTTCAAAATGGAAGGATGAACCTGATTTTACTGGATTAAAGCGGACAATAGACCATAAAAATCAGCAGTTCTTTTACAAGTTTAGAGCTGTAAATGCTGAATATATCAATGGAAGCAGGAAAGAACCATGGGTACAACCGACCGGAGGCCCTGTATACTTTCCTTCAGAGTTTAAGAAACTGGATGAGATGATACTGGGGCTTGATAGTATAATCTGGGCGGGTAGTAGGAGTAGTTCCGGGATTGATTCTAAAAAGGTTCAGCGATTAATCAATAACTCTCAGCAGATCAAGCCTAAAAATCCTCGGGATGTATTACCTGCTCCATTGAATGAACAATTTATTGTGAAGGAAGGTTATAAAATTGAGCTTTTTGCTTCTGAAAAGGATTTTCCAATAGAAAAACCTGTTAAGGTGACTTTCGATCCCAAAGGGCGTTTATGGGTATCTACTCTTCCTTCATATCCACAGTATTATCCCGGAAGTCCGCCTAATGATAAAATTATAATCCTTGAAGACACAAATAAGGACGGAAAGGCAGATAAACATACTGTTTTTGCCGACAGTCTATATCTTCCTTTGGGCTTTGAATTAGGCAATGGGGGAGTTTATGTGTCTCAGCCCCCGAACCTGATATTTTTAAAAGATACGGATGGTGACGGAAAAGCAGATTTGAAAGAGATCATTCTGCATTTTTTTGGCACAGAAGAATCACATCATTCAATCAGTGCACTCACATGGGGTCAGGATGGTG
>JAUXUF010000391.1 GCA_030684645.1 Bacteroidota bacterium | reverse complement strand
ATTGCAACCGAGCTCGAGAACGATGTTATTAACTTAGAAACTAAAGTATTTAGCGGAAAGCGACAGACATTTTCGCAAGAAATTTACTTCCTAAAGCGTGAAATCATTGAATATAGACATGCAATCGAACCTTTGGTTATTCCACTACAGAAATTAGTCTCAGAGACATTTAAACAAACCCCAGAAGTATTAAAGCCATTTTTCCGTGACACTCTCGACAATCTTTTACGTGCTTGCGAACATGCATCAGGCATGGATTCCTTGTTAACAACGGCACTCCAAGCCGACTTGGCCCATATACAGGTTCGACAAAATGAAGATGTGCGCCGTATCTCTGCCTGGGTTGCCTTAGCTGCAGGCCCAACCATGGTTGCTGGAATCTACGGCATGAACTTTAAATTTATGCCAGAACTCAGTTGGAGATTTGGATACCCCTTAGTGCTTGGAGCAATTATTTTACTTAGCGGGTTTTTATTTTACAATTTTCGTAAGGCTAAGTGGTTATAACTCTTTTAACTTAGCGTTGTTGTGAGTAGTCCAACCTGTGTTTCCATCTCGCTTCGTGCGCCGTGATGCCCAACCATGGCGCCCTCTTTTTCAACACGGGTGGGATCAATCAAAACTACTCCCCCTTTAGCAATGGCAATAATCTCACCCATGCGATCAAAAGAATCGGGTGTTACTTCTGCGCCAAATAAATTACTTGCAAGGGCTTCTTCGCGGGTTAAAACATCAGCACGTTCGCCTAAATACTGCTGCCACAGCCGGGCCACATCGGCCCGTGCTGCCGGGCTGTCATGACCTGGTTCTAAATAAAGATGACGCGCACGTGGTTCGCCGCAAATAACTGCAACGTTATTGAGTAGCGGATTATCGCCACCGATAACAATCTTTTCCGTCAAATTAACCATTCCATGATCAGAGGTAAGCCAGATACGTGTGCCCCGAGGCATATCTTTCATGAGGCTTGAAAACATTTGATCGATCATTGTTAGCGCCGCTAACCATTTATCACTGCCTACGCCATCGCTATGACCAGCAACATCTAAATCATTCATATACAGATAAACAAATGATGGGCTCTTTTGAAGTGCTTCTTTAGTTTGTAAGATTAGATCAGAAACAACATTGGCACCGCGATATTCGGCACCGCGAAAAACTGCGCGGGTGAAACCACTATTTTCATAACGCTTAGCAGCTACATGTGAAACATGAATTCCTTCTGCTGCCGCGCGTTCGAAAAGCGTCGGCACTGGCTGCCAATTACTGGGGTCTACGCGCTCGTCCCATTTGAGTGCATTAAGAATACGGCCACCACTACGTGGAACCTGCACCGTATAACCCAACATCCCATGTACGCCAGGCAAAACGCCGGTCGTCAATGTTGCAAGGCTTGTCGCTGTCGTTGATGGAAATGCAGTATTGATTATCGAGTACCGTGCAAGCCTTGAAATCGTTGGCATCGTGCTTGCATATCTATCTAAAGAATCGGCGCCAAAACCATCGATAAGAAAAAGGATTTCGCGTCCCATAGGGCTTGGACCGCAGTTAATCAGATCATCGGAAGTCGTTAGTCCAAGGGATGAAAAAATCGATGGAGCTATCTGCGATAAATGCACGTGTGTATCTTCTCACTACATCCACTATTGTTATAACCATGAAAAGTGCAATTAAATATTCAGCTGAAGTATCGGCTGCTATCGCCGCCAGTAAACCCATAGTCGCCCTTGAGTCAACGATTATTAGTCATGGATTACCACGGCCATCGAATCTTGCCGTTGCTATCGAATGCGAAAGCATTATTCGCCAGCATGGCGCCGTTCCTGCAACGATCGCACTCCTAGATGGCGTTGTTC
>JAUXUF010000374.1 GCA_030684645.1 Bacteroidota bacterium | reverse complement strand
TAATCTTTTAAATTACTGATTTTTAAGGTCTTAAACAAATTATTTTATACTTATTTTTCGCTTATTTTATTGATATTCAAATATTTATATTAAAATTTACCGAACCATTGCGATAGCGAACATGCACATAAATCATCAAATGCTTAGAAACCGTCCCCGTCTTGCTTCAGGTAGAATTCCTGCTGTTGTTCTTTCCCTGACATATCTTTCCAACTCACCAGATAACGGCCTTTGAACCCACGAAACTTCACACTTCCGTTTTCACCAGCCTTGACAGTCATATTGGTTTTCCATTCCTGGTTGATTAATTTGTCAAGTGCGTAAAACGATGGTTTAGGCTCCATGTTACGGGTAAACAGACCTGATATTGATGGCTCGCCAGGTGCCCCGCAATCATCAAGCACGTTCCACCACGTGATGCCCTCCATGGGCTTAATACTGAACCAAATACGGTACAGATTCCGCGCAATGGTTGCCTGAATCTCGCGTCCACGCTCATCGCTGCCTGGCGATGTAAGGGTGATCTCGCTCAAATGGATCGGTACCCCCGCTTTGGAGATCGTTTCCATTTTGTCCCATACTTGCTGCGGGGTTTGAATCGCCTTACCGTCCGCTATGTCCAGGCACTGCTGAGGGAGGAACAGGTGCATGTGCGATCCCATGCTTTCGATGCGGCAACCGTGCGCAAGCAAGTCTTTGACTTGGTTGGCGTAGTTGGCCTTAGTCTCATAATCACTGATGTTCAACTTTACGTTTTTCGGGAACACCCGGTCGGCAGTTTTAAGCGCCTGGTAAGCATAGTCGCCCGGCATCAACCTGTAGGCGCTTTTGCAAACCGCATCACCAGTTACACTCTGTCCATGATAGTCTATGGCGCTTTCGTTGACCACGTCCCAACTTTGCAAACGGCCACCATAATAATTTGCCAATTCCACCACCCGTTTTTCAAAAAGCCGTTTCATCTCTTTCCAATATACCGGAGCCAACGCTTCAATTTGGGCAGGAGTCAGTTTGTACAGTTCATCCTTCCCCAGCTTATTAATCTTCTCCTTTTCCTCTGCAGGGCAAAATTGTTCAAACAGCCATTCCGGATGTTGCCAGAAACTGCCCCAGATTATTGTGTGACCAATCATGCTGATTCCTTTGCTCTCGCAGAATTCGACCACCGGATCTGAAGCAGGACGGCGCCAGTGCGGTTCTTTTTTCGGCTCTTTCACACCATTCCAATAGGCTTCCGTGTCCCAGTATTCTTCTTTAAAACGCAGACGGTTCGGTTGCATCTCAAAATCTTTCCAATAAAAGGCAATGGTTGCCGAATTGAACAGCGTACCAAAAAGCTCTTTGTACTTTTGGTTGCGCTCTGTTGTCCCCAACTGATTGAAGTTAAAGATGTGTGCTCCAAAGATGAAATCGTGCGAGATTTGCTCGACCTTCACCTGCGCACCCGCCGGCACACCCTTCAGCCTGAATACTGCATCGGCTTTGCGGTTCTGCTCGATATCACGATCTATTTTTGCCTGGACTTCCGGATTCCAGAGCTTCCAGTAGGCTTCGCTCATAACCTTAATTTCTTTTGTCTCCTGAGCCTTCTGTCCTTGTTGCTTGTCTGATTCTGACATTTGTGCATGTAGTTGATTGAGACAAAATATTGAAATCAGGCATAAAAAAATTTTACGTCGCATAGTTTAATTATTTGTTTGTTTAAAATCTTTATAGAGTCTGTTTTTATTTTTTTTAGCTGAAAAGATTAATATCCAGGGTTTTGATCCTTAGCTGGATCAATTTTCTTATTATAGGATAATTCGGCCACCGGGATAGGGAATAAAAAATGTTTATCCACAACATCTCGTCCAGTTCCAGCCTTAATAATCTCCCTTAATTTGACTGCTCCTAACCTTTTAAGGTCAATCCAACGTTTTCCTTCGCAAACTGTTTCATAACCACGTTCTTTAATAACCAGATCAAGAAAAGAGTCTTTGGTATATTCAGTTATTTTAAAGTCAACGATGGAAGCTGTCGAAATTGGATATCCATAAGCCCTGCGGTGTACCATGTTTAGCCTTTCCATTGCAGTTACAGAAATAATCCCTGTTGACCGGACTTCGGCTTCAGCGCTCATCAGTAAAACATCAGCAAAACGATATGCCGGAATATCAGTTGCATTGGCTCCGGCACCGGGTGCTTTAGGATCAATAAACTTTAGGGTAAGAAGAGTGTTATTGCCTAAACCGATATCCCAATTGTACCATAATTGTCTTCTAAGATCATTCATATCCCAGTTCTTCATTACGCCATTTGATACTTTATCGGTATAAATTCCATAATATCCGCCACCTCCGACCATTTTTGAGTTAGGGTGATGAAGCATCATGGGATAAAGGGTCCCATTCTCATGACTATATTTTATGTAGAATATTTCTTCTGTGGAAGTTACGACATCAACCCCATATAATTTGTAAAAATCGTTAAGAACAGTAACTTGTACCAGAGAATATTTATTAGCGGCAATCACTTCATTGGCTTTGCCGGCAGCTTCACTGTTCATACCACGATAGAAATAAACATCGGCAAGTAAAGTTTTTGCCGCCCATTTTGACGGTTTTCCGGGAAGAGATGCGATATCAGGCAAAGTACCTTCAGCATCCTTCAGATCACTAAGGATCAGTGAATATACATCATCCGCAGAACTTCGGGCAACATCTATTTCAGTAATATTTTCTTCTGTTCTGATTGGTACACCACCCCAGTTCTTTACCAATAGAAAATAAGAGAAAGCCCTCATGAACTTTGCTTCACCAACATATTTAGTGATATCATCAGCTGTTAGTTGTTTCGCGTTTGGAGCGTTCATAATAACCAAATTAGCATTTCGAATGCTTTGATAGAGGCCTACCCATACAACCTCTGACATTGGTAAACCAGTGCTTTACATCTAAATAATCGTTATACGAGTATTTCCCTGTTGAAAAATCGAGGAGTATTTTATAGTTGATTTTATTTTCCATTTGCTTATTCCTACACTTTTATGTCAATTTTTTAAACGACACGCCTGTTATATCCTGGATTAAGGAAAATCCCTAGTGAAAAATTAACATTTTTTTCATTTTTTTCACTAACTGTCTGGTAAATAGTAATTAACTGACGTTAAAAGCCATGCGAGATGGGAGATCTATATGGAATCAGATCTTAATGTTAGGCAATTCATAATAGCGATTATAAATAATCGGTTGCTTACATTCTTCTGATTTAAAGCAGAGGACTTAGGACTAGCGTATAAAAAGGTGGAAAAATACCAGCCCTTGAACCTGAAACTTCTCAAACTCCTTCTTTAAAAATTTCATGGCTTCAGAAATATGGTATTCGACAGTTTTCGTAGTAATATTCAATTCTTCGGAAATTTCTTTCAATGATTTTTCTTCGATTTTCTTTTTGATGAAAACCTCCCTGCGTTTTTCCGGCATCTGTCTGATCAACTCATCCAATTTATCGAGCAATACCTGATAATCGGAACGGTCGTCGAATTCCGGTTTCAGCCGGAAAAAATTGATTAGAATGTCATGCCTTAATTCATGTAACCTTGAAATTTTATTAAAATATTTACGGACTGAGTTAAGCGCAATCGTAAAAAGGTAAGATTGGAATGATGTATCTGTTTTTATCTCTCTCCTGTTTTTCCAGATTTTAATAAATACTTCCTGTACAATATCTTCAGCAGCTTCTTTTGATTTTAAGTAGCTCAATGAGAACTGAAACAACGGTTTGCTGTATCGTTCAAATATTTCTTCAAAAGCGGCATGGTCCCCTTTTTTCAAACGTGACAATAGTTCCTGTGTAATATTGTCTTTGGTAAGCATCAGCATCAGGTCAGATTAGAGAGTTTAAGGCACTAAATTACAAATATACTTTAATGATGAGTATATTAATTCATGCTTTTGATACCTCGTTGGCTCTGCGGCGAGGTAGTTTATTTACCAAAATAATATCAAAAAATTCCAGGTTTTCCCAATGCGGAAAACAGGAAGCAAAGAAGCAGGCCAAAATCTGTTTCTTTGCTTTTTAATTTCATATTCCAGTTATTCCAATTCAATCTTCTTAAATTTCGGAACCAGAAGGTGCATCACAAACCATGCAATGATGTAGGCCGTTGCACAAATCATAAACATGATCCCGTAACCTACCCGAATATCGCCCGCAGCTTTGAAATGATCAAAAAGTAATCCGGCCGATTTGGCAATCATGATACCGCCAACAGCGCCAGCCATGCCACCAATTCCGGTAACCGAAGCAATAGCCCGTTTCGGAAACATATCGGAAACCGTAGTGAAAATATTTGCCGACCAGGCCTGGTGTGCTGAAGCTGCAATACCGATGATAATCACTGCATACCACATGTTGTAACTGCCCATTTTTTGAGCAGAAAGAACTAATAAAGGAAACAAAGCATAAATAAACATGGCTGTTTTCCGGGCTTTGTTGGCATCCATTCCTCTTTCCATAAACCGTTTAGGTAACCAGCCACCAAATATGCTTCCAACAGTGGTCATGGTATAAACAAGAGCAATAGGGAAACTGACCTGTGTGCCAGTTAAACCGTACTGTTCCTTCAGGAACGCAGGTAACCAAAAAAGGAAGAACCACCAAATCGGGTCAGTCAATAATTTACCGAGGAAAAATGCCCAGGTTTGTCTGAATGTCAGCAATTTAAACCAGCTAATCTTTTTCAGTTCCGATCCGTCTGCGGCAACTGTTTCTTCTTTATCACTTAATATGTAATCATATTCGGCCTGTTTGAGCTGACCTTTCGCAAGTTTCTTTTCCGGAGAATCATACATGATTTTCCAAAAAACAAGCCAGATTAAGCCGATTGCACCGGTCAGGATGAATGCCCATTGCCAACCCAAAGTAACCGCAATCAACGGAACAACCATTGGGGCAATTATAGCTCCCACATTGGTTCCTGAATTAAAGATACCGGTTGCCAGAGCCCGTTCTTTCTTCGGAAACCATTCGGCTGTAGTTTTTATGGCCGCAGGAAAGTTCCCGGCTTCGGGAATGCCTAAAGCTGCACGGGCAACGCCAAAACCGAACGGACCTTTTGCAAACGCATGTCCAATAGCTGCCAGACTCCATCCAAACAATGATGCTGCATAGCCGATTTTTGTACCAAATTTATCAATGATTCCCCCTACCAACAACATTCCGAAAGCATATGCGATCTGAAAACAGATCACGATATTGGCATAAACTGATTCATAAGTTTTAGGATCGTCGCCAAACAGACCGGCAGCTTCCAGATATGGTTTTAACAAACTGATTACCTGACGATCGAGATAATTGATGGTTGTTGCAAAAAACACCAGTGCACAGATGGTCCACCGGTAGTTTCCGATTGTTTTGAGTTGGTTCATTCCAATAGTTTAATTTGTTAGGATTGAACTTGTTTATGTTTTTAGCTTTTTGATAATCGCCAGTACTTGTCTACATTTTTCAGTTATAACCTGATAATTTCCGGCTTCAATTACATCTTTGGGGAATAATTGAGAACCCATTCCAACGCAATGAACGCCGGCTTTGAACCAGCCTTTCAGGTTAGTTTCGTCCGGAGAAACGCCGCCGGTCGGCATAATGCTGGCCCATGGCATTGGGCCTTTTACTCCTGAAACAAAATCAGGGCCTCCCACCGATGATCCGGGAAATACTTTTACCACTTCAGCGCCAAGTTCGTGTGCTTTATTGATTTCAGTCACGGAACCACAACCCGGACTCCAGGCAATTTTGCGACGATTGCAAAAGCGGGCAGTTTCTTCGTCAATCAGAGGTGAAACTATGAAATTTGCTCCCAACTGAATGTAAAGCGCAGCAGTTGCACTATCAATCACAGAGCCAACGCCCAAAATCATTTCCGGAGCTTCTTTTACTGCCCATTTCGAAATTTCGCCAAATACTTCGTGCGCGAAATCGCCACGGTTGGTGAACTCAAAAACACGCACACCACCTTCATAACAAGCTTTTACTACCTGTTTGCATACTTCAGTATCCTTGTGATAAAAAACCGGTACCAAACCGGTTTCTTTCATTTTTAATGCTACTTCTATTCTTGTAAATCGAGCCATATCTTATAGTTTCAGTTTCAAGTTCCAAATTTCGGTCGTGATGATCGAAGTTTTGAATATTGAATATTGAATATTGGATATTCAGTATTGGATATCTGTCTATTATAGTCCCAATATTCAATTTCCAAGTTATTGAGGACTTTAAGCCCCTCTTTTGGAGGGGTTGGGGAGGCTTCTTTTATCTGGCAACCCGGCCTGAAGCATCGCCACCCATAAGTTTTTCAACTTCGTCAACAGTTACCTGGTTGTAATCGCCATAAATGGTGTGTTTCAGGCACGATGCAGCAACGGCAAAGTTCAATGCTTTCTGGTCATTGCCAGGGTAAGTCAGTAAACCGTAAATCAGTCCGCCCATGAATGAGTCACCCCCACCAACACGGTCAACAATATCAGTAATCTGATAAGTTGGTGCTTCGGATAAATTTTTCCCATCCCAAAGCACTCCCGACCAGCTGTTGTGGTTGGCATTGATTGACCCGCGTAAGGTGGTAATCACCTTTTTACATCGTGGAAATTTGATCATGATCTGTTTTGAAACAGATTCGTAGGCTGAAGCTTCAACATGGCCACCAGTTACGTCCACACCTTCCGGTTTAATGCCCAAAACTTTTTCAGCATCTTCCTCGTTTCCAAGAACCACATCAGTTCCGGCGACCAGTTCAGGCATCACTTCGCCGGCTTTTTTGCCGTAGTTCCACAGGTTTTTGCGGTAATTCAGGTCGCACGAAACGGTGATTCTCTTTTCGTTAGCTTTCCGGATAGCTTCCAGGCAAACATCGGCAGCTCCCTGCGAAATAGCAGGTGTTATTCCGGTCCAGTGAAACCAGTTTACGCCTTCAAAAACCGTATCCCAGTCAATCATTCCTGGTTTGATTTCTGATACAGCTGAATTTGCACGATCGTAAATCACTTTACTACCGCGACTTACAGCACCTGTTTCCAGAAAATAAATTCCAAGACGTTGGCCACCATATACAATCTTATCTACACCTACTCCGTATTTTCTCAAGTCCATCATGCAAGACCGGGCAATATCGTTTTCAGGCAAACGGGTTACAAAATCAACCGAAATACCAAAGTTGGCAAGCGATACGGCAACATTGGCCTCACCGCCACCAAATGTGGCAATTAAACTATCGGTCTGATTAAATCGCAAATAACCGGGTGTAGCTAAACGCAACATGATCTCACCAAAAGTAACTACTTTCATTTTACTGCTAATTTTAAAATTGTGCAATCGATTGCAAATCTAGTATTTTTATCAATCCGAACAAAACAAACCTTCCGGAAGTATGAAAAGAATAAAACGTAAAATCGTTACACAGAATATTACATATCCTCCGGCTGAAATATTCCCACCGGTGTATAAGTGAAATTTTATTGAATCGGGCACTTCCCTATCCCCTGTCCGAAGATTCCCTGATTATTTGTTCGGTAGGTAAAATATGAGCTTTTTAGTTGATTGTTGCGGGTTTCGTGTTACGAGCTGCATTTTTTAACTCATATCTCGCAACTCGTAACCTAATCTCGACGGCAGGCGGGCTCCATTGATCACTGCGACTGACCACTTTTCCCCCTGTCCGAAGATTCCCTAATAATCAGTTCGGTAGGTAAAACAATGGTTTGGTAAGTTCTTTCCTGATTTTCTATTTTCCTGATAATCAATTCTGCCGCTTTTTGTCCCATTTCAAATCCGGGTTGTGCAATGGTTGAAATCGATGGTGAAACAACTTTAGAGAAAGGTTCGTTGCTGAATCCAACAATTCCAATATCCTGCGGTATCCGGAATCCCTTATCGCGCAGGTAAATCATTAAACTAAGAGCAGTTGTATCGTTTCCGCAAAAAATCGCATCCGGCGGATTTTGTAGGCTCATAAGTTGTTGTGCAGCAAGTGTGCCGTCTTCACTGGTGAGCGTATTTACAAGAACAAGCGATTCATCGTAGAAAACGCCATTTTGCTTCAGTGCTTCAATATATCCGTTTTTTCGGTCAAAATAGGTTCTCAGGTTTTGCGGACCGGCTAAATGACCGATTCGCTTATAACCCTGATTGATCAAGTGTTGTGTAACCCTGAATCCTCCGTCAAAATCATCGACCACAATCTTGTCGGTTTCAATTTCGGGCACTGCACGGTCGAAAAATACCAGCGGAATATGTTTCTTCCGGAAGAGTTTTAAATGGTCAAAGTTTTCGGTCTGCATGGCGATTGAAATGATCAGCCCGTCGACCCTGTTTGTGAACATCGAATGCACAATTTCTATTTCCTTGCTTGCCAGGTCGTTTGATTGAGAAATGACCACATTGTACCCGGCTTTATAAGCTACATCCTCAACACCGCTGATCACCGATGAAAAGAAGTGCCTGTTGATTAGTGGCACGACAATTCCAATCCTATTCGATTTTTTATTCCGGAGGTTCGATGCAAGCGTATTGGGGCGATAACCCATGGAATCGGCTACAGCTTTGATCTTTTCCTTTGTTTTCAGGCTGATCCGGGGATTGTTGTTCAATGCCCGCGATACGGTTGATGCCGAGATATTCAATTCTCTGGCAATGTCGTGTATGGTAGGTTCAGTATTTTTATTCATTTCAGGGCTAAAAGTTATGCAAATATGCTAATAATTTTGTTTTCAGTTATCCAATTTAAAATAAATATGCAATCGATTGCACATTTTAGAAAACCAACTATCTTTGCTTCATCTTTTCGGAATTTTCCGTAAAAATGAGTCGTAAGAAAATAGCATGTTCCCTAAAAAACAAGTTCAAACACATAAATTAAAATATTATGTCAGTAATTTTTGAAGAACGTTTTGCATCGCATCCTGATGATGTTAAAAAGTATGATACCGCTCAATTGCGTGGGCATTTCCTGATCGAAAAAGTAATGGAAAACGATCAGATTCGTTTGGTTTATTCGCATTACGACCGGTACATTACCGGAGGTGCTGTTCCTGTAAATGGCCTGCTGGAACTTACCCCAATCGATCCGATGAAAGCGCCTTACTTTTGCGATCGCCGCGAATTGGGAATTATCAATGTCGGAGCCAAAGGTTCGGTGGTGGTTGACGGTGTTGAATACCCGCTTGAATTCAAAGAAGCCTTGTATATTGGTAAAGGTGTGAAACAGATCATTTTCAAATCTGAAAGTGCGGCTCAACCGGCCCGTTTTTACCTGAATTCGACCCCGGCGCATAAAGAACTTCCTACCCGGCACATTACCCTGAAAGATGCCAATGTGCTGCAAATGGGTGCTTCGCTAACATCCAATGAACGTCAGATCAATCAATTGCTGATTAGTAAAGTCGTTGAGACCTGTCAGCTTCAGATGGGAATGACCGAATTGCGCCCCGGAAGTGTTTGGAATACCATGCCTGCCCATACTCACAGCCGACGAATGGAAGTTTATTTTTACTTCAATGTTCCTGAAGGTCAGGCCGTCTGTCATTTTATGGGTCAACCGCAGGAAACCCGTCACATCTGGATGCTCAATGAACAGGCAGTAATCTCACCAAACTGGTCGATACATTCGGCTGCCGGAACCAGTAACTATATTTTCATCTGGGGTATGGCTGGCGAAAACATGGATTATACCGATATGGACATTGTACAACCTAACCAATTGAAATAGAAAATTTTAAATAAAATGAATATGAATGAATTATTTGATTTAACCGGAAAAATTGCCCTGATTACCGGGGGAACTCATGGTATCGGAATGGCTATTGGAAAAGTGCTGGGAAAAGCTGGCGCTAAAATTTGCGTAAACGACCTGAGCGAAGAGAGACTCGAAAAATGCAAGAAGGAATATCAGGCCGACGGGATTGATGTTTTTACCCTGGTTTTTAATGTTACTGATGAAGCTGATGTTGACAAAGGAATTTCCATCATCGAAAAAGAGCTTGGAACTATCGATATTTTGGTGAACAATGCCGGTATCATTAAACGCATTCCGATTCTGGATATGCCGATTGCCGATTTTAAACAGGTAATTGATGTTGATTTGATTGCGCCTTTGATTGTTTCGAAACGCGTTGCTCCGGCAATGATCGCCAAACGCAGCGGTAAAATCATCAACATGTGTTCGATGATGAGCGTTTACGGCCGTAACTCGGTTTCTGCCTATGCTTCAGCCAAAGGCGGATTAAAACTTTTAACCGCAAATATGTGCTGCGAATGGGCAAAATATAACCTTCAGATCAATGGCATTGGCCCGGGCTACATCGCAACTTCTCAAACTGAAGATATCCGGCTGAACGGTCATCCGTTCAATGATCTGGTCATGACACGTACACCAGCAGGTCGCTGGGGAGAGCCTGAAGATGTTGGCAATGCTGCACTTTTTCTGGCCTCAAAAGCCAGTGATTTTGTAAACGGCCATGTGCTTTATGTCGATGGCGGCATTCTTGCCAATTTTGGTTATGTGAAAGGTGAAAATGATCTGCCATCATGAAAAGACTATTTATAATTAGTGCTGTGTTCCTGATTGGAGCTACTGCCTGTACAAAAAGGAATACTCTTGTGTTGACGAATCCACTGGCTGTTGACCGGCCTGACGAAACGATCGTTTTGAAGCGTGCCGATTTGGAAGCAAAAGCGGGAGTTGTTCCTGATGGATTTGTACCTATCCTGAAATTAGATGGCAAAAATGTTCCTTCACAGGCCGATGATCTGAATGGCGATGGCAAATGGGATGAACTGGCTTTTACCATCAATTTTAAAGCTTCGGAAACGATTAAATTGAATATTGAAAACATTGCCGTTGATCGATATCCTGTATTTGAAAAACGTACCAATTTGCGGTTGGGAATTCTGCAACCGGATAAAAGCTATACCGAAGTTGATCACTATACCGCACTTTCTTACAAGGATAGTTTCAAAATCATTGCGCAAGGCGAAAGTGTCAGTTGGGAAAACGATAAAATGGGATTCCGGAATTATTTCGACTGCCGCAACGTAAAAGACTTGTTTGGTAAATTGAAACCCGGACTGATTATCGACAAAATTCATACTCCTGAAATTCCTGATTACCATGTGCTTTCTGACTGGGGAATGGATATTCTGCATTGTGGAAGTTCACTGGGTTCAGGTGGTTTGGCCATGCTGGAAGCTGATTCGCTTTACAGGTTAGGCTCAACTGATGGATATGAATATCAGAAGGTGATCGAAGGCCCTGTGCGGTCAGTCTTCGATTTGAAATATACGGGATGGCATGTTGCAGGGCAGAACCTGTCGGCTGTTGAACGAATTTCCATTTATCCGGGGAAATACTGGTTTCAGTCAGATGTTACTGTCTCCGGATTTTCAGGTGAAAAGCAACTGGTTACTGGTATTGTTACCAGTTTGCTAAAGAATCAGCCAATTGATTTTGAGGCAAATGCTGCTTACCGTTCGATTGCAACACTCGATAAACAGTCGCTAAATTTTGATGAACTTGGTATGGCTGTTTTACTGAAGAAAGATGAAGTGACAAAGGTTGCCCGTACAACTGATATCGATTTTTACAGTCTCGGGTACAAAACGGTTGATGAAAAGAAATTCAGTAACGTTATTTCACAGACCTATTATGTAGCGCAGAAAATCAAGCCAGATGCCGCTTCCCGCCACTATTTCTTTGCCGTTTGGGGACTTGAAAACAAAAGATGGAAAAGTATCGACAACTTTAAGGCATATATTTCTTCGGAAGCAGAATTGTTAAGCTATCCGATTTATATTTCCAACTAATTTTCTTTGGCGACATGTTAATAATATCACCAGCTAAACAATTAATTTATAATGACATGGTGGATGCTTCATTCTAATATGGTATAGCCACTTTTATAAGATATATTTATTTCGAAATTGTACTTATACTGAAAAGTTCAGATGATAAAATTATCGGTGACCACACGAGTAGTTTTACTGATGGTGACCTTGTTTTCCTTGATCCATATCTCCCAAATGTTTATCGTAACTGTAAGATTTATTACTAATAGAATTCAAATCTTACTGCATAGGTTATTGTTATACATTTCAACTTAGATTTCCTTGGAAATGGGTTCTTTAATATCCCTGAGATGGAGACAATAGCCAGATTTCTGGAAGAATCCGTCATGGGCTTTTCCATCCTTGGAAATACGGGGCAAGTGGTTGCAAAAAGAATGAATAATATGCTGGAAATTTATGGCCCGTCAAGAATAATCGAATTACTGCGCATACTCAACATTTTAGCTGAAACAAATGAAAAAGAAAAACTGGCAAGTCCAGATATATTCAAAATTTTAAAACTTCAGGTTCAGAGCAAATTGCAGAAGTATGTGACTACATCATGAAAAATTTCACTTCTGATTTAATACTGAACCAGCTTACAGAGAGAGCCAATATGTTGCCCAAAGTATTTTGCAATTTCTTTAAACAACGAAAAAGAAAAACCTTCATCGATTATTCTTCTATAACTTGCTTTTGTGAGATTGGCTAAATAAAGATATCAGAACTGAAATCCAGAATATTAAGGCTATTTATTAACTTTAAAGGGTATCTGCATATTCATTGAGCGAATCAATTCTTGAGAAATGCCAATGACTGGAATTGTCAGATCTGAAATATTTTTACAGCTTTGTAGCTATTGGATACAAAAATGAAGGTAGAAGACAAGATATTACTCAGCGAAATCAGAAACCGGAACCGAAAGGTTTTCGAAGCACTTTTCTATGAGTATTATCCTCATTTAATTCGTTATGCCGAAGGTTTTCTTTTTGACAAGCAGGTTTGCGAGGATATTGTACAGAATCTGTACATCCATTTCTGGGAAAATACCCACCGCATCGAGATTCAGCTTTCGCTTAAATCTTACTTTTATCAATCGGTTAAGAACCGTTGCTTGAACCATCTGCGAGACATTCATGTTCAGGACAAGCATAAAATTTTATATCTGGAAGCCCTTCTCAATGAAGATGATTCGCCAGGTTGGGTCGATCTGGAAATTCTCAAAAAAGTGCAGGAAGCCATTGCACAACTACCTCCACAAATGGGTGAACTGTTTAAACAGAAATACCTCTTCGGACGAAAATTACATGAGATTGCCGAGACCAACCAAATTTCGGAGAATACTGTAAAAACACAGCTCAAACGGGCAAAGGAGAAAATGCGCAAAACACTTTTGGAGACCAGTTCGTTGCGCTTCTTCTTTTAATTTTCAGAAAAATATTCATTTCCTGTCACCCTTTTTTCATACTTAAGTGTCATCAGACTATACTTAACTAAAAATGGCATGACCGAACTGAATCAAAACATCGATTTTGAGATCATCTGGAAAAAAATCCACCATCAGACAACTGAGCAAGAAGAAATTATTTTAACCCGATGGTTGTCGGAACATAGTTCGCATAGACACTATTTCGAGGGTGCGCTTCGCTATTACAATAGTGGAACCCAATTTGCCAACTCACCTGCCGAATTAAAAAAAGCATTGAAAACCATTCACCACAAAGCAGGTATTCATTCCCCATACCGAAATGCCAGTATTATTGCTGTCATCAGCATTGCTGCCAGCATCCTGTTCATGATTTATTTTCAGTTTTTTCCACCCAACAATCCAGAATCAATTGGAATTGAGAAATTGGCGCAATCGATTGTTCCTGGCAGCAACAAAGCAATACTGATACTTGCCGATGGCACTGAGCACGACCTTACTTCAGGAGATAATTCCTTTATTGATGCCGATGGCACTGAGATTAAAAATACAGGTAACCAACTTGAATACATCAGTAAAAACGAGCAACCTGATAAAATAAAATACAATACTCTGAAAATTCCACGTGGCGGAGAATACTTTCTGATCCTTTCTGACAGCACCAAAATATGGCTGAATTCGGAAACCACCCTGCGTTTTCCGGTTCAGTTTGCAGCCGATGTTCGTAGCGTTGAACTCACCGGGGAGGCTTATTTTGAAGTATCGAAAAACGAAAAAAAACCTTTTTTGGTCAGCTCCGGAAGTCAACTGGTCACGGTTCTTGGAACTCAATTCAATGTTTCATCTTATGCTGAAAATCAAAGCATATATACAACCCTGGTAGAAGGTAAAGTGGAAGTTTCGTTAAGTAATAATCCGGAAGTAAAACTCATGCTGAAACCCAGTGAACAGAGCATCCTAAACACTAACAACAATCAGGTTCAAAAAAGAACGGTTGATATAAATCAGTATGTGGCATGGAAAGACGGGCGTTTTGTTTTTCGGGACCAAATGTTGGAAGACATCATGAAAACCCTTTCGAAATGGTATAATGTTGAGGTGATTTTTGACCGTGATGAGCTAAAGAATGTGAGGTTCACCGGAAATCTGGAACGTTATGCCGATTTCAACGACATTCTAAAAAAAATTGAACGTACCAACGAAGTGAATTTTGAAATTGAAAATCTTCAAATAACCATCAAATGAGATAAAGAAAAAGGCGGAAAATGTTTGCACCATTCCCCGCCCAACTTGTAGTAAAATAATAATGTGTATTAACTTACAGTACAAATCTATGAAAAAAAAACGATGTAACTCTATCCGTTGGCACGGGTGGAAA
The DNA here is from genome assembly GCA_030684645.1 of Bacteroidota bacterium. Lineage (GTDB taxonomy): Bacteria > Bacteroidota > Bacteroidia > Bacteroidales > Prolixibacteraceae > Aquipluma. The sequence continues at coordinate 20,824 of JAUXUF010000374.1, read as the reverse complement.
AAATTATTCCTTATGATGAGGATAACTGTATTTTTTGTTTTGCTGGGCCTTTTGCAGGTTTCGGCAAGTGTGTACTCCCAACAGACAAACCTGGTACTAAAGCTGGAAAACAGCAGTATCGAACAGGTTCTGAAGAAAATTGAAGAACAGAGTAAGTTCTACTTCCTTTACAGGTCTGACCTTTTGAAGGACGTACCTTCGGTGTCCATTCAGGTGAAAGATGCCAAACTGGAAGATATACTGGATAAAATTCTGGTCCCAAACGGCTTCTCGTATGAAATCGACGACCGCGTGGTAGTGATTAAAAGGGCACCCGAACAAGTAGCTCCAATACCTGTCGAACAACAGAAGGGAGTTTCGGGAACCGTAAAAGACAAAAACGGTGAACCGGTTCCCGGGGTTTCAGTTGTGGTAAAAGGGACAACCACCGGAACCATTACCGACAACGATGGGAATTTCCGACTGAATGTTCCTGAAGATGCCAAAACTCTGGTGTTTTCTTTTGTGGGAATGAAAACACAGGAAGTTACCATTACAGGGGAAACAACTTTCAACATTGTCCTTCAGGATGAAACAGTTGGAATGGAAGAAGTTGTCGTGGTGGGTTACGGCACCCAGAAAAAAGTACATCTTACAGGAGCGCTATCGATGATTAGCGTTGATGAACAAATATCGGGTCGTGCGGTATCAAATGTTTCATCCGCCCTTTCTGGCCTCGTTCCGGGTTTGGCCGCCGTACAAACTTCAGGTATGGCAGGTAATAACCGTGCCAGTTTGCTTATCCGGGGCCTGGGTACAGTTAATAATGCCAATCCTTTGATTGTGGTTGATGGCATGCCTGATGTGGATATCAACAGGGTTGACATGAACGACGTAGCAACTATCTCTGTACTAAAAGATGCTGCTTCATCAGCTGTTTATGGTTCAAGGGCGGCTAATGGTGTAATCCTGATCACTACAAAGTCAGGTAAGGGTAAGAAACCTACTATTACCTTTACCAGTACTAGCGCCCTGGAAACACCAAGAAAAGCCCAGGAATTTATTTCAAATTATCCTCGTGCCCTTACACTACACCAACGAGCGTATGGCGTTAATCATGCACCAGCAAGCCAATTATACAAAAATGGAAGTATCGATCAATGGCTGGCTTTAGGCATGGTTGACCCTGTAAAATACCCTAATACCGACTGGTGGGATGTGTTCCTGCAAAATGGAAGTATGCAAAAGTATAATCTGTCTGCAACCGGAGGTTCTGATTTGTCAAATTTCTATATTTCCGTAGGAACACAGAATCAGCAGGGATTACAGATCAACAACGAGTTTAAGCTATACAATGCCCGTATCAGTTATGATTATAAGGTTCGCAAGAATATGAATGTGGGAGTTAAACTTAACGCTAACACGTCGAACTTTGTATATGCATTTTCTGAAGGTTTTGGTGGCCAGGGTGGGCCTACCGGTGGAGATATGATAAATGCTGTTGCAGGTGTTTTACCTTTCGACCCCGTATCCGGTTATTATGGCGGAGTTATGGCTTATGGCGAAGATCCAATGGCATACAATCCTTTAGTGTATTATGAAAACGCCCTTAAAAGGCAAAGTCGCCAGGAAGGGAATGGAAGTATGTATTTAGATTGGACCCCGCTTAAAGGATTAACAGGGCGTGTTGAGTATGCAGTAAATTACTATAATCAGTTTCATAAAGAAGCAGATATGCCGCAAAGCGCTTATAGTACTCAAACCCAGTCTTTTATTGGCAGGCAATATTTAGGCTTAAATGCCCCTGTCATTAATAATACCAATACGGGAAACAAGACATTGTTAACCGGAAGCCTAAACTATAATACCACTATTGCCCAAAAACATAATATAAATGCTCTTTTTGCATACAGCGAGGAGTATTGGTATGACCGGGCCCTTAACGCTTCACGGATGGACCGTATACATCCCTCACTTAGCGAAATTAACGCAGCGTTAACTACTACCCAAACTACAGGAGGAAATTCTTCGACTGAAGGGCTTCGTTCCTATATTGGCCGTTTAAACTATGCTGCCTTCGATAAGTATCTTTTGTCGGCAACATTTAGGTACGATGGTTCTTCCAAGTTCTTATCCGGAAGCCAATATGGTTTCTTCCCTTCCGTATCTGCCGGATGGCGTTTCATGGAAGAGGATTTTATAAAATCATTTGCCGGTAACTTTTTGAGCAAAGGTAAACTTAGGGTGAGTTATGGAAGTTTGGGAAATAACAGCGGAGTTGGCCGGTATGAGCAGCAACAGACACTTGCGGGCAATAATTATATTACGGATGCAAATGGTGTTAACGTTGACAAAGGATTTATTTACAGAAGAATTGTTAATACAGATCTTACCTGGGAAAATACCGCAGTTTTTAATGCAGGGCTTGATCTGGGATTTCTGAATAACCGTCTGACTGCTGAACTCGATTTCTACGATCGTTTAACTACCGGCATGAACCGGCCGTCTGATTTGCCTATTCTTATAGAATTGGCTTACGATGCTCCCCGTAAAAATATCGGGAACCTTAGAAACCGTGGCGTTGAAGGCACTTTTAACTGGAGGGATAAAGTTGGTCAGGTGGTATATGGTATCGGCCTGAACCTTAGTTATAATGCAACCAGACTTGAAAAATGGAATGAGTATCTGGGCAAAGGCACTACATTTTTAAATATGCCATACCACTTTTTATGGTCCTTTGAAGATATGGGTATCGCACAAACCTGGCAGGATGTATATAATGCGTCTCCACAAGGAGCATCTCCCGGTGATATTCTTCGTAAGGACTTGAATGGCGATGGAAGGATTGATGATAATGACAGGAAAGCATACCCCAACATTCAACAAGACAGGCCTACCACTAACTTTTCTTTAAACAGCGATTTTGGCTGGAAGGGTTTTGATCTGACTGTTTTGCTTCAGGGCTCAACAGGGCGTAAAGATTATTGGTTAAATAGTTTTAATAATATTGATCCCCCTGTTAAAAGGTACGCTTTTACCGGACAGCATTGGGAAAATCCATGGTCACTGGATAACAGGGACGGAGCCTGGCCCCGCATGAACGGAAATCTAAACCGGACACAAACAACATTCTGGTTGGATGACATGAGTTTTCTCAGGGTGAAGAATTTGCAGTTAGGTTATACAGTACCTAAGAGATTCCTTCAAAAGGTTGGTGTTAATAGCTTGCGTATCTTTGGTTCGGCCGAAAATCTGGCAACTTTCACATCTTTTCGTGGCCTTGACCCAGAAAAAAGTGGAGGTTCAAATGACTTGTATCCAATACTTAGATCTTATTCGCTTGGTGTTAACCTGAGTTTCTAAACCCTGAAATCATGAAAAAAATGAAAACTACTTCTAAATTACTATTTATAACGGTTTTAGCTGGATTGATGCTTTTTAATAATTCATGTCAAAAGGACCTGCTGGAGCAAGATCCTACTGTAGATTTATTCGCAGACGCTTTCTGGAAAACGGAAGATGACGCTACATTTGCACTCATGGGAGCTTATGGCGATATCCGGTACCTCTTTGATCGCGATTACTTTTTTGACGGCAATGGGGAATACTTTAAAGCCCGGGGACAGACCCTTTCTAAAACTATTTTAAGAAACGGGATGGCTTATAGCACTCCTTATTCATGGTCTCCGACAGGTTATGGAAGTCAGCATGATATTTACTTTAAATCAATGTATCTGGGGGTTATCCGTGCTAATTATGTGATAGCAAATGTTGAAAAAATGCTACCAGAGGCCAAGCCTTCTTCCATTGCTAATTTGGAGGCTATCATTGGCGAAGCCCGTCTTCTTCGGGGTATGATTTATTTTCGTCTGATCTCCATGTGGGGCGATGTGCCGTATATTGATTTTGTCCCAACAAGGCCCGAAGAGGCAGCAGGGTTTTCCCGTATGCCAATAGCGGAAGTAAAAGACAAAATTATGGCCGATTTTACTTATGCCTTTGAAAAGCTCCCTGTGGCAACTCCTAAGGTAGGGCGTGCCGCTAAGCCTGCGGCCCTTGCTTTTCGAGGCAAACTACAGCTTTACTGGGCCTGCTGGAATAAGTTTGGCTGGCCTGAGTTAAATGGCTTTACACCGGATGCTATAGCTGCCGATGCTGCTTATAAAGCTGCGGCTGAAGATTTTAAAAAAGTTATTAATGATTATAGCTTAACCCTTTTCAGAAATGGTGAACCCGGTAATATTGATGCTTTAGGAAAGGCAGAAATACTGCCTAATTACTACTACCTCTTTACCCCAATAGCTAATGGAGATAAAGAAATGATTATGGCCTTTAATCATGGCCTTACCGGTACCTTTCAGGGTGAGGAACTGATGCGGGATTTTGCAGGACGTACCATGGAAGGCTCACAGGCATGGGTAACTCCCCGTTTTGAAATAGCCGACCGGTATCAGTCAATCATTACCGGCGACTTTGCTGATCCGCTTATACCGATGAATCCAACCACTAACCCTAATGCCCGCACGACAGCAAATTCTGCAGTTAACCCTCAGAGCTATGCAAACAGGGACTACCGTATGAAATCTACGATTTTGTGGGATTATGAAATGACTTTGGCTTTATTTCAAAAAAAGGAAAACGGATGGTCTCCCTGGATATATCGGGTATATAACACACCGGTTACGATTGATGGGGTGGTGTATCGAAGCTATAATACAGACGGGAGTAATTCAGGGTATGTATTCCGTAAGTTCGTTCGCAACACTCCTGGGCATGACCGCAGCAACGGAAACTTTGCCTGGCCCGTAATGCGTTTAGCAGATGTGTATCTGATGTATGCCGAGGCATCCAATGAGGCATACGGCCCACAGGCAGATGCTATTTCATTGGTTAATAAAGTTCGCCACCGTGGTAACCTTCCCCCGTTAGCAGCCGCCAAAATAAGCAGCAAAGCAAATTTCTTTGACGCTATTGAACAGGAACGGATTGTTGAGCTGATCGGTGAAGGACATCGCAATTTCGATCTTCGCAGGTGGCGTGCCATTGAAAGGGTTTGGGGACTTCCGGGAGGAAGCGGAAAGCGACATTATGATACATATGGCATCCCGAATGATCTTTACTATCAGAATGCGAATGAACTGACGTATCAACGAGCCTATATTTATAAAATTCCGGGAGATGAAATTAACCGCAACCCGAATATGACCCAGAATACACCGTGGCAGTAATTCTTAAGTAAATTAAAATAATTAAAGATGAAAAATTACATTAAAATAATAGTTATATTCATACTTGTCCCGCTGGTTTGGGCTGGATGTAAAAAGGATTTTCCTATAGATGAAGATGGACTGCTCATAACAGACAGGGCACAGTGTTATGTAAGTAATTTTGACCTTATAGGATCGGACCTGTTATCCGTAAGGACTAAGACTCCGTTAATAGATACGGTAGCTCAAATTATTAACATTGAGGTGCAATTTGGCACCGACCTTAAGAATCTTTATCCCCAGTTTACCCTGGTAACAGATGCTAAACTGGATCCGAAGATTACCGGAAAGGTTGACTTCTCTGATTTACTCAATCCCAAAGTTTATACGGTGGTCTCTGGTAACCGTAAGGTCAAAAAACCTTATACAGTTTTTATAACAGTTCAACCTTAATTTTTGAAAAAAAAAACGGATTATGGAACTTAAATATTTTATTAACATATCATTCCTGCTGTCATTGCTTCTGTTCATGAATGCATGTAATAAGGAAGAATATGCCATCCCGACCCTGAGTACAAATCTTCAAAATGATGTAATCAAGAGAAGTTTAGGGCCGAATGTGGTAGGACAACAAATAGAGTTCGCTTACGCGATGGCCATGGGACCGAAAGTAGGCAAAATTGTTTCTGCACAGGTGGAGGCTTCTATTGCAGGAGCCACAGGAACCTTTCTTGAAAATCGTTCCTTCTACACAAATACCGGTGGCGCGGATGTAGGAGTTATTATTGGGGGGGCATCTGTAACTAATGGGAAAACAACAAAAGTTACCTTCACGGCAGATACTTCTGCCGTTACACTTCGCTATTACTATGTTGTACCTGAAGAGGCAAGAGGCAAATCGGTAAGTTTTACCTTCTCGGCTATAAGCAGTAATGGACAAACAGCTTCTTACGCTATGGGGCCATACGCTATTTCTAAAATGGATATGGTGCTTGGTCTTGATCTTAGTGATAATAATGCCTGCTATATTTCTATAGCTGACATGGCTGTTTATACTGAGGCTAACGCCGCTGCCAATGCGGATAAGATCGATCTGGTATACCTGTATCGTACTACTCCGGCAAACTTCACTCATGCACTGGTATCGCCGGCTGCTGATGCAATTTATCTTCCCGGGATAACGCTTCCGTCCGGGGTAAACAGAAGCGCCAAAGTCAGCAAAGTTTGGAACCTGCGAGACTGGCAGCTTGACCCAAAACATCAGTATAGCGTTTTTGTTGATGATTTAGATTTTCAGAAGCTTGACCTCTCTGGCGCTCCTAATTATGCACTTAATCTTAAAGCTGAAGCTGGGCTCTGGGTTGAAACTGCTGATAGTAAGTATCGTGCTTACATATTTATTAATTCAATAAATAATGGCGCTAAAAGTGCCAAGATCGGAATTAAACGTTATGCTCTCTGATAAGTAAACAAAAATTGAAAATTGCGGTCCGAAGGTTTTCGGAGTCACACTTCGGGCCGCAATTTTAATTGTAATCGATTCGCTCAAATTTGGTGACGCCGTAAAGAATTTCAAGGTCGGTTCCATATTGCACACGCCGGATCCGAACATACTGCGGAGACATGGGCCGCGGCCCTTGGAGAATTATAGCACGGAACGCGGAAACACGATTAAAAAATTCGATAATATCTGGATTGGATAATATTCATGGAATTTTATGTTAAAAAATGACTTTATTTCAACAACAGATCAGACAGGCAGCTACTTGTAATCGTAAGCTTATTATATGTTGATAGTGCTGATCAAAATTAAATTTTCAATATAACCCAAGCGAAAAAGTTTTAATGGTAATCCGTCCGTACACCAGAACAGCTTTTTGGTTTATTTAATAAAATTCAGGGAGTGTCAAAATCCTTGGTAAATTATCATAAAATATGATACGCAAATCTCTTTTTCCAAAATGTTTATTTGTACTGCTAATATGCGGCTTAAAAATGCAGGCCCAGGATCTTAGCCGTTATGTAAATCCTTTTATCGGAACATCGGGTGACGGGCATACCTTCCCCGGCGCAACCCTGCCTTTCGGACTGGTGCAGTTAAGTCCCGAAACAAATAATTATTCATGGCAGTACAGTTCGGGTTATCGTTATGAGGACAGTACCATCATCGGCTTTGCCCATACCCATTTAAACGGTACAGGCTGGATGGACCTTGGGGATATGCTGATGCTGCCTTATACCGGAAACAGGATAAAAGAAATTTACCGAAGCCGTATAGACAAAAAGAGCGAGAAGGCTACAACCGGGTATTATATCGTAAACTTGCCCGATGAGGGAATAAAAGTTGAACTTACTGCTACGCATCGTACAGGAGTACAGCGCTATACTTTTACCAAAGGGGGCGAATCGCATATTTTGATGGATTTTCAGAGCGGCCTGGTTTCCCATGCAGACAGCGTAAATACCCATGTATTGGATGCTAAGATAACGGTTGAAAATAATACGGTCATCAGCGGCTATACCCATACCAAAAACTGGGTAGAGAAGAAAATATTCTTTGTGATCGAGTTCAGCAAACCTTTTGTACGCTCAGAATTTTTGGATGAGGATACCAAACGGAAATTGATAGTGGGCTATACCACCCAAACAGGCGAAGTAATAGAAACAAGGGTGGCCATATCTTCGGTAAGTATTGAAGGTGCCAGGCAAAACCTGTCAGAATCAAAAGACAAAAGTTTTGAAACAGTGAAAACAGAGGCACTGGATGTCTGGAATACCTATCTGTCAAAAATTACAATAAAGGGCAGCAAAGAACAAAAGTTCAATTTTTATACCTCCATGTACCATCTGTTTATACAGCCCAACAATATGGCTGATGCCGATGGACGGTACACGGGAGCAGACGACAAAGTGCATCAGTCAGCAAATAAAACGTATTATACTACTTTTTCCATTTGGGATACCTACCGGGCGGCCCATCCCTTATATACCATTATCAGTCCCGAAAAAGACAGGGACATGGTGTATTCCATTTTAGATCATTATGACGCTGTCGGGATGTTACCGATATGGACACTTTGGGGAAAGGAGAACTACACCATGATAGGAAATCATGCTGTGCCTATTATTGTGGATGCTTATTTTAAAGGGCTTTTAAAGCAAGAGGATACAGAAAGGGCGTATAATGCCATTAAGCAGTCCCTGACAAAAAACAGCTGGCATAAGTACGACTGGAGCCTATATGATAAATATGGCTACCTGCCGGCAGATACCGTAACAAATGAATCCGTTTCCCGCACTTTAGAATCCACTACAGACGACTGGTGTGCCGCACAAATGGCAAAATCCTTAGGTAAAGAAGCCGATTGCCGGTTTTTCAGCAAAAGGGCCGGTTATTATAAAAATCTTTATGACCCGTCCACCAAATTAATGCGACCCAAAAAAATGAATGGCGAATGGGTCTCACCTTTTGATCCGATTGAAGTTTCTCCTCCCGGTTACGGCGACTATACCGAGGGCAATGCCTGGCAATATACCTGGCATGTGCAGCATGATATTGAAGGGCTGATTGAATTAATGGGCGGCAAACAGCCCTTTATGTTAAAGCTTGATACGCTTTTTACATTAGATCCGAAAGTGTATGCCAAAACAGGGACTGTTTTTGATGTGGCCGGATTAATAGGACAATACGCCCATGGCAATGAGCCCAGCCACCACGTGGCTTATCTGTACAATTATGCCGATGCACCCTGGAAAACCCAAGAGATGATACCCCGCATTTTAAAAACCCAATACCTGAACAAGCCCGATGGTTTGAGCGGGAATGACGATTGCGGACAGATGAGCGCCTGGTATATTCTTAGCTCTTTGGGCTTTTATCCGGTAAATCCGGCTTCCGGCATATTTGATATCGGTGCGCCCTTCTTTAAACGGGCATCTGTAAAGGTGGGCGATAAAGTTCTTACCATTCAGGCAAAAAAGCTTTCTTCTAAAAATAAGTATATACAGGCTATACAACTTAATGGCAAGCCGTACCACTCGTATCAGATCAATTATAGCGACATCATGAAAGGCGGCACATTGCAGTTTATAATGGGTAAAGAAAAAAGGAGTATAAAATGATCGTGGTTAGATTAATCCTTAAAATCTTAAATAAGAGCCGGAAAATAAGAGGCTCTCAATTTAGCTTGCAAAAGCTTTAAACATAGTAACAAATAAAATAAAGAATCGCATGAAAAACATTCTATTCGTAATAGCAGCGGCAACAATTATGCTATCCTGCAAAAAAAAGGAACAAATACCGTCACCGGTTATACAACCAATACCGGTAGAAAAGCCTGTTCCTTTTGGAGTTAATTTGGCTGGGGGAGAATTTGGATCCTCTTCTGGGGCTTATGGTACGGCCTATATATATCCTAATATTGCCGAGTTAGATTACTATAAATCAAAAGACGTTAAATTAGTCAGGTTACCTTTTAAATGGGAGAGGCTACAACCTACTATGAATGTACCTTTAGATGCAGCTGAATTGGCACGTGTGATGGCTTTGATCGATGAAGCTAATAAGAGAGAAATTTCAATCATCCTGGATTGCCATAATTATGGCCGAAGAAAAATAAACGGCACCACTTTTATCATTGGTTCTCCAGAGCTGCCGGTACAGGCATTTAAAGATTTCTGGACCAGGATGGCCACTGCTTTTAAAAGCAAGAAAATTTGGGGTTATGATATAATGAATGAACCTCATGATATGTTAGCTTCTCCATCATGGTTTGATATTTCACAGGAAACGATTAACGGCATTAGAAGTATAGACCAAACGACAAACATTATTATTAGTGGAGATGGATGGAGCAGCCCGGGCTTGTTTGGAACTCCTGGTTCTAAAAGTGATGTATTAAAGAACTTGTCGGATCCATCAAATAAATTAATTTTTCAGGCTCACACCTACTTTGATAAAGATAATTCCGGAACGTATAAGGGTTCCTATGATGTTGAAGCAGGATATGCTAATAGGGGAGTAGACCGTGTTAAGCCTTTTATAGATTGGCTTAAGGCAAATAATAAGAAAGGCTTTATTGGAGAATATGGCATACCCGCTAATGATGCCAGATGGCTGGTTGTGTTAGATAACTTTCTTAAATACCTGCAAGATAATTGTGTAAATGGTACTTATTGGGCCGGGGGTCCCTGGTGGGGAACTTATCCTTTATCTATTGAGCCGGCAAATGGAGTAGATAAACCCCAAATGGGAGTTGTGAAAAAATATTTGACTCTTACTGCATCTTGCCAATAAGATGGATGAGCATAACAAATGGGGTGTACGACAAAATTCCCTTTTGACATAAATTAGGCAACATTTTGGTAATTTGTTATTAGTTCATGTAGTTTTCTGTTGTATCCGCTTTTATAACATACTCTTAAATTGAGCATTTGCTGTGCCCCTGATAGTGTCCATCGTTGCCCCGATAATTTCATTCGTTTTTGAATGATGTCACGGTTTGCCGATTCTATTGCCCCTGAACCAAACAGGAGCCCTTGTTCTTTGTATAGCCCATAGTTTATACGGTTTTCATTGTTTTGCAAATAGGTTACCAACTTTTGCTTTTCTTTTTCAATCTGTTTTTGGTTACATGACAGTTCGGATATAGTTGTCAATAATTCGCTTACCTTTTTGTTCATTAAAAGTTCGATACAAGACTCTACCCATTTTCGTGATTGATGTTCATCTTTGGGATAGTATATTTTTGCAAAGCCATAAAGATGTTCCTTACAATGATAGAGATCCAGTATCTGTGTACTACTGGGATAATATTCCTCTATCCATTTCCATATCCATTTTGCCCCATCGCAGATAAACACCAGTGGGCTTTGTGTTGGGAGTACCTCTATTACCTTATCAAAGAAATCCACATGTTTGCCCAAGTGGGCCACGTAATCCGAATGCCCGATAAGGTTGCGGTTTTTGGAGACATCTTCGACCCTGTCGCCGGATCGAAACGTTCTGCAGAGTTTGACCTCTTTCCACGATTCATCTTTTTGCCTTGTCAGGATCATACTGCCGTCCATCATTGCGTAGGTAAGCTCGTCCTTTAAAGGTAAGCGCAATTGAGTGGCCTCATTGTAGGCTTGTTTCCAATCAACCTGCCCTAATAATTCTCCGTAGTGATGGCATAACCGCTCTATTTGTTTTGCATTTACTGCTACACCTTTCAATTCCGTTACTTGTTCACTTGCTTCTTCAAAGGTCAACCTTGTACCAGCACGACACAATTGCTCCTGCATGTAAGGACTGATCTTAAAACCACCGGGAGCAGTTGACAAGGGATGATTTTTGTGGAAACAAACATCGCCAAAACTTGTAAGAATGGTGATACGGTCGTTTTTCGATTTTGGAATATTTCCCACTACGGATTGAAAAACCGACTGACCAAAATTCAGGAGTAGATCATTAAACGAGAATTCAAATTGGTAGCTCGAAGATTCTTTATCGACGTTGTTTGATAAATCTTCCAGAGCTCCTACTAAAACCGAAAATATTTCATTTAACTTTGTTGTCATACTCTTAGGAGTTAAAGGTTATACTTATTTGTATTTTTAGTTGATTTACAAATGTATAGCCTTTTTTCTATTAAACCGGAATTTTGTCGTACACCCATTGCAGAACAGCGTAGAGAGTCAAATTACGATGTAATTAAATCAAACAGTTATACTCCTTTTTTCTGAAACTCCAGGTCGTACTTTTTTCTAATTTGATTCATAATGGAAAGTAATTATTTTTTCGCTTAACTTACTGTCCTTTCAAATGTAGCACTTCCAATATTAACGTATTAAAAAAAACAGACTAAAAGTAGTTGGCTACTCTTGTTGAAAAAAATAGTTGATTAGCTTTGTGAAAAATTAATTGGAAAACAATTCCAATTGGTAACCGTTATTATATTAATGCAAGAGATTTCAAAACATAGAAGTGGTAGTAGCAAAACATGGACAGTTCTGTTTTTAGGGCTGTTATTGATCATTGCTCCCTGTGCTGTACGAAATTCCCTGCAACATGCGTTAGGTGTAAAAACGACCAACACACTTAATCCAAGCAAGACAACTATTCAACAAGCCACCGATTGTTGTGTTGCATATAGTCAAGCGGAGATTGTAAAAGTAAAGCAAGCTAGAAAAGGTCTTAAATTCAAATCTTTTGCTACGTTTACAAATCAATTTTCAAATTTCTCCATTGATCATCCTGCTTTTTTCAATCCTTTAACTTGTGAAAATAAAAGCAAGAAAGATATTCCTCTTTACATTTTATATAAAAGATTAAAGTACATGATTTGATTTTGCATCACTCCGTTTAAATCAAATAAATCTTTTAGTATAAAAAAATATCATTTAAAATGCATAATCAAAAATTAGTGCAGTCATATAATTTGGCTGGACTTTTCACGCTAACCTTACGTTTGGTTGTAGGATGGACCTATTTCTCAGCTTTTTGGAGAAGACTGGTATTAGCCAACAAATTAGACCAGGAAGCATTGGGCTACATTGGTGAAAAGTTCAACAATTTCCTGCCCAATGCATTGGGCATAAAACCAATCATCGAATACCTTGTAATAAATCCTGAAACCTTATGGTGGGCTATGGCGATTTTTACCATTATAGAAGGAATTGTCGGGTTATTCTTAATGTTTGGATTATTTACAAGACTTATGAGTGTGGGCGTTTTCGGCCTGGCCATGGGAATACTCTTAGGCTCCGGTTGGATAGGAACTACCTGTTTGGATGAATGGCAAATTGGTATTCTTGGAATAGCTGCAGGCTTCACCCTGTTTCTATCTGGCAGTGGTAAATATTCAATGGATTACTTTCTGATAAATCGTCGAAATAAAATAACTAATGGCCGATGGTTTAGTTGGATGGGGTCAGGTGTTTTGCCAATTAAATTGAATGTGTTGCATAGGGTCGTGTTTTCAGGTTCAATGATAATTCTATTTATCACGTTGTTTACCAATCAATATTTTCATGGTGGTGTGTGGGGCGACTTACACAACAAATCCGTAAAACCCAAAATTGAAATAGAGCATGCGCAACTATCAGCCAATTCACTGTCATTTCAGGTTTTTCGTGTAGAAGGGGTGGATGTTTATGGTTCATTTTTAATTGGCATTGAATTAACGGACGAAAATGGTCATAACATCCTAAAGCTAAATGGAGAAGATCTGTCTGCTTTTCCAACGAAAAATATAGCGAATGTATATGTAGCTAAAGTGAAACCCGGAAAACATAGTTTAATCATTCCTTTAGGGGCAAAAGCAATCGTTACTATTCATGACGAGCGCTTATCAGCTTTGCCTGCCGGGGAATATCAGATAAAGCTAACAGACATTAGCGGTATTACATGGAGCGAATTAATAAAAATTTAAATCAAAAAAAATGGAATCAAAAACAGTTAATATAAATCGAAATTCTGTAACGGTATTCAGAATCTTATTAAGTCTGATTTTTATCGTTGCAAGTATAAATCACTTATTCAATATTGAAAAAGTGATTAGTAAAATCAACCAGGCCAGACTTAAAGAGTTAGCCCATATTTTTGGCAATCCCGAATTTTCAGTTGTTGCTTCAGGTGTTGTTATGCTAATTGCAGGCATTGCTTTAATGATTGGATTTAAAACAAAATATGCCGCTCTAATTTTAGCATTGGTACTTCTGCCTATCACAATTACCACTCAAGTTGGACAAATGTCAACCATTGGCCCTTTATTTAAGAACGTCGCTATTTTCGGAGGGTTAATATTTTTTATAATGAACAATTTTAATAACCATAAAACCATAAAAGCATGAAAGCATATATTTTAATAGTAAACGTCATATTCACGTTCCTAATTTCGGGTAATAGTCTGGCCCAAAACCCGGCAAATTCAACGATGCAAAATTACACCATCCTTACGAGAGACGTACAACAACTTAAGCCTATTATTTTGGCGGCTAAGGATTTAGCTACTGAAGATGGAAATCATTTTGGTGCGTTTAAAGTTGTAATTTGTGGTAAAACGATTACCGATTTAATCCAAAAGGACAAGATTACTCCTTATCTGGAAATGGCAGAAAAATATCATGTTGAATTATATGCTTGTGGATTTTCTTTAAAGCAATTTAAAGTCAATCCGAAGGACTTGCCGAAACAAATTCAAGTGACTGAAAATGGTATCCTTTATAACTTTCAATTACAGAAAAAAGGATACTTAAGTATCGAACTTTAGATAAACCAGATATTCAACAGAAAATGTGCGTAGCAGCTTATTTTATCAAATGGCTGCTATGCCTTTTTCAATGAATGGAAATTGGTGAAGCAACATGTCTTGAGAATTGCATTTTCCGCTCAACGGCTGCCAGCTTGACTTAAAACCCGAGACCATCTTTGTGGTATGCCTGTTTCAAAAAAACCGATGAATTTTCCATGGAACATTTTCGACAAAACTTTGATGTGGATAAAAAAGTTGCTTTTACTTTTAGAATGCAACCAGCCAAGAACTTTGCTATTATGTTTATCGTTTTGAACAATATATTCTGAGATAAATATCTATAATTGCAGAACTATGATAGAGAGTTAAATCACGATGTTCCTAAATCAAACAATCTTGAAACATTTTAGATTCAACATCAATATTGCATTGTTCTTTTATTTATAATCTGTAACTAACTATAATTAAGAACTAAGTAATGGCTCTCCTACACGGGCTACCGCGCAAAAATACAGAAATCTATCTCAAGAAATCTGTAATCAATTTCCGATTGTTTCATTATTACTAAACGAAATTGCAAATCACTATGAGAGTTGGGGGAAACATCTGGACATTGATGAGTCTCAAAGGAAAATAGAATTTTAAGCTAACAACCTCTCCAGCTTCATTTTCCATTTTTCCCAGTCGGGCATTTCCTTGGTTTGAAGGTCGATAAATTTTTGAGTATGGTCGTGGTGAACCAAGTGGCACAGTTCGTGGATAATCACATATTCAATACAGCGTTTCGGGGCTTTTATTAGTTCAGGATTTAAAATGATTTTGTCTTTTGGAGTGCAGCTACCCCATCGTTTAGGCATATCAAGAATGTATATACCGGATGGTTCTACACCATATTTTTGAAATCTGACAATTAGTGGTTCCGCTATTTCTGCGAATTTTTCTTTGGCCTTTTGCCGGTACCATTGCTTTAATAAATGTCCGGCCTTTGATTTATCTTTGGTTATAACTTCTATAAAACGGCCTTTATACTTTACTTCACTTTTGCCGCCATCCAAGACTTTCAAACGGAATTGACGCCCCATGTATAAATGTGTTTCACCACTCACATATCTTCGAGGAGTTGTTTTTGGGAAAAAAGCCAGGAAATAATTTTGCTGCTTCAGTATCCATGGCGCCCGTTTGATCACTTTTTCCCTAATCTTTTCTATTGGAGTATCAAGCGGAGCTTTCACGAATACTTCCATTTCCGGAGTGATGGTAATACCCAAAGTCTTCCTATCCGACCAGGCATATTGGTAAACTATTTCTTTCGATCCAAACTGGACACAATCAGTTGTCATTTATACCTGATTTTAGCAACGTCAATACATCTTTCAGCAATGATATCCATTTCATCAAATGAAAGGTCAATACCGTACTTTTCCCTGACATCATCAATCAGGTAATCCCCAATTTCAATCAACAGTTTACCCGTAATATTCGATTTATTCTGCCAGTCAACAATTGGTTTACCCTGATCAAAAACTGCATTCTGTATTATTTCGTCTATTTGAATAGCTGCATGTATCGAAACAATTCTCCGCGTTTCTGAATCCCTAAATTTTTCAGTAAAGGATTCGGAACAAAGCCCATAAAAAGCCCTGGCTATTTCCTGATTCTGAAGCTCTGGAGGAATTTCAGAATCATTACGGGAAAGAACTGCGTTCATAATATCCTTAACCTTATGCAAATACTGAGTTTCATTGATCCGATGTTCCTCGTAAGCTTTTATTGCATCTTTAAGCATCTGGGAGAACTTCTTGTAAAAGGCAGGATCTTCATCCATTTTCTCGGTAATGTGCTTTGCTGTCCGGGATGCTATTTTATCAGCTTTGGCTGAATCGCCAATTGTCTTTTCAACTTCATCCCCGAATTTTTCCTTGTCAAAAATATTGACCAATTCAGTGATTGTGATCACTTCATCCGTTTGAATATGCGTATCTATCAGCTTTTGAATTTGTCCCTCGTACTGTTTATAATCAATCCGGTCTGAGTACCGTTCAAATACTGCCAGACGAAGTTTCAGGAACATGGCCAGATCGCTTTTATATCGTTCGATAAGCTTTTCTTCCACTTGTTTATGAAACTGGATTGATGACAAAGCCACTTTCAGCGATTTGGCAAATGAAGCCAACTTGTCGTAAAAAACGACTCTGACAGCTTCATCACGGAGCATTTGCTGGTAGGCTTCCGCATCGCGTTTATTGCCGATGGTTTTAAATAAATCCCATAACTCAGAATGTTTTTGCGGCAACTTTTTTATCTCATCTTCAATGTTTGTCAAGGTTCCTTCCAGGTCACTTTCATCGAAATCTTCCATCGAGGAATATAAGTCCAAGGAGGTGTCCAACTCATCCAACACTCCATAATAGTCGATGATGTACCCAAATTCTTTGTCCGGATAAACCCGGTTAACCCTGGCTATTGCCTGAAGTAATGAATGTCCTTTCAAATTTCGGGTTAGGTATAATACGGTGTTTTTAGGTTCATCAAAACCTGTGAGCAGCTTATCAACCACAATAATGATTTCCGGATCAGGCTGATTTTTAAAGCGACTGATAATATTTTTCTCATACCTTTTCGGATTACCGTGTTCGTTCATCATCCGTTTCCAAAAGCCTTTCACCCGATCCGATGATTCTCCATAGGCGCTATCTTCACCTTCACGTTCATCAATGGGTGAAATCAACACTTCAGTGGAAACAATATTAATTTCATCCAAATAGGTTTTATAACGAATCGCGGCCTCTTTGCTTTGGCAAACCAATTGTCCTTTAAATGGGGTTTCTCCTTGCCAGTTGTCCCGGAAATGTAGGCTGATGTCCCAGGCTATGGCATAAATTTTCTGATCTGCAATATTTAACTGGTCAGCGCGGCTGAATTTTTTCTTCAAATCAGCCCGTTGATATTCGGTAAGCGGCTCCGAAATCCGGGAAAAGAAGTTGTCAACCGGACTCTCATTTACTTTTTGTATGGCATGGCGACCTTCATACAATAAAGGCACAACAGCTTTATCTTTTACAGCCTGATCAACCGTATAGGTATCAATCATTCCACCAAACCGGGCAGCCGTATTTTTGTCTCTCTTGAAAAGTGGTGTTCCGGTCATGGCAATGTAACAGGCATTTGGCATGGTCTTGAGCATGTCGATGTTAAACGTTCCATGCTGACTGCGATGCCCTTCATCTACCAAAACAAAGATATCGGGCGATAAAAGCGGTTGTTTGAGTTGCCGGACAGCCTTTTCAAATTTATTGATTACGGTTGTCACAATCACATCGCTTTTGCTTTCAAGTAATTCTACCAGACGGTTTCCTGTCGTGGCATTTTCAACCAATTTTCCACACTTGCGAAAAGTTCCGGTAATCTGGTCATCCAGATCAACCCGGTCGGTTACCAAAATAATTTTGGGATTTTTAATCGACTTCTCTAAAGCAATTGCCTGAGCCAGCATGACCATTGTTAACGACTTGCCACTTCCCTGGGTATGCCAGATAACACCGCCTTTGCGTTTTCCGCCTTCTATATTATTGATCCGGCTGAGTGTTTTCTTTATGGCGAAGAATTGCTGGTACCGGGCTATTTTCTTCACCCCATAGTCATATACAATGAAATTAAACGCCATATCAAGCATCCGTTCAGGATGGCACAAGCTGAACAGATATTCATCCTGTTTTACCGGGAGTATTTTTTGGCTTTCCAGATCATCGAAATGCTTGCGAACGTACCTGAACCGGTCACTGAATAATTTGTTTTTCTGTTCAGTACCAAGTGGTGTATTCTTAAATTTCATTAAGGAATTGCTGTACGACTGCTCCTCCTGCAAATTCTGGAATTTTTCATTCCACTGAGACCAGAACTTTTCCGGCGTACCAATAGTGGCAAAAGAGCAACTATCTGTGGCTAAACTAAGAAGACATTGCGCATAAACAAACAAGGAACGAATTCCGTCTTCCTGTTGGTTTCTTAGATGTTGAGAGATCGCCTGGGATAACGGCTCCTTCATATCAGGCCGTTTACATTCAATAATAGCCAAGGGAATGCCGTTTACAAACAAAACAATATCAGGGCGGTAGTGCTCTTTGCTGGCACTGCGCATTACGCTGTATTCTTCGGTAACATGAAAAACGTTATTGCTGATGTTTTGCCAGTCGATGTATTGAAGGGTAAAGCTTTTTTTATCTCCATCGATGCTTTGTTCAAGCGATTTGCCCAAGGTTAGCAGGTTATAAGCCGTTTCGCTGGCGGCAATATATCCTTCGTTCATCGGAAGATCTTTGAGCGCCTGAATGCCATTCTCAATGTTTGTGTCGCTAAAAACACTGGTTTTGGTTGAGCTAATTTTGATGGAGTTGATTTCTTTCAACTGGGTTCGCAATACATCTTCAAGCAACACATTGGTTGTTTTTCCGCTCCGCATTTGCATGGCCTCTCCCGGCGACAAATAAAAATAGCCCAGGTTTTGCAGCATCTGCAAAGCAGGTACCTGACTAATGTGATCTTCTTTAAAACTTGGTGTATCCATTCTTTTTACCGTTTTGGAGAATTATATTGCTTTTTGGAGAATTGATTATTCAAATCCAATTTTACTAAAGCCTTATTTGTCAGCACATTTTATTATTCCTAAATTGTTGCTATTAGAAATATGGAGAATCATCACCGGCCGATTATTCGTATTTTTCATTCCTTCAAAATCCAATTTCCGAGCATGATAGACACATTTTTTAACTCAACATTGTCTTTGCTTTCTTTAAGCTGTTATAGTTCGATGGTGATCATATTTTCTTAATTTATTATGTTTTTATTTATCCATGCAGCATTTCTTGTACTTTTTCCCGCTGCCACACGGGCAAGGGTCGTTCCGCTCAACTTTTGGCCCTGTATTTACAATTGGTTGGGTTGGAAACCAGCGGTCGTGATCATTTTCTTTTTTATTCAATTGCTTTTCGTTATAGAACTGATCAATTTCTTCCTGTACGCTTTTAGGTACAGACCATGATTCCAGATAATTATCAAATTGATCTCCAACAGTTTTGTCGATAGAATAGCGATACGTGTCTGAAAATAATTTGACCATATTTGGGTCGGGAGGATTCAGTTGTGGCCAGTCAAAAACAAACTTCATTTGCCACGCAGTTCTATTAAGATAAAATATAGAGTCATATTCAAGCATCCCGATATTCTCTTCCATCCGCTGATAATAATGGTCGTTGATCAGGTCATAGACATGAAGGAACCGATAAACATATTTTAATCCATACACCATACCGAAAATTTCAATTTCATTCGAGAGAAAGGTTCGGTCGTACAGGTTTTCGATATGTTCCGAGAGAATTGGGTAGGCGATGTAAAAAAAGGCTTCATCATTTTCTTCCTGACCAAACAATTCTATTTTTTTCAGAATAGTCCAAAACCTGTCCGAGATCATGAACGACATTCCAAACTCATCTTTCATGTATTTATAAAATTGAACCGATATCGTCAGCAACAAATCGTTACTTTCCGTTTCAATTTTCGATTGGATGGCCAATTTATCCAGTGGTTCTTTCAGGTTTTTCAGAACAATCTCAAAAACTTCTTTATTCTGAGGAAGATCTACCATTTGGATCTCATTATCAAATGCTTCAACTCCTCCAGACACACCCTCTTTAATATTCTCGTAAAGTTTTTCAAGTTCGTACAAATAGATAGTGGTATTAAAAGCAACCTGAGGATAATAAACGAATTCATCAGTTTCGGGCGGTGGCGATTCAACAAGGAATTTTGAATATTCGAAGGCAAGCTTATGCTGACCATGATAAGTGAGTTGCACTATTATGTCACTGGCAACAGCATAGCGGTCAGGTACCGGAATACATTTCGTTATTTCCAACCGTTCTTTAATGGTTTCGATGTCGCCCCGATAAAAAAGATTGGTAATCAAATCTTTTTCAATTCTTCGGCATTGCGTTTCATATTTGCCGGGGAAAGTTTTCCGGTAATCGTTTGTAAAGTTCAAAACATCATCAACCCTACCAGCCTCAAACAGATGCTCAGTAATTCCCCCGAACATTTCAATCCAATCAATATCCAAATCAGGATAGTTGTGGAGCAGATGGGTTAAAAACTGAAATGTTTCATCGTCGGTTAAGTCCTGATTGTAATCGTAAATTTCGTCAATTTCTTTTTCGTACCAGTTAATTGTATGATCCATATTTTGTTTGTTTAATTGTTTATTTGCTTTGTTTGATCCTTTCATCTTGGATTATTTATGCATTAATTTTCAATCGTTTCTTCCCCGTCAACAGCACCTGCATCATTCCCTTTTTCTGCTCGCGCAGTTTATCGGTTTTGGCTTTGAGCAGTTGTATTTCTTTATCGGCT
>JAUXUF010000369.1 GCA_030684645.1 Bacteroidota bacterium | reverse complement strand
AGGAATTGGAGTACCTATAATTTCTCTATCAGCATCAGTAATACGCCCGTCACCATTCACATCTACAAATCTTCTGTCACCAGGAGAAGTTAATGTATTCTGGTAGAATGCAGTTGTTCCATATTTAGCTTTTGCAGAAGCATTAACTGCATCAACCTCAGCTTTTGTCTGATAAATTCCATCAGTTCTGAAACCATAAAATGCACCAATGTTACCGCCTACTCTAGATTGGCTATAAGCTGTCCAGATGTTACCCCCATAATTTTGAAAACCAAGTGCATTAGAAAAGTTACCAACCGCTGTTACACCATCTGTAAAACTTAAAATTTCATTTTTAATAGTGGTTATATTACCGGCAACAGCCCACTTAAATGCAGTTAAAGATTCCCTGTATTCCAATGCAAGCTCCAAACCACTGTTTCTAATACTCCCCACATTCCGTGTTGCAGTTGTATAGCCTGTTTGAGCTGGTACCGGAACATCTAATAAGAAATCAGAAGATTCTCTAACATAATAATCAGCGGTAAAATTAATACGGTTATTTAAAATGCTAGCATCCAGACCTATATTAGATTGTATACTGGTTTCCCATGTTAAGTTTTGATTTGCCAGGCCATTAAGAGCCAAACCTTGCTGATAAGCTTTATTTGTCCCAAACACATAACCTCTGTTGTCTCTAACAGAAGGACCCGTTCCGTAAGTCGCATCATATTGAAACAAACCTATATTCTGGTTACCTGCCGTACCCCAACTTCCTCTAATTTTCAAATTATCGAAAACCTTAGAATTTGCCATAAAAGACTCCTGTGAAACATTCCAGGCAACACCAATTGACGGGAATACTCCCCATTGTTTACCGGGGCCAAATCTTGAAGATCCATCACGTCTAACGGTACCTGTTATTATATATTTGTCGGTTAACTTATATTGTAATCTTGCAAACTGTGAGGCCAATGACCATGTCTGCTGATTACCTGTGGCTATTAATGTATTTAAGGAGCCAATATTTCTTAATTCATTACTTAGTAAACCAGTTCCGGTTGTGTTGAGTTGACGGAAGGTGTTTTCCTGAGAGGATATACCACCTACAAAATCAATACCGTGAATACCAAAAGTTTTGGTGTAGGCTAATGTATTTTCCCATA
>JAUXUF010000330.1 GCA_030684645.1 Bacteroidota bacterium | reverse complement strand
CCGTTACCCAATCGGGGGAAACAGATATGGTAATCAATACGAAAGATTTGGAAAATAGGGGATTATATAGATCTATTGTTGGAGGCGGCCCTCATATTTGGATTTCAAAAAAATTTTCTACACCGATATATCCATGGGCCAGGCCAAATCAAAATTTGGTTTTTCAAATGTATGCAACTGTTCCGGTAGTCAATTTGACTGATCCACAAGGTAATACTGCACATTTCGGATTTTCAGCGGAACAGGCTCCTGTAACTCAGTTGTCTTTTGGCTTTTATTTACTAGATGAGTTAACCGGGAAAAGCTTTGCTTATATAATATGTGCCTATGAGTCGAGGGGACCATACACTGAAACTGCTGCGAGTAATGACACTTTCGTTAATTTCGCTTCAACACCAGTTAAAGAAAGTAGCCAGTATATTACGAAATCTCCTTTATCGGCTATGCTTCAGTCTTCACCTTTTTCAGTAAAAAAGTTTTTTAAAGTGCATATAAGTACAGCGAATTTACTCAAGGCGATTCGAGATGCCAACCATGGTCTTTCGGAGTATCTGGGAAGATACCGTATTACGTCTGCCGGCATCCTGTTTGAACTTCCGAACTATGTGAAGGATGGCTATAATACCTCTGCAGTAAACGTTTCTAAATTCTCTGTTTATGTCGAACAGAATTGACTTACTTTATAAATCATACACTATAATACAGAAAAAAAACAATCAATAATTTGGTAATAATCCTGAAGGTAACTATGCATATAGAAGCGTATAGGAATAATTCTGAAATAGAATTAAAATAAAAGATATGAACTTTGCTAATTGGCGTTGGGCTACAGGGATTAATTCCAGCGACTCCAGTATTCTTGAAATATTATCCCCCACTGGGAAAGGTTTATCCACTGCTTCCTGGGTGCTTGCACAATGGGCAAGTAAATACAATTTATACGGAGCCAAACCTCAAAAACAAGATGATGGGAAATGCCGAGAACTTTTGATGCGGGATTTCAGTTTAAAGGTATTGGTTTAACAGCCACTATAGAAAAATAAAATACTTCAATAAACGGGTCTAAATTCTTTAAATAAAGTTGATAATTATGAAAATAAAGATCATTAAAAATAATAAACATAAACAGATTATGAGCTATTATTTAGGTTTATTGGTTATGACTATACTTACTTTTCCTGCTACTGCGCAGCTTCACGTGCAGGAGATACATGATCTTATTTACCGCATCATACCTCAGGCTACAGAAAATTTTACAGTGGAATATATCTCCAAAGAAGATGGACATGATGTGTTTGAAGTCGAAAGTAGCGGAGGAAAAATTGTATTGAGGGGAAACAATGGTGTCTCTGCGGCTTCAGCATTAAACTATTACCTGGAGCATTTTTGTCATTGTAATATCACCCGGAACGGAACTAATTTGGAAATGCCCAATCCTCTGCCTTCTGTACTGAAAAAAGTTCACAAAGTTACACCATACAAATATCGCTATTATCTGAACTATTGTACCTTCAATTATACCATGGCGTGGTGGGATTGGGATCGGTGGCAAAAAGAAATTGATTGGATGGCACTGAACGGGATTAATATGCCCCTGGCCCTTACAGGTGAAGAAGCCATCTGGCAGAAAGTATACGAAAGCGTGGGGTTTTCCAGGGATGAACTAAAGAGCTTTTTTAGCGGTCCGGCTTATTTCGCCTGGCTATGGATGGGCAATTTAGATGGATGGGGTGGGCCACTTCCACAACACTGGATAGATACCCACGAAGCGTTACAAAAAAAGATACTGGCGAGGGAACGGGTTTTAGGTATGACGTCTGTGCTACCTGCTTTTAGTGGCCATGTACCACCTACATTCAAGGAGAAATTCCCTAAAGCTCAACTCAAAAAAACCAACTGGGGCTATGGCTTCAACGATGTATATATTTTGGATCCTTCCGATTCCCTGTTTATTACGATTGGTAAAAAATTCATTGAAACTCAAACTTCCGTGTATGGAACGGATCATCTTTATTCGGCAGATACCTTTAATGAAAACGATCCTCCCTCCAATGACTCCACCTACCTGGACGCCATGAGTAAAAAGATATTTCAATCAATGGCTAGCTCCGATCCCCAGGCAGTATGGGTAATGCAGGGATGGATGTTTTCCTACAATGAACGTTTTTGGCAACCCAGGCAAATGCAAGCTCTGCTAAATGCAATACCAAACGACCATATGATCATACTTGATCTTTTCAGTGAAGCGAATCCGGTATGGAATCGTACCAACGCGTATTATGGGAAACCATGGATATGGAATTTGCTGAGTAATTTTGGTGGTAATAGCAGCCTGTTTGGCCGCATGAGACATGTGACATACGATCCGGCCATAGCACTTCATGATCCTGAGGCAGGGAAAATGACCGGTATAGGACTTACGCCTGAAAGTATAGAACAAAATCCGGCTCTGTATCAATTAATGACAGAAAATGTGTGGCGTAGTGAACCTATCGATCTTGACATTTGGCTGAAAAGCTATTCCCTTAACCGTTATGGAAGAGAAAATATGCAAGTCAATGCTGCCTGGCAGATATTGAAGAACACAGTTTATAGTGCCAGCAGGACGGGCGATGGTGGCCCGGAATCTATCATCACCGGGCGCCCCACTTTTGAGCGAAATACGACAATGACTAACACCTCGTTTAACTATAATCCACTACAATTAATAAAAGCCTGGGATCTTTTTATCGGAGCGTCTGATTCATTAAAAAACAGTGACGGATTTCAATTCGACCTGGTGGATATAACTCGACAAGTACTGGCTAACTACGCCACACCGCTTCAGCAAGAATTTGTAAAGGCGTATCTTAACAATGACATAGAGAAATTTGATATATACAGTCGGCAATTCTTGGATCTGATTACAGATATGGATGATTTATTGGGCACACGGAAGGATTTCCTGCTGGGCCATTGGCTGGATGATGCACGAAAATGTGGAATCACCGATGAAGAAAAGAATTTATATGAATTTAATGCCCGTGATCTCATCACGCTGTGGGGCAACCGGGATTGTCCGATACACGACTATGCCAACCGTCAATGGTCGGGCTTACTGAAAGGATTTTACGAACCCCGTTGGGAAATGTTTTTTCAATATGTTGATTCCTGTTTGCAAAATAATTTACCGGTTGATATGAAGGTATTTGATGAGCGGGTTAAAGACTTCGAATGGCAGTGGGTAAATGGGCATGAAACCTATCCTGTAAACCCCTCAAACGATCCCGTAACTATGTCCAAAGTTATGTATAGGAAATACCTGGAAAGAATAAATCAAATGCATGCAATAGCTAATTAATGATCATAACGTACCGCTACTTTTAGAAATTATGAAAGGTGAACTTCGAAGAATTAGTTTTTGAAATTGTTTTAATGTACGATCAAAACAAATATGAATAGAAGAAATTTTATTAAAAATGGAGTAATGGCTTCAGGAGGGGCATTTTTAATTTCTGGTACGTATAGTTTTGGTGCGTCAACATTTCATCCTCTATTTGGTAAGGAGCCTCTAAAAATAAATCCTTATCTGTTAAATAATAAATGGGATGCAGAATGGATAGCCTGTCCTGAAGTATCATTGTTGGATTACGGCGTGTTTCATTACAGAAAAACGATTAGTATAAGAAAAAAAACGAAGGAATTTATTGTTCATGTATCGGGCGACAACCGATACCGTTTATTTGTTAATGGGACAGAAGTTTGTAATGGACCTGCCAGGAGTGATCTTCTTCATTGGTGTTTTGAAAGTATTGATATAGCTGAATGGCTAATACCGGGCAAA
>JAUXUF010000325.1 GCA_030684645.1 Bacteroidota bacterium | reverse complement strand
ATCGCCGCGACAACCGCGGAGGCGGAGACCGTCGGTAATCGAGATTGAAATTGAAGGACCTGTTCTTAACCGAGATAAATATAAATGCCCGCTTGTCGGGCATTTTATATTTAAAAGCAATTCGGAGTTGGGTGTCGCGATTTTTAATCGCGCTTGATGAAAACGGAGATTAAAAATCTCCGCACCCGCTAATTTCAGTATATTTCTGCCGAATTCTGTACTATTGTAATGAAACCATCCAATCAAATACCGATAGAAAGCGTTCAACCTACATTAAAATCTATCTGTTTATGAAACGAGTTATTATTTCATTTTTAGCATTGTCATTTATGATGTCCTGCTCAGAAAAACACATTCAGTATCCGCCTACTAAAAAAGGCGATGTAAAAGACACCTATTTCGGTACCGAAGTTGAAGATCCTTACCGTTGGCTTGAAGACGACAATTCAGCAGAAACAGGTGAATGGGTGAAAGCTGAAAATCAGCTCACCTTTGGTTACCTGGCAAAACTTCCTTACCGCGATCAGATTAAAACCCGCCTCACTGAATTGTGGGATTATCCGAAATATGGAACTCCTTTTAAAGAAGCCGGAAAATATTTCTTTTACAAGAATAGTGGTCTGCAAAACCAGAATGTTTTATATACCGCTACTGATATGGCTGCAGAACCTTCTGTTTTGCTTGACCCGAACACCTTGTCGGCTGATGGAACAGCTGCCCTTACCACCATTGAGGTATCCAATGATGGCAAATACCTGATGTACCAGGTGGCCAAATCGGGCTCCGACTGGAACGAGATATTCGTGAAAAACATTGAAACGGGCGAAATGCTTCCGGACCACATTCTTTGGGTGAAATTTTCAGGTGTCAGCTGGTACAATGACGGATTCTTTTACAGCGCCTACGACAAACCTGAAACTGGCAGCGAATTGTCCAAATCGAATGAATTTCAGAAGATATACTTCCACAAGCTGGGAACCGAACAAACCGCCGATCAGTTGATAGTAAGTGATCCGGACAACCCAAAACAAATGTTTGGCGCCGGTTTAACCGACGATAAACGATTCCTGCTGATATCAAAAAGCCAGGGGACCAATGGAAATGCACTCGATTTCAAAGACCTCAGCAAAAAGAACAGTGGCTTTGTGAACCTGATGGACAGCTATGAATTTGAATTTAATCCGATTGATAATATCGGTGACGACCTTTATGTACTGACCAATTACAAAGCGCCCAAATTCCGCTTAATCCGGATCAACACGAATAAACCGGAAGAAACAAACTGGGTGGATGTCATTCCGGAGAAAAAAGATGTACTGGAATCGGTTAGAATGATAGGAGGAAAGCTGGTAGTGAATTATATGACCGATGCACACAGCAAAACAGAAGTATATTCCTACGAAGGAGTATTGGATCACGAAGTTCAACTTCCCGGAATTGGCACGGTAAGCGCTTTTTCAGGAAAGAAAAATGAAAACATTGCTTATTTCAGTTATACTTCTTTCAATACGCCAGGCGAAATTTACAAATACGACTTTACAACCAAACAATCAACGTTACATTTCAGACCTGAAGTTAAATTTAATCCGGATGACTTTGAAGTCAAACAGGACTTCTATGCCAGCAAAGATGGCACGAAAGTTCCGATGTTTATCGTTTACAAAAAAGGGATGGAATTGAACGGCAAAAACCCTACCCTTCTGTATGCCTACGGAGGGTTCAACATTCCGCTGACTCCTTCCTTTTCGGCATCAAGGATTGCGTTTCTTGAAAATGGTGGCGTGTTTGCCATGGCCAACCTTCGCGGCGGAGGCGAATACGGTGAAGAATGGCACAAGGCAGGTACTAAAATGCAAAAACAAAATGTATTCGACGATTTTATTGCTGCTGCCGAATACCTCATCAACCAAAAATACACTTCAAGCAAGAAGCTGGCCATTCAGGGCGGATCGAATGGTGGTCTGCTCATTGGTGCTGTAACCAATCAGCGACCTGACCTTTTCAAAGTAGCACTTCCGGCGGTAGGTGTGATGGACATGCTTCGCTTCCAGAAATTCACCATCGGATGGGCCTGGGCTGGCGATTACGGTACCAGCGACGACAATGCTGAAATGTTTAATTATTTGTACCACTATTCACCCTACCATAACATCACCGAAGGAACAGAATATCCAGCCATACTGGCTACTACGGCTGATCACGACGACCGGGTAGTTCCGGCACACACCTTTAAATACATGGCCCGGATGCAGGAATACAATGCCGGAAAACTTCCGGTTTTAATCCGTATTGATACCAAAGCAGGCCACGGTGCCGGAAAACCTACAGCCAAGGTTATTGAAGAATATACCGATTTGTGGTCGTTTGTATTCTACCATTTAGGAATGAAAATGTAATTTAGTGAGCGGGTGACTTTGAGTCACCCGCTCACTCTCACTAATCGAAAAATATTGTACTTTTAAAATCCCGGGAAATAAAATCCGGGATTTTTTTATTCGTTGTTTATGAGCATAAACTATTTGGTTATAGAAGGAAATATTGGAGCGGGCAAGACCACCCTTGCTCAAATGATCAGTGGAAAGTTCCAGGCGAAACTTGTTTTGGAGCAATTTGCCGATAATCCATTCCTGCCCAAATTTTACGAAAATCAGGAACACTATTCCTTCCCGCTCGAAATGGCTTTTCTGGCTGAGCGTTACAACCAGTTGAACCGCGAACTGAGCCATTTCGACTTATTCAGCGCATTCACTGTTTCTGATTATTATTTCATGAAATCGCTTATTTTCGCACAAAATACCTTACAACCAGACGAATACAATCTTTACCGCCAGTTTTTCACTATTATTTACGACAAGATGCCGAAGCCAGATTTGTACGTCTATCTGCATAAAGAAGCTGATTTATTATTGAAAAACATAGCTCTCCGGGGCCGGAACTATGAAACAAACATCACCAAAGAATACCTCGAAAAGATTGCACAGGGATATTTCGGCTACTTCAGGCAACAAAATGATATACCGATTCTCATTGTCGACACCAATGGTATAGATTTTGTAAATCAACCTGCAGATTTCGATAAAATCG
The DNA here is from genome assembly GCA_030684645.1 of Bacteroidota bacterium. Taxonomy (GTDB): domain Bacteria; phylum Bacteroidota; class Bacteroidia; order Bacteroidales; family Prolixibacteraceae; genus Aquipluma. The sequence goes on along the minus strand of JAUXUF010000325.1, from coordinate 8,640 downwards.
TGGCTGCAATTTTTGGAAAGCCTTACAGCAATGGAATTTCCAGAATAATCTTGTGAAAATTTAATCAGTAAAAGCGAATTTTTATTATGAGACAAGGAAAATTAATGCTAATTTTGTACAAATCATGCGATAATTTCACACAATCAAATTTAATAGATTCACTATGAGAACAATTAACTTTAAAACCCTTGCCCTTATTGCATTGGCGGCTGTAATGCTTTCCAGCTGTGCAAGTTTGCAGAAGATGAAGAAAAATGCAAACCTGATAAATTTTAAAACTACTCCTGAAATTCTTGAAACTCACGCCGGGAAAGTAGATTTGGCAATCGACGGAAAATTCCCAGCCAAGTATTTTAACAAAAAAGCCATTATGGTTGCTACTCCGGTTTTGAAATATACCGGCGGAGAAAAGGCATTTGAACCAGTTACCCTTCAGGGCGAAAAAGTAGATGCCAACAATAAAGTAATCACTTTGGCCAATGGTGGAAACTTTGCCTACAAAGATGCAGTTCCTTATGCCGAAGCTATGCGGCTTTCAACCCTTGAACTCCGGATTACAGCTTCAAAAGGCTCTCAAAGCGTTGACTTTGCTCCGATTCAACTGGCATTGGGCGTAATTGCAACGCCAACACTGGTTGTTAATTATCCAACTCCGATTATTGGCGTTCAGAGAGAAAAAAATACCTCTGGAAAATACGATCCAAATATTGATGCTTTCCAACGTATTGTTCCTGAGGAATACACAGCCGACATCCATTACCTGATCAACAAAGCTGATATCCGTCCAACTGAATTAACTGCTGCAGATATTGCCAAACTGAAAGAATACAACAAAGCAGCTACCAGTGATCCAAAGAAAAAACTTAAAAGCATGGAAGTTTCTTCCTACGCTTCACCCGATGGTGCTTTGGAATTAAACACCAAACTCGCTGAAAAACGACAGGATGCTTCTTCAAAATATTTAACCAAGGAACTGAAAAAAGAAGAAATTGAAGCCGAATTCAAAACCAAATTCACACCTGAAGATTGGGACGGGTTCAAAGAGCTGATGGGCAAATCAAACATTCAGGACAAAGAATTGATCTTACGTGTGCTTTCGATGTACACCGATCCTGAAGTTCGTGAACGCGAAATTAAGAACCTTTCACAAGCGTTCGTTGGTGTTGCAAGCGAAATTTTGCCACAACTGCGTCGTTCAAAATTCACCACCAGCATCGAACTGATCGGCAGATCTGACGAAGAAATTGCTGCCTTGGCTGACTCTGATCCTTCGAAACTAAATCCGGCTGAATTGCTTTATGCTGCTACTTTAACCAAAGACCTGAATAAAAAACTGGCTATTTATAATTCGGCCATGAAGATTTATCCGGAAGATTGGAGAGGGTTCAACAATGCCGGGATGGTACTGATTAAACAACAGAAACATGCTGATGCAAAAAGTTTGTTGGAAAAAGCTGAAAAGCTGAATAACAATGAGCCAATCATTAAAAACAACCTGGGTGTTTGTGCTTTGAAAGAAGGCGACCTGGTAAAAGCTGAAACCTACTTCGGAGCTGCTTCGGGTGCCGGCGATGCTGTTAACAACAACCTTGGTATTTTAAGCATCATCAAAGGTGACTATGCCAAGGCTGTTAAATATTTTGGCGATTCTGACTCACCAAACACTGGTTTAGCCAAGATCCTTGCCGGTGACAACAACGGAGCTTTAAAATCGTTGGAAAACTGTACCTGGGAAGGCTGCTACATGAAAGAATACTTCAAGGGAGTGGTTGGCGCACGCACTGCCAAAGAAAACCTGATGTATGAAAGTCTTGAAACAGCAGTTAAAATGAAACCTGAATTGAAATCTAAAATTGCAACCGACATGGAGTTTGCAAAATATTTCAACGAACCAAGGTTCAAGGAAATTATAAAATAATCGGTTCCAAAACTGATAGCTGAAAAGAGCGGTCCAAAACGGATCGCTCTTTTTTTTACTTCAGCAAGCTGAGTATTCATCGTTAGCCGGCCCGGTAATTCCGGAGAATTGAACTTCAACAAACAGAGGAAAACGGATCTCCACATTACAATTATAATTTCAATTTCATTTGAAGAATCCAGATTTCAGGCTAACTTTGGTAAACCACATCAAATAATGCTATCGGATTCATAGCGACATCTGGAAACCTTTTCACACATGACAGAACTTGAGCTTTATATTAAAACATACTTTGGAATAGTCGGATCGCAAGACTTGAAGATTATCGCTTCCCTATTCAAACCAACCAGGATTAAAAAAGGAGACTATTTCTTGAAATCAGGCAGGCCATGCGATAAACTGAGTTTTATTCAGTCGGGATTTTTACGAATTTTTGTTTCGACCGACGACAAAGAAGTGACACAATGGATTTCTACAAAAGGCTATTTTGTTACCGACCTTTCGAGTTTAATCTTTAAAGTCCCGGCACGCTGGACAATTCAGGCATTGACTGACACCGAACTTTTCACCATTAACCGGGAGGATTACGCCCAAATTGGCAAATTAATTCCTCAGTGGATTGAACTTGAAAAACTTTTTCTGGTTCGATGCTTTACAATTCTGGAAGACCGCATCTTTAGTCACCTTTCAATGACCAGTGAAGAGCGATACCGTTTTTTCTTCAAGCATAACAAAGAACTTTTCAACCAGGTCCCTCTACATTACATCGCTTCGATGCTTGGAATGACTCCTGAAACATTCAGCAGAATCAGGAAAAAGAACCTGTCATGATTTCTTGATATAAATCAAGAGGAATTCGCCATCATTTCCTGATCTTTGAGACGTTAAACCAAACGATTTAATCGAATGAAGAATCTGATAACAATGGCATTTTTCACATTTTTATATACAACAATTATGGCAAAGGAAGTTAAAACAGAAATTTTAATCAAGGCAGCACCCGAAAAGGTTTGGGCGATATTAACCAACTTCGAAAATTACCCCAACTGGAACCCCTTGTTCCGTTGTTCAAAAAAATGCTTGACAAAAACACGACGAATGGCTTCAACCTGATGAACCAAAAACTGAAAGAATTGGCTGAACAGAAATAAGGCAAGGTAAACCAATTAAACGGCATCGATTACTTAATGGATAAGACAGTAGCAGGTGCACGCTACAAAAAATTCTTGTCCAGGTATTCCTGAAATTTATCCTTATACTGGTCGATTACCGGAATGTAGGTTTTATCTTCGACCTTTCTGAATTTCAAAATTTTGTGCCTGAATTTTTCTTTCAATGAATAATTGATGCATTCTTCCAGAGTCCAGCTCTTCCACTGTGCCTGACCACTGAATCCTGAAAAGATGATCAGAAGGACGGTAATCACCAAACTTGTTTGAATTGTTTTCATGGTTCTATAAATAATATGGCTTATTACTATTTTGAACCAAAACTACACCAGCGTATGTACTTTATAAAATGCAATAGACGTTTGGGAAGATTTTATCGATGGAAAGGGAGATTTTAGGTTTGGGGGTGCATACAAATCGAATAGTAGAAATGACACATTTATGATCCGTGTAGCCATATGCAATCTATTTCTTCTGGACATGTTGTTATACAATTATTTGGGATAGAATTGCATTAGATCACTTCAAAGAAATATTAGATTTTTTATCGAAACAAAGTTCACAAGCGCCAAAAATAGTTAGAGAAGGTGTAATATCCCGCTTAGAAGATGTAAAAAAGGCAGCTTTTCCCTTTGGAAATCCATAAATTCCGGTATTTGATACGATTTTTCATTTTCAAAAAAGAATATCTTTTTAAAAATACGAAAGGCCACCTGTTTCCAGATAGCCTTTCGATAATTTATGTTGTAATTATTGCTGCTTAGCCAGCTTCATGGCTTCGGTAGTGGTGTAGTATTTGGTAATCATGTTAGGAACTTCCCATTCTGGTAATTTGCCATCTTTTAGATATTGAAGGAATTGTACGGTTACTTCACCGAAATGTGCTTCGTGCCCCAGTTTGTACTTGTCAGGAATTTCAACAGTCCAGAGTTTGTCGCTCATTTTGATCAGTTTCAGGCCCGGATATTCGGTGGCGATATCCTGTTCAATTGCTTTTTTCAAACCACCTTCGAAGGTAGATAAACCTTCTGACATGTTGGCTTCGATATAAACTGTTGGTTTGTAGCCTTCTTCTTTACCTTGTTTGATAACCACATTACATAGTTTTCCGCGCATGATGCTGTAATGAGTGTCGCCTGCTCCTTCCGGTCCTTCGAAGTTCCAGGTAACAGATACTTTAGCTACTTTGCCTTTCAATTTATAAATGATTTCGCCGTTCGAATATACTTTCAGTTTGTTGTCGGCAACATCTTTTTTCAGAAATTCAGGGAATTCTTTCAAGAGGGTAACTTTTTCGAATTGAGCTGGTGTCAGGTCGGTGGTCCAACGTTTAGCTGAAATCAGTTGAACGTCTGATTTGTTCAGGATATATTCGGGAAAACCGCCCCACTGTACCAAATCGACGAGGTGAGTGGTTACATCAACAATACCTTCGCCCTGCTGAGCAGTATCGAAAAACCATGCCGGACGTTTCAGTGCACTACCAGCTACCATTTTTGAAAAACAATGCACGCTTTCCTGAACAATGGCTGGCGCTTCCGGAGTTCCTTCAACCAAACCGCCAAACACATCAGGGATTTTGGCGAGTTCACGTTGAATAATAGTGGTTATTTCGTGACGCTCAGTCATGATATCAAACAGTAAAACGCCTTTTTCTTCAGCAGTTTTGAAAGCCTTTTCCAAAACCGGGAAAGCTTCTGGAGTAATGACCATTGGCTTGTCGGCAAAAACATTGATACCAGCCTCAACCGCTTTCTGAATGTATTCGGTCTTTTTGGCGTTGTTCCCTGCAACCATCATCACATTACCGGGTTTGTCAGTCAGCATTTTTTCGAGGTAATCTGCTCCGGTATATACTTTTTCGACCCATGCCGTTGGATTTTCAGCACGTTTATTGAAGCTTTCGATACGACCAAGATGATCGTTAACGTCTGAACCTTCAGGAGCATGCACATAAACAGTCGGATCGATTTGTTCGTACATGGTTTTCTGAATCAGGGCAGCATGAAAATGGCCCGGATCGAGTGTCATCAGCTTTACTTCACCTTTGGCACCGGTAAATTTGCTCATGGTTTTTTCTTTTTCAGTTGTTTTCTGTCCGCCACCGGCACAGGCCGATAAAAGAGTGACAACAGCAAGGATGGATAAAAGATTTTTGTTCATTGTTGAATATTTGGTTTTTCTTATTTACTTCAGACAAAAATAAAGTTTTCGACGGAAGAAAACCGAGAGAATTGGATTAAACGGTAGATAAAATTAATTATCCGAAATCTTTAAAAAAAGACTTAACGATACGGCATACACAAAAGTAAAAAGTGCAAATTGTACATTTAGTTTTCAAGCCTGAAGAAATTCATGAAACCTCCAAATTGATTTTAATAGATTTGGCAACCTGTAAGAAGCGAAAATTTATAAATAATTAGAATCATGACTCTAATCGAAAAATACATTGAAGAAAACAAAGATCGATTTCTGGAAGAATTGTTCGGATTGCTCCGCATTCCTTCTGTAAGTTCACTGGCTGCCAATAAACCAGATATGTCCCGGGCAGCTGAATATTGGAAAAAATTGCTGCTGAATGCAGGCGCCGATAAGGCTGAAATCTACGAAACGGAAGGAAATCCGGTAACTTACGGCGAAAAAATCATCGATCCGGCCAAACCAACCGTGCTGATTTACGGCCATGCTGACGTGATGCCGGTTGATCCGCTCAATCTTTGGACAAGTTCACCATTTGAACCCGAAATCAGGGATGGAAAAATATGGGCCCGGGGAGCCGAAGATAATAAAGGCCAGAGTTTTATGCACGCCAAAGCTTTTGAGCTGATGGTTCGTACCAACACCCTACCGTGCAACGTTAAATTCATGATTGAAGGCGAAGAAGAAGTTGGTTCGCCGAACCTGGGCAAATGGTGCGAGCAGCACAAAGACATGTTGAAAGCCGACATTATCCTGGTTTCTGACACCTCGATGATTGCTCCGGATATGCCATCGATCACGACCGGATTGCGCGGCCTTGCCTACTGGCAGGTGGAAGTCACAGGTGCCAACCGCGATTTGCATTCCGGATTATTTGGTGGCGCAGTAGCCAACCCGATTAATGTGCTGGCTAAAATGATTGCCCAAATGACCGACGAACAGGGCCGGATTACGATTCCCGGATTTTACGACGATGTCATTGACGTTTCGGCTGAAGAACGCGCGCTTTTGGCCCAGGCACCTTTCAACCTCGAAAACTACAAAAAATCAATTGGAGTAGAAGAAGTTGCCGGAGAAAAAGGTTACTCGACCACCGAACGAACCGGCATCCGTCCAGCGTTTGATGTTTGCGGAATCTGGGGAGGTTACACCGGCGAAGGCGCTAAAACAGTTATGCCATCGAAAGCTTTTGCTAAAATCTCCTGCCGGTTGGTTCCCAACCAGGATCACGGGAAAATAGCCATACTGTTTAAAGAGCATTTCGAACGAATTGCACCAAAAACAGTGAAAGTGGAAGTGACTTCGCTTCATGGCGGGCAAGGTTATGGTTGTCCGATTGATCTTCCGGCCTACCGTGCTGCCGAAAAAGCTTATATCAACACCTATGGAAAACGGCCAGTACCGGTTCGCAGTGGCGGAAGTATCCCCATCATTTCAACCTTCGAACAAGTGTTGGGAATTAAATCCATCCTGATGGGATTTGGTCTGGAATCGGATGCCATCCACTCGCCAAACGAAAACTTCCCGCTGGAACAGTTTTTCAATGGGATACGGACGATACCGTTGTTTTACAAGTATTTTGCTGAGATAAAATAGAAGCCCCCTTCCTGTTCCCCCAGACGGGGGAAAGCTTTGGGCAGTGTGCTGCAAATATTTGCACTTTCTAAATGGATTCCATCTTTTTTTTAGTGATGGAATCCCTTTCAATCCAAAACATAATGAATATACAGTTGATTAAAACTGAAGACGATTACAATCTTGCTTTAAAACGCCTCGAAGTTATTTTTGATGCTCCAATCGGCACAACCGAAAGCGATGAAGCTGATGAATTGGTGATAGTAATTGACGAATATGAGCAAACGCACTATCCTATGGAAGATAAGGAAAACAAACCTAGTCCCTGAAAAACTGAGGGTCTAATCATTTGTATTTCTTCGATAAGTAGTCAAATTTGGAAGAATCAGTATCATTTGAGTTTAAAAAGCCTGTCCATTGCTCAACAAATTTTCTACCTGCTTTTTTGATACTTTTCTTTTCTTCCTTTGGAACAATTATGATCTCAACCTCAGTATTAAAAAGAGATGGAGTAAATGGAATCTGAATAATTCCATCTTTTGAAATTCTGGTTTCAAATTTAAATGCTCTCATAGCTATAATCGTCTTTTTTCTTTTCTCAAAGATACAATTTTTCTGTGTTCAATTTTGTGACTTGATGATCATCTATTTTACAGACACGACAGATTACCTGGAACTTGAAATTTGGAACTTGGAGTTTCCTTACCGATCCAGCCAGTTCTTAAATTTCACCACCCGTTCACGGGCAACGATGATATCGGAATCGTCGATGCCGTCTATTTTGAGGCGAAGACGCGAGTTGGTCCAGGCAAGAATGTTGGTGCAGGCATCAATTGAAACAATGTATTTACGGTTGATGCGGAAGTAAATTTCAGGATTGAGCATTGGTTCCAGCAGATCGAGCGCATAGTCGATGCAATACGTATGTCCGTCGGTTGTGCGAATAAAACTGGCTTTCTCCTGGCTGTAAAATGCCAGAATTTCTTCTACCGGAATACTTTTAATTTTATCGCCCACTTTGATCATAAACCGCGATTTGTAATTCTTTCCTGATGCAGGACCGGAGATTGAAAGTATCTTTTCGAGGACCAGACCGGGTGAAAAGTGTTTGGCTTTTTCGATGGCTTGATTGAGTCGTTCTTCTTCGATGGGTTTCAGCAAATAATCAATTCCATTGGTTTTGAAGGCTTCGATGGCATAATGGTCGTAGGCGGTGGTAAAAATGATCGGACAGCGCACAGTTACCTGATTGTAAATCTCAAAACTCAGTCCGTCGGCCAGCTGAATGTCGGAGAAAATCAGGTCGGGTTCCGGATTATTCTGCAGATATTTCACTCCATCTCGAACTGATTCGAGTTTGGCAACCACCGTCATGTTTGGGGCAACCTTTGCCAACAAGCGCTCCAGGTGATTGGCCGCCCGGGTTTCGTCTTCAAGAATAACTATTCTCATTTTTCCACCGCTTTTAAAATGGGTACACGTACCAGGAATCGTTCATCCGAAGTAATGATCCGGATGGGTTTTTCAGAAAAAAAGTCGTACTGCTGAGTGATGTTTTTCAGCCCGGTTTTCTTCGAGTCGTCGCCCACATTTTTGGATTGCACATTGTTTTCTACTTCCAGCGAATCAGCGTTTTTCCTGATTGAAATCCGCAGCGGAAATGCCTCTGAAACTTCGTTGTGTTTGACGGCATTTTCTATCAGCAGTTGCAGGGTCATTGGCACGATGTAATCGTCCCCACTCGGTTGCACATCGACTTCTATTTTTAGCTTTTCTTCG
>JAUXUF010000319.1 GCA_030684645.1 Bacteroidota bacterium | reverse complement strand
TTCACTAGCGCATCTACTGCGCCAAAATCGGCAACAATCTGGTTCACAACCCGATCAGTATCTTCAAAGTTCGCTGCATTCGATGCATATCCTTTGGCTTTTACACCAATGGCAGTCAATTCAGCTTCTGTGTTTTTCATGTTCTCATCTTCAAAAAGATCAGTGAAAGCAATGTTGCAGCCTTCTTCTGCAAATTTGATGGCAATTGCTTTCCCAATGCCTCTCGATGCGCCAGTAATTATGGCCGTTTTTCCTTCAAGAAGTTTCATAATTAATTAATTTTTTAGATGCGCAAATATAGCAGTTTGAATTTTGATGCCGCCTTCTTATCCTGAATTTTCAGTATTATGTGGCAAAATCACAAATTTGCACTAAAACATTTGAACTAATGTATAGATTATTCAGGTCTGTTTTAACAGAGATCTCCTTTAATCCATCCTGAAAAAATGCTTTATCCAATTTATTTTTTTTGACCATGAACGTTGGTAATGCAACGGACCATTCAGATATTTATATACAAATTCCTGATGTTTTTTATTGATCAGGTTAATGGTTTTCATTTTAGCATCTTCATCCGTACTTTTTCTTCTGGAATTTTTTCTTACCCGGTAGAGGAATCCGGTAATGGGCAAACAAACCACTTCTCCCCCATTTTTCAACATCGAAATCCAGAATTCCCAATCTTCCCAACCCCATGTCATCCGTTCGTCATATCCACCCGCTTTTTGCCAGTCAGTTTTTCGATAGAGAGCGCTGCAAAAAATCATATTATCCAGTACCAGCTTTTCAATTTTAAAGGCTGGTAATTTCCATTTTCCTTGCCGTTCGCCAAAAAATTCGGCTTGACAATAAACAAGTTTAACCTGAGGATTGCTATCCAGCACAGCAACAGCCTTTTCTATATAATCAGCTGAAATTAAATCATCAGCATCCAAAGGAAGAATATAATTGCCTTCTGCCTCTTTAATCCCCCGGTTGCGTGCTGCTGCCGGACCCGCATTATTCTGATAAATGTAAGTAAGGCTTGGAAAGTTTTTTTGAAGTGATTTTACCACTAATTCGGAATTATCTGAAGATCCATCGTTTACGACAATAATTTCAATTGGCTGATAGCTTGATTGAGATACTGAATGAATGGTTTCTTCAATATACTTTTCATGATTGAAGCAAGGTATAATAATACTAACCAAGGATTTTTCCCCCATATAGCTTTTATTTACAAAAGTAAGGTTAATACCCGATTAGTTATCGGTAAGGTAGTCCTGAATTTTTAATTTTATCTGCTGGCAGTGTTCTGTTAATATGGTGCCGGTATTTGTAATTCAACGGATGAAAAATATCGCCAAAAACAGTCCATTGTAAAGGATACCCCTTTTCATTTCTAAGATTAAAAGGCAACCATGCAAACTTCGATTTTTTCTTTTTAGCATAAGGATTTTTAGCTGAATACTTTTTCAAAGCTTCATGATTTTTATCCAAAAGCTCGTGCAAATCATGATACATTTCAGAAGAAAGCGGTGTGCGGGGTTTTCCTACCCACCAGCCACAGCCGACCAAATCCTGCCAATAATCCGGCATCCATCTTCCTTCGCTGTCAAAAACACGTGCAGGACCTTTTTTTACTTCAGGTTTGCCGATCAAATACACATTGGGATCGTACAATACTTCCCAGGCAGGACTGAAATTTACCTGAGTAGGTTTAATGTCGTGCCAGCCACCTCCGTAATGGTGAAGTAGATAGATTCTCATGTAATCCGATTTATGCACATCACTTAACCAGTCAAATGCTGGGTGAAGAGGGAATTCAGGAAGAATAAATTCGTTCAGGTTATCCTTTGAAATCAAACAAAGAGGCACTCCCAGATTCATTCTCATCATTTCAAATCCCCTGGTTCTGTTCTCGTTCATTTGACCATTGTACCAGAAGCACCAAATAATAAAAGGAATTGTTGTGCCCTGAGATACACTAATTAAATCATCTGCCTTATTTATCAAACTAATTTTTTCCGGCATTTATCGACGGTTTTTATTAACACATAAATTTGACCAAATCATGATGAAAATAAAGGTATGTTATTTTAATCATATTCAGTAATGAAAATAATATTATTTCAAAATTATAGAAGTGAAAATAGAGATAATTGATGAAACAAGCTAAAGTTCTTATGATTAATAATATCGAGGTTTCATTGCTTCAATTGGCTTAAATAGGTAATCCACTTTCAAATTTCATAATTTTTAATTGGCAGTTGCCAGGTTGGTCAACGTCTTTGTTTTTATATATTTGTTTGATCTAGTTTTCAATTAATTGATGAAACTTAACTCCCTGATTTTCACATGAAACAGTTTATCCTTGTTCCTGTTTTTGTTTTATATGCTTTGGCAGGATATTCCCAACAACAAGTTTCGATAACGGTACAAGGGCATGCCGATGACTGGCAATTATTTATGTCGAGGAATATCGTCGAAGATTTATCTTTTGGGAAAGTGGTTATTATTACTGTCACCGCTGGTGATTCCGGTCATGGAAGTTCAGCTTACGGAAATGGAAATATTCCATATTTCATGGCAAGAGAAAAAGGAGCAGTCTATTCGTCGAAGTTTGCCAGTGATTTATCAGGGAAAGAGGTAAGCGAGATCCCAGTTTGTTCAATGGTGGAGGTGAACAGGCATCGAATTGCCAGATATAGGTATAAAGACAACATTGTTAATTATTTTCTGCGGCTACCTGACGGATTAAAAGGAGACGGGGCTCCGGAAACAGGTAATCAAAGTCTAAAAAGGTTGAAGAATAAAGAAATCCAATCGATTACTGCAATTGATCATTCGGCTACATACAAAGACTGGTCAGACCTGACTCAGACAATTAAATCCATTATTCTGGCAGAAAGAGGAACAGATGACGAGATTTGGATGAATCTTCCAAGTACCGACAAAAAGTATAACCACGGTGATCATACCGACCATTATTATTCTTCACTGGCTGCACAAGATGCCGTCGTTGATCTGCCATGGGTCGGGATTGTTTCCTGGATGCTTTACCGATCAAAGAAACTGCCGGGAAATCTTTCTCCCTCTGAACAGCAAAATGCAACGGCCATTTTCGCTGTTTTTTCATGGAGTATTGTTGAAAGTGGTTATGTTACATGCTTTGAGAAACAACACACTGTTTATCTGCCTGGCGATTACTTTTTGATCACCAGAAAACCCACAGGAGGTTCCTTCTCAGGAAAATTAACAGAGTTGTTTGAATCAGTAAAACATAAATTAAATTCATATTGAGTCAGGATTGATAATACAGCATAATTTTTTGTGGCTTTCCTACTGTATTTGCTACTTTTGCAGTATCAATCATCATATACATGCTCGACCAATTAACCATTTGTGCCATAGCTACTTCTCCCGGAATGGGAGCCATTGCAACTATTCGTTTGTCAGGAGAAAAGGCCATCGAAATGGCTGATGCAGTATTTCAATCACCGAAATCCGGTAAGAAATTAGCAGATCAGAATCCGAATACACTTCATTTCGGGAGTATTTCAGATGGGAATGAACTGATTGATGAAGTTGTCGTTTCCGTTTTTCGGGCTCCGCATTCATTTACCGGTGAAGATGTGATTGAAATAACCTGTCATGGTTCTGTATATATCCAACAACGAATTCTTCAGCTGCTGATCACTAAAGGGGCACGGATGGCCCGTCCGGGTGAATTTACTCAACGAGCTTTTCTGAATGGAAAAATGGACCTTTCGCAGGCCGAAGCTGTTGCCGACCTGATTGCATCGACCAACCGGGCTGCTCAAAAAGTGGCAATCAACCAGATGCGTGGTGGTTTCTCGTTAGAATTATCGAACCTTCGAGGCGAGCTGCTGCATTTCATTGCCATGATTGAACTGGAGCTTGATTTTAGTGAAGAAGATGTTGAATTTGCTGATCGTGATCAACTTAAAAAACTGGTTTCAAAAATTGAAGAAATTCTCAGGAAGCTTAAAAATTCGTTTCAGCTTGGAAATGTGATTAAGAATGGAATTCCTGTTGCCATTATTGGTGACACCAATGTTGGCAAGTCAACCCTGCTGAATGCCTTGTTGAATGAGGAAAAGGCTATTGTATCCGATATACACGGAACTACGCGTGATGTAATTGAAGATGTGGTGAATATTCATGGTACTGCTTTTCGCTTTTTCGACACTGCCGGAATTCGCGAAACTACCGACAAAATTGAGACCCTTGGAATTGAACGCAGCTACAGCAAGCTGGATCTGGCAACGGTGGTAATCCTGGTTATTGATACCCAAAATGAATTTGAAGTTATCCAGGCACGAATTGCAAAAATCAGAGAAAGAATTTACGATCAGCACCTAATTATTGCAGCCAATAAAGTTGACCGGGGACTACCCAAAACGATTACAGAACTCAAAAAAATGCCTCTGCTTGCCAATGAAAAACTGGTATTTATCGCGGCCAAACAAAAGACCAATCTTGATTTATTAATTTCGGAAATGCAACATGCTGTTTCGCTGGGTTCGATCAGCGAAGACGCCGTTATCGTAACCAATGTGCGTCACTTCGAAGCATTGACAATGGCACACGAATCCATTGAAAGAGTGCTTGTTGGACTTGAAAACAAGATTACCGGAGACTTCCTGGCTCAAGACATTCGCGAATGCCTACATTACCTGGGCGAAATTACCGGTGAGATATCAAATGACGAGATTTTAGGGCATATTTTCAAGAATTTTTGCATCGGCAAATAATAAAGATTATCATCTATGGTAAATCACTATGCCAATTATAAATGAGGAATAATATTCAAGAACTTAATTCCATCTGGTCATTTCCGTACCCTCATCATCTTTAATTTTGTTCAGAGTAAAACAGCTTGTAAACAAATGTATAGCGGTTGAACGTTCAATTCGTTCGTCTGCCTGTGTCTTATTTGCAGAAAATAAATCGCCAATGGATGGGAAAGTCAACATGGATAAAATTGCAGGCATTCTCAATTCACCTAAAATAGCCTTTATTCCCTGGCGGTCGGTGCGGACTAAACCATAAATGATACTAATTGTAAGTTTCATATTTTACTATTTTATGATTTGTCGTTGATCTCATTCTTTCCTGACAAAAAATCTTCCTCCTGTTTCGATGGACATTTTACTGTGCCATAGGAGCAAAAAGCACAACAATCGCCCGGATTGGGGTGTAATACCGTTTTGCAGTTTTCACATTCGTAGAAAAACTGGCAGGCATCGGTTGGCATTTCTTCTGTTTTTTGATGCCCACAATTAGGGCATGTTATCGTTGATTCTCTTATCGTTATAACAGGCATAATTTATTTTTTAATCCACAACGAATCCACAAAATAATTCTGCTTATCGGTGAATTGGGTTTCTACTTTAAAGCCATGATCTTTCGCAAGTTTTTCAATAGTTCCGTAATCGAATTTGCGCGAAAGCTCCATGAAAATGGATTCCCATTTGTTGAAATGAAAACTTTGCTGCAGATCAGCGACGTAAACCGTTTGTACGGTTTTCGAAACCAGAAAGCTTAAATGTTGTTTAACTCAGTAGTCGTAAAAAAACAAAATCCTGACAACCGACAGGATTTAAATTTGTAGTTCGTATTGATATTCCTGTAATTCGAATTGATTATCTTCGCAGTATGAAGGCAAAAAAGAAACCCACATTCGAAAAGCGCATTTTTTGGGACGTAAACTTTGAGCAGATTGATTATGATGCCAAAGCCAACTTTGTAATTGAACGGGTTTTCGAACGGGGCGATGTGGAAGACATCCGCCAGTGCCGGCGGTATTACGGCGATGAGAAAGTGACAGAAGCCCTGTTGAAAGCGAAGTATTTGCCTTTACACACCATTCATTTTGCCAGCGCAGTAATTGACAAACCACTAAATGAATTCAGATGCTACATACTGAGACAGTTGAACCCCGAACTTTTTCCTTATTAAAAGAGCTGATGGAGTTGCCATCTCTTCGGCCATTCGCATTGGTTGGTGGAACAGCTTTGTCGCTTCGCTACGGACACCGCAGTTCGGTTGACCTGGATTTGTTCTTTCACGAAAAATTTAACCAGCCCCAAATTGTATTAAAACTGGAGGAGGTTTTCAAACAGAGATTTGCGTACAAACAACAACAAACCCAGTTTGGAATTTTTTGTTTCATTGATGACATTAAAGTAGATATCGTTTATTTTCCCCACTTGCCAATTTCAGCAATTAAGAAGGAGGATGGCATCCGTTTTTACAGCAATGCCGATATCGCGGCGATGAAAATACAGGCAATTCTTGGGAGGGCAAAGAAAAAGGACTTTTGGGATTTATACGAATTACTTCAGCATTATTCTTTACAACAAATTATGGATTGGCACAAACAAAAGTACCCAAGCCAGATGCTTGCCATTAGCATACCCAATGCCATCACTTATTTTGTTGAAGCTGATGAAAGTGAAACGCCTGTGAGTTTTAAAAATCAAACCTGGGAGAGTGTTAAAAAGGGAATCGCGCGTGCTGTTAGTGATTATCTGAGGTAAACCACCATCAATAAGAAAATTACATCACTCGGGATCTCTTAAAGTATTATTTTCCCTTCGATGAAAGTTGGAAATTAAAAAGATCAGACAATGGTACATTCAATGTTCGGGCTAAGGCAAAAATTGTGCTGATGGTCGGATTAATTCTGGCAGTTTCAATTCTGGCAATTTGACTTAAAGATAATCCAGATTCAAAAGCAAGCTGGCTTTGTGAGTAACCTTCTCTGATGCGGATTTTCTTCAGCTGAATGGCTAAAGCTTTTATCCCTTCATCATCAAATATTAATTTTCTATCACTTTGCTGCTTTGGTTTCATCGCAGAAAGTTTCATAGAAATATAAAAATAAATATAGCACGTATGCTATAATTTATTTTTATATTTGAATCTTGACTTTTGTAAAGAATAAATCGAACTTATGATTCAAGTAATTATTTAACTTTACCAGGCGATAATGAAAAAAATTATGGTTAAAATGAAGAAATCTGATGAATTAATCATTGATACTAAAGAACTTCTTTTTCAAAATGAAGAGAAAGAAAAACGCATAGCAGAGTTAATCATTGCGAACAAAGAACTTGCCTTTCAAAATGAAGAGAAAGAAAAACGAGCTGCAGAGCTAATAAATGCCAAAGGACACGCAGAAGAAAGCGACCGGCTAAAATCAGCTTTTTTGGCCAATATGAGCCACGAAATACGAACTCCTATGAATGGCATTCTAGGGTTTGCCGAATTACTTAAAGATCCAGACTTAAGCAGTAAACAGCAATTAGAGTATATCCGCATCATTGAAAAAAGTGGTGCCCGAATGCTCAATATCATCAACGATATTGTGGATATCTCCAAAATAGAATCAGGGCAAATGAAAGTATCGGTTTCTGAAACCAATGTTAATGAGCAAATGGAATTTATTAACACGTTTTTTAAAGCCGAGGTTGAGCCGAAAGGAATACGGCTGATTTTGAAAAATTCATTGCCTTCATCGGAAGCCATTATTAGGACCGATCGCGAAAAGCTTTACGCTATTCTAACTAACCTTGTAAAAAATGCGATTAAATATACCCAGAAAGGCTTCATTGAATTTGGCTATATTTTAAAACAAGCCGAACTTGAGTTCTTTGTGAAAGACACAGGTATCGGTATTCCCAAACACAGACAGATCGCCATTTTTGAACGTTTTGTCCAGTCCGACATTAGCGATAAAAGAGCTTTTCAGGGAACAGGATTGGGATTATCCATTTCGAAAGCTTACGTAGAAATGCTGGGCGGTAAAATTTGGGTAGAAAGCGAAGAAGGGAAAGGCTCAATATTTTATTTCACCATTCCTTCCAATGGTGAAGCGGAAGAAAAAAATGACATTCAGAATGTTGTTTTGTCTGAAGAAGAAGAAAATCAGATTAAAGACTTGAAAATATTAATTGCCGAAGACGACGAATTATCGAAAAAACTCCTTACAGTGATAGTAAAAATAATTGGCAAAGAAGTTTTAAAAGTAAGAACCGGAGTTGAAGCAATTGAAGCTTGCCGCAATAACCCTGACATCGATTTAGTTTTGATGGATATTCAGATGCCCGAAATGAACGGATATGAAGCCACCAGACAAATACGGCAATTCAACCAAGACGTAGTTATTATTGCACAAACAGCTCTTGCACTTACTGGTGATAGAGAATTAGCAATAGAGGCAGGATGCGATGATTATATCTCAAAACCCATTAGGAGAGATAAATTAATAGAGCTTATGGTAAAGTATCTCACTAAGCATAATTCAAACAAAATATAATATGGAATTACTTCAACATTACCCCATGCAACAATTAATATCCTGAAACACACAAGAAAATTTAAACTCAACTTCAGATTTCCCTAATCAATTCTCCGAAATTCAATTACATGATTTTCCTGCCTGATTCTTACTTTCCGGCAATGGCTTAAATGTTCGAAACGGAAAGGGAGATTGATATTAAATGACTGGTTATTGCTGATCACAAATTCCCCCCGACATTCCAGCTCCCCATTTGGGCCGAATCGGGAGATGAAATACTTGTCATTTTCATCCGGACTGATTGAAAACCACGATCCGGAACCTTCGCCGCTCAGCCATTGTGCAAATTCCAAAATATTTTTAGGTCTTTCTGGTTCAGGCAATGTACCTTTTAATTTGCTTTTATCGAATACTGAAGACGGGCAAAACGGCTCATTGGTCAACAATTTTGGAAGAACTACTTTGTTTTCAAATGAGTTTACATTGTTTATTGGAGTTGGTGTCAGCGGAACCAAATAGTTCAGCTTAAATGCTGTCAACCACGAAGGTTTTCCTGCAATCAGGGCGCTATTTACAAACCTCGAACAGTTGCTGCCTTTATACCTGAATGGACCATAGGGAATCGGACTTTTTTGCTGAAGATAAAATGCTTTACTGAATGCCCTGTGAAAATTAATTCTTCCGTAGGATCCATGGATCTTCCCTTCTCCATGACATTCAGGGTTTAATTGTAATTCTGTTAGTATTTCTTCCAGGTTTTCAATTTTCCGACCATCTTCCGAAATCAAGGCAGGTGTTTTCATTTTTAAGCCATCGTCAGTCTGTTCACTGCGAACCCTGCCATGTTGAAACGGTGACTGGTACCGGCCAAAATCGAAATAATGGCATTTACGCGTTTCAGGATCAACCAGAACCAAAGCCGCATGACCAACCTTGTAATAATGATTATCGCTCAACCCAAGGAAGTTTGATATGGCATCGTACCAGTAACCCGGTTGTTTACAATACGTCTCGGGCCAGGCAATGGCAATTGCAAATCCGGTATGTTTTTTCTGAATGGTCATAGTTCAATCTGCTGACTGGTATTATTTTGCAAATCGAGGTAATTCATCTTGAATTTCCCTTTTACCGGAATAACCTGGGTGATACTGACTGTTTTCATTCCTCCGTCACGTTCCATAACTACATTAATTGAATGATCACTGGTCTGTGAGCCGGAATGAAAAGCGAGGATATTCTCAGGAGTTATATTTTCAGTATGATCGTTCAAGAAACGATCGAACCATTGCCTGCGCAATTTGCGATGTTCAGGACTGTATAAAGTAACCGAAGACCAGATGAAAGCCTGAAGATTGTCTAATTCCTTGAAATGTTTGGCATATCCGTCCCAGTTAAATTCACTGAATTGAATTATTTTTTCATCTTGCAGGTCGAGTGTGATCATGGTAAAAGGCTCAATTTCTATTAAATTATTTTCCTGAAAAAAGTCGAAAACGCCCAACAGCGAAGAAGTTAATTCTATCAAAACTTTTCCACGGCTTTGTACATAGTGTGATTTCTTTTGATGTGCCACAAAAGCTCCGTTCAGCAAGCAACAGAGGCGGCCTTTATCGTTGGCTGCTATCCAGGACCCGCCAGCCGTTGCATCTTTGGGGAAACAAACATCCATTTCGCCAATCCTGTATATTTGTGGTGTGATGGTTGGCCGGAATGATTTTTCATCGCGATTCGAAGTCAGGACAAACCCTTCATTCCCTGGTATGTAACTTACTGTGCACATTTGTTTTCCCGATATCGGATTGTTGAGTAGGCAACACCAAAATGGTCATTTGTCATTCGGGTTAAACCGTGAACAATCAAGGCTGCTTTGATGAGGGCCTGGTGGTGAATGCTGTGTTCGATGCAATAAGCCAATTCGCGGCCAACCGAGCTTCTTATCTGGTTTTCAGAGGCGCCATCAACAGTATAATCAGCTTCAAGTACGACAGGGCTGTTTTCATCAAACGTCCCGATTCCAATCAATATTTTGTCAATGGCGGCTATAGCAAAACCCGGATCTGATTGGATCCGAACATCTCTGTTGCGTTTGTCGTAACTGATCGTTCCGGTAAATGAGCCGGAAACCAGCAAGAGGTAAAACTCCAAAACATGCCTGATATGCTGGCCGATGGTTGACCCCGAAAGCACATCTGTTTTACGGGAATAATCTTCGATGCTGATATTTTGGAGTAAATTCCTCAATTGCATCAGGTTTTCATTTGCTACAGTTTTCATTTCTATGCGATTTTATTTGTAGAACATTTTCAGGCCAGATTTTTAATAATGACTGAAAAGCCAAGTGTTTATCTTAATCCGGATTCCGCATTATTGAACCTGAAGTTCAGAGTGTAAAGTGACTTCTACTGATTTGGCAATATTGGTTGAAGGCTTACCTTTCACAAAAGAAATTCCGTAATCACCGAGTGTCACGTTAAACTTGCTTTGCACTTCAACGGTGTTGTCTTTTACCACTACGGTTCCTTTTTCGGTTATTGGTTTTGTTACACCTTTAATGGTCATATCACCTTGCACGTTGGCTTCATAAGTTCCGTCTTTAGCGAAATTAATCTGATCAAGGTTGGTAATCTTACCAATAAGCTTTGCTTTAGGGAATTTCTGCGTATCCAGAAAGTTATCACTGTTGAAATGTTTCTGCATCAGTGCTTTTTCGAACTCGAATCCCTGCATTGGAACAGAAAAGACAAGCTCGCCAGTTTCTTTGTTAATGGTTCCAACTGCCGTATTGTTATTGGCTTCGATGTTTTCGGCTGGTGTAGTCGAGAAAATTTTAATGTGTGTCTTCGTACTTACCAGTTTGCCTGATGTTTGAGCGGTGGCCGAAAATGTCACAAATAAGGCCAGGATGATTGTTGATAAACTTAATTTTTTCATGATTTCTGATTTTTTAATAATTTGTATTTGATATTTATTTTGTTGCTACGTCACTCTTTTCGAGGATTACATTTTCATATAAGTCGAGATCTTCATCAAATGATGCTCCTGAACGGATTACACCTTTTACGGTTACCGTTTCGCCAACCTGAAGTTTTGCTGCATTGACATTAGTTTCTGTGGTGAATGTTGCGCTGACACCAGCTTTGTCGTCAGCGCCTTTTAATAAAACCACTTTCTGATCGTTAAAATCTTCGGAAACTTTGCTTACTACACCGGTTATTTCCAAAACTTTTGAATCACCGTCCTCCGCCAGGTATTTTTTATTGGCCGATTCCTTGTCGGTAAGGTATTCTGTCACAATTTGTGAACTGGTTAGGTTGTAATCGGCAGCTGCCTTTTGCACATTGCGGTGTGGCATATTGAATAGGTAAAGTCCAACTGATCCGGCGATTACGATACCTGCAACTAAGAGTATAATTCCTGCTTTAATAATTTTTCTCTTTTCCATCTTGATTTTTGTTTTTTGATTTATAACCGATCAGTCGTGTTAAATCATAAACCTGACAGATAGCTTCGAATTTTTATTCATTTTTATGAAAAAGGCGGAACTTAATGCCCCGCCTTTGGTTTGAAAATTCTGATTTTTTACTTTAAGCCTTTCTTCGCGGTGATTAAGGCTGCCGCAAGTTCCTGATCAGGTTTTGCGACACTGACCTGGCTAATAAGAGCTTTGGTTTCAGAATTAAAGAAATAAACCACACCAGTTCCAGGGTATGCTTCAATTGCTTTGTCTAAACCTAATTTTTTCAATTCTTCTGCCGACTTCTGTTTTGTCTCGTCGTTAGTAACATCGTTGGCTACAAACAGTATAGCCATGTCTTTGTTATTTGCCTTAAAAGCCTCCATCGCACGCATACCATTGTTTTGACAGGTTGGGCACCATTCGGCTTTGTTTACTACTGCAATAACTTTGGCATTTGTTCCTGCAAATGCTGAAACTGAAACTAATGCGATAAGGATCGCACTTGCGAAAATTGTTTTAACTGTTTTCATGATTTTGAATTTTAAAATTTGACTTTAATGATTAAACACTAATATTTTGTTGTTGTAACTTTCACTAATTGTCGTTCGATTTTTTTAACCTGACAATTTTTTTAATCTTTTTTTCAGAAAGTGATGACCTGATAACCTTCGACAAACAGGTTGCGCAAACTGAGGTACTTTTATATCCGGAGTCTCACTCTATGGCCTGATTATTTCAACCACCGGAACACCGGCTTCAGGAATCCGTGCATGAAGTTCGACTTTTGGAATCTTTGGGAACCAGAAAGTTCCACCGTCAATCTGGATAAAGATACGTTCAACTTCAACTTCAGCGCCATATGGACAGGCTCCGACAAATCAAGGCTTCCTTCAGGAGTGGTTTTTACCGTATAATAGATCTCGTTGGAATCTTTGCTCCGCCCAATTTTGAACAAAGCCGTATTGTTATTTATTTCTGTTTCTGCGGCGAAACTGCCGGTAAAAACAATCAATTGGAGACTTACAAAAAGAATAATTTTACCCATCAGGAAATTTAGATTAGTCGATTTAAGTGTGATTATTTTTTGATGACTTGCTTGCCCAACTCAATAAATTCCTGCGGATTGTGGTAACCTGCGGTCTGAGCGACAATTTCACCATTCCCATTCACAAAAATCAAACTCGGATAACTGGTACCAAAAGTATTCGCCACAATCAGAATTAAAAGGGCGATTCCTGCTGATATGATCAATGAATTTTTCATGATACAGATTTTAATTGTTAATAATCAAACTATTGAATAATTTCGAATTCATTCCTGAATTCTATACCCAAACAGTCGGAAACAAAAACAAAACCTGACAGCTTAGTTGAAAAAGAAGATCAAACTACTTGTCCGAAATACTTCAGGAATTGAGGTGCCAAACGCGTTGTATGCAGAAAGCGGAATCCCCAGATCAGCAACAAATAGCTGAACTTCGGAAACCAAAGGCAAAAGTTCGGTTTTCATGGCTGCCAGGGTTAAAATGATGTCTGGCATAAAAAGACTGGTCGAAGTTTGACGGTCGAAACCCGAAGGCAGATCGAGTGAAATTTTCAGGCAGGGCAATTGATTAGCCTCCCGAATGGCATTTACCATCATCAATTCAATGGGGAGATGGTATTTTTCGACAGCCAGATAATCCATTTCCCTGAATTTCTCAATAGGAAGAGTGGCTATGTCAGCAATATTTATTTCAGGAAACTCCATATTTAGTATTTATATCCTTGCATTTCGACTTCGCTGGCTCCGGGCCCCAAAGCCAAAACTATCCGGTTTACGAAATTAAAGTAAGACACAACCATTTCTTTTAACCTTCCGGTTGCTTCTTCGTGTTGGATCACTTTAATCCGGCTCATGAATTATACTATTTTTGAGAATTTTATGCTTTTTTAGATTTGTTCCGGGCATTTCTTCCTGTTTGCTAAAATGGAGGAATAAAGCGAAACACAGAATGGAACGAGGAAAGTAAGCAAAACCTTGTAAGTATTCAATCCTGTAAACGAAAAGGTAATTAGTCCCGGATTATTGATGACGTTGAGAATGACACCCACTAAAATAGCCACTCGTAGCGCTCTTTTCAGAGATTTTTTTTCGATAGCCAACTTTCTTGTGGGTTGTTGCGGCTTGGTATTTTCCATTTAATTCTCCGACTTATTCAAATTCAATGTAATCTGTTTTTTTAGTTGTTCCATATCTATTTGTGGATGCAGCTTTTTCTGTTGATTTTCTATTGCCTTTTCAATGATTACACTCTGTTTTTCATAGTTTTTGCAGGCATCGCACATCATTTTGTGCGCCTTAAGTTGCATCCGTTCAGTAAACGAAAGCTGAATATGAAAATTTTTCTCAATTAATTCAGTTGCCTTGAGGCACGAAAGGAAGAGGGTATTCATTATTTTCTTCATCATGATTTTCAATTTTTAATTGTTGTGCCAGTTCTTTTCAACACAATCCCTCAGCTGAAGTTTTGCCCTGTGAACAATTTGCCAGAAATTTGACGGAGTAATATCCAATTCCTGACAAATATCTTCCCCATTTTTTTCAGTCAAATATTTTAATTTCACAGCCATGTTCCATTTGTCGGGTAAGGCATCCATACATTTTCGAAGAACCTCCTGAAAATCATCATCATCGAGCACATTTTTTTCATTGTCGTCAGGCCATTCTTTTGGTTTACGGCTTTCCTGCCAAGCTCCGTCAGCCTCGAAGAAATTTGTAACCGTTTGGTTATCTATTGCGGTTGGTTGATTTACTTTTTTTCGATAGTGGTCAATAATCTTGTGGTTGAGAATGCTGAACAACCAGGTTTTTGGCGAGCTTTCGCCTTTAAAAGAGTCTGCTTTTTCTGCGGCTGCCAGAAAGGTATCCTGAACAAGGTCTTTTGCTAATTCGCTATCCGAAACCTTGTGAAAAGCCCAGGAATACAGATCAGAGGTGTAGGCTTCCACCCACTGTGACAAGTTGATTTTTGTTTCCAAAATGCTTAAATATTGATCATCAAATATGGCCCTAAAGTTAGTAATAATGTGAACAGATGTTCAGTCGGATCTATTTCAATATTGCATAATTGCTCAGCGTTTTAACTCCAATGCCAGCAATTACGCCCAACACCTGAACTTGTGAATAACCGGCCGCTAAAAACGAATCAACTTCATCCTGCGTTACCATGCCACGGTTTGCAGTCAGTGAACGGGTTAATTTGGATAAGGCAGCCAGTTTTGCATCCGGAACAGGTTTCCATTTGTGTAAATGAATACATTGTCGGGGAAAATAAACTTGTAAGTATCAGGTTTATCGCCGGAGAGTCGTCGGTTTGTGCCAGTAAAAGAATGATTTAACTTCCCCAATTCCATCGATAACATAAAAAAAGCAAGCTTCTTCCGGCATTGTATTCGACTTTTGAAAGGGAGGGGTCAAAATCACTTTTTCAAAAATCATTTTGCCGAAAAGTTCATATTCTTTGTGTTCTAGTATCATTTGTTCTTCTTTATCATGATTTCTACGTTTAAATTGTCGTGCCAATATTTATGGCATTATTATCTTTAAGTTAATTAATGACTACAATCAATCGAAAAATCTAATTTCAATACCAAAAAGATTAAATTTGACTTTTTAGTTATAACTTTTCTTGCAATTACACGTTAGTAACTGTAATACATACCCAAAGAACTCCGTATAAATACAAAGACAAAAAAAACACTACATCTGGTTCATGTCATGAATGGATAATAGTCAGATTTGTAGTCTCTTATTGATCGCTAATTTCGAAAGAAAATGATCCTGATTTATTAGTTTGGAGTATAGTATGCAATAAAAATGTTTTGAAGTTATACTAGTTTAGTGATTAAAAATAACAGAAAGGAAGAAACAAATGTTTGAAAAGAAACAGTCAAATTTTATTACGCCAGACTTATCCAAAATGCAGGAAGTTATCATTGATGTTAAGACTAGGATATACATTGCAGTTGGGGCCGACCCTAAGGAGGCCAAGAGTCGCTATATGGCACGGATTGGGGCTAAAAAATTATAGAAACCCCTCAATTAAAAGAAATTCTCATCAATTGAACACTTTTCAAGATTGCAGCTATTTGAGACTGCATTCTTGAAATTTATTAAACAAAACTACTTCCACCAAAGATTAATTGCGTCAGCAGCCAACATCATGGGACCATCCGTGGCAGCCTCACTTGGACAGAAAAAGCTGATCACTCCCGGAATTCTGGTTGGGATTGGGGTATGTAATCGGTACATTTATAGGTGTTACAATTGCTATGACCCTAAGCTGAACCCAATTAGTTGATTCGTGTCACCTATAAAAAAATCTTGCCTATGTTAATGGACGGAACAAAGAAAACAATATCCATCCGAAATTGGTGTCGTTCCCCTACCCTCTTACTTTACCTCCGGATTTTCAAATCTTCGTTTCAGCTCGCGAATTTCTTCGGTCAGTATCTTTAATTGTTGGCCCACAAGATTGTCTGTCAGCGAAGGTTCAGCCACGTCCCTGCTGATGTAATGCACAAACTTCCAGACCTCCCTGATTTCAGTTGCACCTAACTGATAGGACTGGTAGGCAGGATTGAGTGAAATCAGCTGAAAATGCCCGTGTTCGACCAGCTCATTTTTCAGTTGCTTAAAAACCAGACCTTCATTTAACGTCAGTACTACATACAGATCTCCCGTTTTTATTTCATTCCAATCTGCCACAAATTCACCGGTAATCCAGGCACCATCAGGTATGGGCAGCATCGAATCGCCACTGATCTGAAAAGTTCGGTATTTTCGTTCTGAAGATAAAAATGGAAGCTGAAAAACAGGCAGTTCTGAAATATACTCCGGATCAGCAAATCCATTGGTATATCCGGCTTTGGCCTTTTCTGAAACCAGTTCAATATTGTCGCGGTTCCGCCGGTCAACCGTAGTTGCCATCACACGCAGATTGCTTCCTTTCAGAAAAATATCCTGACCATGTTCCAATTTTTTTCCGGTTTCGTAAAAACTTAATGTTCGAATCGAAATACATATTTGGTGGTTTAGATTAGATTGATTAAATTAAAATCGCATATTTTGACTAAATTATAATCAAATATAATAAATTGAAACTGAAGTACAAAAGATTGAGTTTTTTTTGATGCGGAAAACCAAAAAAGCAGGGAGGATAAAAGCGATGAACTTTCAAAACAATACCATAGTCCATTTGGATTTGGACACGTTTTTTGTGTCGGTTGAGCGGTTGATGAATTCCGGATTGATCGGCAAACCCGTTATTATTGGAGGATTATCCGATCGTGGCGTGGTAGCCAGCTGCAGTTACGAGGCGCGAAGATTTGGAGTTCACTCTGCCATGCCCATGCGAATGGCGCTCAACCTGTGCCGCGATGCAACGGTTATTCGCGGTGACATGGACTTGTACAGCAAATATTCGCGACTGGTAACCGATGTGTAATTGCCGACCGTGCCCCGGTGTACGAAAAAACCTCAATCGATGAGCATTATAAAACCTACCATTTACTGCGTTCGATGGGTGTGGTCACTATTCATACGCTAAGTGGTATTCCCCCGGAAATGATACAAAATATACCTCGTTCGATCATATACTATGGATAAAATCAGGCTTCGTTATGGTTCCGAAGCTATTCACCGTGCTTCGGGGGTGGGGAAAAATCCAAATTACAAATCTCAAGTTCCAAGTGAGTAGATAAAATGATAACGAATTTAGAAAAAAAGATAGCATTCGCTATTGTATGGCAGATGATCAAAATTACATTCATTTTCAACAACATAACCACAAATATTGCAAAAGACCAGACCTAATCAGAACTCATCGTTAAAAAAAAATCATTTTTCAGAAAATTTATATCATTCTTATTTTTTTTTATTAATAATTTGTTTGTACATTTAATTATTAAAATAATTCTAAATACAAGAATGAAATTAGAATTTTAATGGATGATATTTTTATTAGATTTTAATATCAATTTTCATACATTCAAATTACCAAAAAACAGTTTTGAAAAATTAATGTTATATCACAGATTATTGTGGGTAACAGTAGGATTTACTTTGTCATTAGCATAAATTTGAATCATAAAATATCTGCAAAATCCCATCAATAGGGATATTAGAATTCATAAAAAGCAGCTTAGACCTTTCTCCATTTGTTTATTTTACAAAATCTTTTTTTTTAGGAATCCCAGACAATCAAATTAGAATTCTGTCAAAAAAAATTTGTAATTATTCTAATTTAAAGTAAATCAATTACTTCTGTCAGTTTATTATATTGATTCATATCTCGAAATAATATAACTTTACCTAACTGAGTGTTATATATTTCCCTAAACCATTAAATACAGGCAAGCTATGACAAAAAAAAGATTTTCAGAATCGCAGATATATCGTATTCTTCATGAAAATGAAGCAGGACTTACTATCCCAACACTTATTAAAAAGTATGGCATTAGTCAGGCAACTATATATAATTGGAGAATTAAATATGGAGGGATGAATATTTCAGAAATCCGCAGGTTAAATGAGTTGGAAGAAGAAAATGACCGACTTAAAAGAATGTTTGCGGATTTGAGCCTGGAAAACCTTACTTTAAAAGGTAAATTGGAAAAGGAAAAATAATCAGCATATTTAATTATTTGTTGAAATTAACAGGGAACAATCCGTATTCACTTTTTTTATTCCTCTCTTTAACATTTGCATCTTCCTCAAAAGGAATAGTTCATCTAGAAATATTATTATTTCAAATTCAGTAATGTATTTCTTTTTTTTAATATGATCTTTTGCTTCAAAATGAATCTTATCAAATTTAGTTATCAATAATGTGTCCATTCCATTATTCTGATCAATTTATCTCAAGAATTATGGTTTGGTGAATTAACTTGGTTAAAAGGTGTCGGAAATTACCTATTGACTTTCTAGCATATCCGACTTATTTTTAATCTGTGGAAAAGTATTACTTACGATTCGTATTATCATTTTTAGAAAGTATTGGAAATTATTTTCAAATAATTAGAATTTATTCCATTTAAATAAACTTAAATATGCCTTTAGAAAATATTAATTATCAATGGTATGCCATCTATACCAGGGCAAATGCTGAAAAGAAACTTTTCGACAATTTGCATGAAAAGAATATAGAGTGTTATTTGCCTATGCGTAAGGTCATGAAATTTTGGAGCGATCGTAAAAAATGGGTTGAAATGCCATTGTTTCGATGCTATATTTTTGTAAAGGTTAGTTATAAAGAATTCTTCACTGCATTGAACACCCCTGGAGTTGTATGCTATGTAAGTTTTGGTGGTAAGGCTCAATCTATTCCTGAAATTCAGATCAACAGCATCAGAACCTTTCTGGCTCAATGTGATCATGAAATTACAGTTTCATACGAGAGGATTCAAAAAGGAGTAACAGTGGAAGTTTTACAGGGATCACTTAAGGGTATAATAGGAGAAGTGATTAACATTTGTGGCCAAACAAGACTTCTAATACGTATTGATTCTATGAATTGTAGTCTTTATGCTAACATATCAAAAGACGAAGTAAAAATAATTGAGAAAAAGGTAGTCCAGAGGTCATATGCTATCGTTTAAACGAAATGAAATTTAATAGCAATATATCTTCGCTTTACAATATAGATAATTAGCATTAAAATTAAAATATGAATACAACTATCTCCCGCTCTAATCTATAAATCTCCTCTAACAAGAGACCTTTCCGAAATTCCCGTTATTATTAAAACTTGATTTTCCTAATTGGCATTTAATTGATTTAAACGCAGGATAAGACTCCTCGTTTAAATCATTAAATACCTGTTTTTGAAATTACCAACAATCAAATTAATCTTACATATTCCACCTGATTTTATTTGCTTAAAGATTTTCTAACCCCATTAATCAAATATCATGCTTAAGGAAAGAGAACCAATTCTTGAAAAATTAAGTATCGTTTTCCAGGTAGTTCTAACCATTATATGCTTTTATGGTGCAAAATGGATAACACATGAGTTTTTCAAGCCAATGCAGGGAGATTCCAGCCAATATGAAATCATTTCATTTATAATAGTTCCGCTTTGGTTATTGATTCTTGATCAGTCTAATTTAGGACGCATTGGTCGATTAAAGATGTATTCAATTTTATTTGTCGAATACTTAACTGCAATAATTGTCGGAAATGTTTTGCTTTACACCTCAATTGTAATTTTAGATCTTGATTCAGTCTCAAGGCTAGTTTTAGCAGTATTTGCATTAACAAACTTAATCGTATTATATTCCTATAAGTTCATTTTATCTGCAACAATGAAATTCGTTCGTAGAAGAGGAATGAATAGCCGGTTAATATTAATTATTGCAGATGAAGATTCAGATTATTTTATTGACCGTTTGATTGAAACCAAGGATTGGGGCTATCGAATTTGGGCTATCATGTCAGATGATAACAATATTAAATCTAAATACGATAAGCTTTATGCAGTGTTGCCATATGAACATGATCTTACTTCATTGATTGATAATAAGGCAATTGACGAAGTAATCTATTGTAAAAGTTTTTTCGATCAAAATGAAATTCAGAAGTTTATTTACACTTGCGCTGAAGTAGGAGTAGTTTTTCGAATGCAATCTCAATTGTTAAATTGCGTTAAGATGCAATCAACTCTCTCATTCTTAAACCAAATGCCATTTCTTACTTTCAGGAATACACCGGATAACTACCTGGCTCTAAAAGTTAAAACATATCTTGATTTTATAATTTCAATAATGGTTCTAATTATTTTATCCCCATTCATGTTTCTCATTGCATTTCTGATTAAACTAGATGGAGGACCGGTTTTTTTCCTGCAAAAAAGGATGGGATTACATGGAAGGCGTTTTGTGTGTTTAAAATTCAGGACCATGGTTGTAAATGCCGAAAGAATGCAGCAATCATTGATGAATAAAAACGAGCAGGAAGGTCCGGTTTTTAAGATAAAAAATGATCCAAGAGTTACTAAGATTGGACGGTTCTTACGAAAAACTTCATTGGATGAATTACCTCAATTTATAAATGTACTTAAAGGAAACATGTCAATTGTAGGCCCGCGCCCTCCCATTCCTTCAGAAGTCAGGCAATACAAGCGTTGGCAAACCCGCAGATTAAGCATGAAACCCGGGATTACCTGTATCTGGCAGGTTTCCGGCAGAAATAGTATCCCTTTTGATCAATGGATGAAACTTGACATGCAGTATATCGATACCTGGTCATTAAAGCTTGATTTTATTATCCTTTTAAAAACGATTAGGGTTGTACTTGCCGGCGATGGTCAATAACTAACATTAAAACAATAACCTTTAAACAGATGAAAAACCATTTAACACTTTTCTTAATTTTATCCTTTGCAGTCCTATTCTCATGCCGTAGCAGCAAGGATTTGATTTATTTAAAGGATGCTGCGAATAATGAAATAATTCATGGATTGCCTGCCGAGTATATCCTCAAAACTGGCGATATCTTGTACATTAGCATCAAATCCATTAGTCCGGAAGTAAACCTGCTATTCAATCCGGAATCAAACATGGAAGTAAACTCTGGAATGGGTTACCAAAAGTATGCTACCCCAAGTGGAGCCTACCTCTATGGATTTGAGGTTGACACAGAGGGAAACATTAAACTTCCCATGTTAGGAAAGATCAAAATTTCAGATGTATCACTTTCACAAGTTGAATCTGTTGTTCAAAAAAAGACAGACGAATTCCTTAAAGATGCCATCGTAAAAGTTAAACTCCTGAATTTTAAAGTTACTGTAACAGGTGAAGTCCGGAATCCGGGCACTTATTACAACTACAACAATTCTATAACAGTAATCGAAGCATTAGCTTTAGCAAACGGGAATACCGATTTTGCATCCATTAAAGAAATTATGGTGGTAAGACCCTTTCCTGAAGGAAATAAAACATACATTCTTGACCTAAGCTACAAAAGCATTTATTTATCCGAAGCATTTTACCTTCAACCAAACGACTATGTTATTGTACAACCTGATAAATACAAAAACTTCCAGTTAAACAGTCAGGCATATTCACTCTTTCTTTCTTCGTTGTCAATGCTCCTTGCCGTTCTGGGATTTGTATTAAAATAATTGTTTTAATGAGTATCCGTTTTAGTACCTAAATTAAAAAATTGAGTCAAAACCTACTCACCCCCTGGCCCCTCTCTTCGCGAAGAGAGGGGAGATCGCCCGAAATTAGGGCGATGGGGTGAGTTAAGTATATCTTCCGAACGAATATTACCCATTCCCGAATTGGTTTTAGTTTCTAATTCTCAGGTTATAGGTAAATAATCGGATACTCATATTGTTTTAAAACCTTATTTGCCAAGGTAACCGTAGTAGAAATAATTTTCAATCGTTCAGTCATTCATTCGTTATATTAAATTCAGCACAATGATAACAAATACAGACCACATTGATCTTTTCAACAAACAGGAAGAAGAAAAAATCGACTTTAAGAGAACCATTTTTCTTATGCGCCGACAATGGAGATGGGTTGCACTTTTTGGTGCGTTAGGCGTAATCGGGGCATACAGTTACATTAAACTCACTAACCCTATGTATATAGTAAGTACTTCTATATTGGTTCCTGAAAAATCAAATGGGCTAAACATGAAAGATTTATTTCAGGGCGCCATTGAAATGCCTAAAAACAATATCTACAACCAGATTGAAATTATTAATTCTTATTATACCATAAGCCAGACCCTTTTAAACCTGAACTGGCGTACTAGCTGGTACACGAAAGACCTGTTTATCTGGAAAGGGATTTACAAAAAGGAACCTTTTGATGTGCAGGAAGCCCCAAATTTTATTAACCCCAAAGGTATTGCTATATACATCACTCCCACTTACGGCGATCATTTCACCGTATCAGTTAATGGTCAATCAATTCAAAACAATGCAATTATTGATATAAAACTGGAGGGGTCCGGAGAATACGGCCGTCCCTTTGTGAACAAACAGTTTAACTTTACTTTACTTAAAAAGGTAAACAACTTTGAAACTCCAGGCGGTCAATATTATTTTGTGTTTAACGATCTGGATGATGCCACCCAGACCTACCAGAGTAAACTCAATGCAAAATTAAAGGATAAAAGAACCGATATTATTCAATGCTCTATCATAGGCGAAGAACCTTACAAAGAGGTTGAATTTCTGAATGAACTGATCAAGGTTTATACCGAAGGTAAAATGGACTTTCAAAACGAAGCACAGCGCCGGTCACTCAATTTTATTAACACCCAGCTTACCGGCATTTCCGATTCACTGAATACCGCCGGCACAAAGTTCACCGAGTTCCGCTCCAAAAATAACATCATCGATCTGGGGACTGAAGGAACCCTGGTGATGAATAATCTGAAAGAAATTGAAACGGAAAGAGCAAAAAGTCAAATGCAGCTCGACTATTTTCAAAATCTTCTCAAATACCTGAATAATATCAGCGACCTCAAACAACTGGTTTCGCCTTCAGTAGTTGGCATTCAGGATGTTTCACTCAATGCACTGGTACTTAAATTGGGCGAATTATATAACCGCCGTCAGGTTATTTCGTTCAGCGCCAAAGAAAATAACCCCACCCTGATAATGATCGATAAAGAATTGAACCAAACACGCAACCAATTGAACGAGAACCTCCGCAACCTGATCGATAATGCCACCACAAACATCAATAGCCAGAAAGACAGACAGACCCGAATCAGTGTTCAGCTGAATAAACTGCCGCAAAAGGAGCAGCAAATGGTCAACATTCAGCGGCAGTTCAACCTCACCAATGAAATTTATACTTTTCTGCTTCAGAAACGTGCTGAAACAAACATTACTCTGGCTTCCAGCCTTCCCGATGTTCAGATAATCGATGTGGCCAGACCCCAAACGGCAAAAATCATAGGACTTGATCCTATAAAAATCCTCATCATAGGATTTCTGCTAGGAATTGGACTACCTTTAGGATATATCCTGATCATTAACTACTTAGACGACCGTATATTCACACAGAAAGACGTTGAGAATAATACGAATAGTCCTTTACTGGGGAATATCATGCATAGCCTGACCAATTCCGATTTAGCCGTGCACGAAAACCCTAAATCGAATATTGCCGAATCTTTCAGGGTATTACGCACCAACCTGCAGTTTATGCTTACCGGACCACTGGGAAAAGTGATATCCATACACTCGACTAACCCCGGTGAAGGAAAATCTTTCTCTTCGATCAACCTTTCTACTATTCTGGCTATGAATAACAAAAGGGTCCTGCTCATAGGCGCCGATATGCGAAAACCAAGGTTACATAAAATTTTCAAAACCCCTAACGAAAACGGGCTAAGTACCTACCTCATTGGGATCGATTCAATTGATCAGATTATCGTCCCTACACTTGTTGAAAACCTTTCGTTTTTGCCTTCAGGTCCGATTCCTCCAAATCCGTCTGAAATTCTGGGTAAACCCGAAATGAAAATCCTGCTTGATGTAGTTCGTTCCCGGTTCGATTACATTATTATTGATAATGCTCCAACTGCTTTGGTTACAGATGCCCACATCGTCAGTCATTTGACGGATCTAAACATCTTTATCCTGCGATACGGCATTTCGCACAAGAATCAGCTCGAAATAATCAATCAGTATGTTGAACAGAAAACTATCAGCAATGTCGCTATCCTGGTAAACGATATCAAGACCAATTCATTTGGACACTCCTATTACAAGTATTACCAATACGAATCGTACCAACATACCTATTACTCTGCAGAAGATCAGGGAATAAAAACCCGCCATAAAAAAAAACCAATGCATAAGTTAGAAGATGAGAAGGCCAAGATGATAGTATGAGGGGGTGAAGTGGCGAAAGGGAAAAGAGGAGAAGGTGAGAAAACGTGAATAAATTCTTACTCACCCCGAAGCCCGATAAATGTTCGACTGAGCTCACGTCGAAGGCTCGGTCTTCACCCCTCTCTACGAGTAGCTACTCTTTATACACAAGTCATAATTTGCTCTCATCCCTGGTATAAAACGTGTTTTATTAAACATGGTATAAACAAAGGAGATAAACATCAAATTGGATCAACCCTAATCCGATGTCTTAAAAAAACTTATTTTAAAGAAAAAACCTCAGTAGAAAGGAAATAACAAATATAACCAAACCTTATTACCTTATTTATGAAAGTTGAATACGATAACCTATAGTTACATGGAAGAATATGAGACATTTATCAAGTTCTATCAGAAGACTATCAACTCCAAATAAGGCCAGCCTACCGGCAGGCAGGTAATAAGGTTGTGGGCTGTGAGCGTGGATTTTCTACTGAGGTAGCCATTTAAAATAAGGTTTAAAGAAAAGGATATCAATGTTATTTGGATACAGGATATATCAAAAAGATATGTATAAAGAGTAGCTATGAGCAGAGGGGCTGAACACCAAAGGTGTGAAGGGGGTGAGTCAGGCTTAACAATAAATCCTATTATTTGACTTCATTTTTAATCGAGATCCACATCAAACATCATTGAGCCTTTTTTTACATGGAATTAAGACCACCCTTCAAACAATCATTGGTTATCGCCATCGATTTCGATGGTACCATCGTCGAACACCGGTATCCATTCATTGGTCGCATCCGTCCTTTTGCATTCGAAACGATGGAGGCGCTTCAAATAAAAGGTCACCGGTTAATCCTCTGGAGCCATCGGGCAGGTCAGAAACTTGATGAAGCCGTTAAGTTCTGCAGTTCGCATGGCATCGAATTTTATGCCGTCAACAAAAACTATCCTGAAGAAGTTTGGGACGAAAACGATAGCCGCAAAATACTGGCCGATATTTACATCGACGACCATAACCTTGGAGGAATTCCACCCTGGGGCGAAATCTTTAAAGTCATTTGTCCGGAAGAGGAAATCACTTCTATAGAAGTAAACAAATCCTGGTGGAAAAGAAAATAGAAAGAGAATAGATATCTGATTTTCACTTATACAACCATCACCAATTCACACAAATTGGCTATCTTTGGTTAAATAAATTGACAAAAAAAAATGAATTCACCAGAGGTAAAAGCGT
The DNA here is from genome assembly GCA_030684645.1 of Bacteroidota bacterium. Taxonomy (GTDB): domain Bacteria; phylum Bacteroidota; class Bacteroidia; order Bacteroidales; family Prolixibacteraceae; genus Aquipluma. The sequence goes on along the minus strand of JAUXUF010000319.1, from coordinate 12,267 downwards.
TCATCAATCAACACAGTAACCTCTTCTGGTACACACCAGAAGATAAAAAAGAAGCGATCAGCCACGAATTTCTGGTCGAAACCATTCTGAATTATGGCGAATTAGAGGATGTCAGAGAACTGATACATATTATTGGGATAAATCGCTTAGCAGAGATATTTCAAAGCCTGAATGGCCGCAAAAAGTTGAACTATTATCCTGAAATCTATCATTTTCTCTCAATCCTGATAAAGAAATATGAACACTCAAATATTTAATACAAATCAGATAGAACTGTTGCCTTTGGTAAAGCAATTTAAAAAAGAATTTTATCTTGTAGGTGGAACTGCTATTGCCTTATATTTAGGGCATCGAAGATCAATTGATTTTGATTTGTTTAAATACAGCCCACTTAAACCAAAAAGTATTATTCAAACCATTTCATTTTTCCCTTTTCCATATCTTGTTACCAGAAGGGTTACCGAACAACTAAATGTAACCATTAATGAAGTGAAATTTACATTCTACCAATACCCATTTAAAATAAATTCCAGCGAAAAGCTGGAAGATAAGCTACGACTACCAAAACTGATTGATCTGGCTGCAATGAAAGCTTATGCACTGGGTCGCAGGTCTAAATGGAAAGACTATGTTGATATCTACTTTATTTTGAAAGAAAATTTCTCTGTTAAACAAATTTCCGAACGGGCTACTGATATTTTTGGACAATTATTTTCAGAAAAACTATTCAGAGCACAACTAAGTTATTTTGACGATATTGACTATTCCGAGCCAGTTGAATATCTGGTTCTGGCAGTTCCTGATGAAGAAATCAGATCATTCCTGACAGACAAAGCCACCGATATTTTTGGAGAATAACCCATGTAAAGACATAAATAATTTTCCCGAAGAAGTTTGGGACGAAAACGATAGCCGCAAAATACTGACCGATATCTACATCGACGACCGTAATCTGGGAGGTCTTCCTCCCTGGGGCGAAATCTTTAAAATCATTTGTCCCGAAACAGAAACATCTTCGGTACAAGTAAATAAATCCTGGTGGAAAATAAAGTAGAAGATTATAGAAATTATCAAATACATTTTAAACTCTAAATTTTTAATTCAATGACAAACAACCAATCACGCGATTACAGTTGTAAAGATGAAGAATTACCTATTCTTTGTAATTACACAGCATTTAGTTTGAAACGCGATCTGTCCGAATTTACGGCCTATTCGCCCAGGTTTAAGCAAGAGTATGTTGATGGATTTGTAACTAAAATTACTGCGGTAACCGAATTAATCGAACCTAAGTCGGAAACCGTTGAACTGAAAATCATTACCGATCGGCTCTACTCAACCATGGATAGCATGATTAGCCCTGCTAACTATCTTACAGGTTATATTGAAATGGCACAGGAATCGTTAAAGATTTCACCTGCCGATTTTGGAATAAAAGCATTGCGAAAAGGCATCAACACCAGAGATGCCGAAAGTGTGATCAAAAATCTGCATACGATAAATACAAACATAAAAAAATACAAGACGATACTTACCGAACAAGGTCTCAGTGAAGAGCTCACTGTTAAATTTCTTACAGCTTACGCATCTGTTGCTACAGATAAACAAATTCAGTATAAAATTATCAGCAACCGTAAAAATATCGTGCAAAAAAACTTAGGCATGCTGAATGAGTTGTACGCTCAATTCGCCGAAATACTCAGGGTAGGAAAAATACTATACAAAGCTACTGATGCTGCAAAGTTAAAGGAATATACCTTAAACGAATTAAAAAAACGGGTACGCAGAACATCCAACCCTGAAAATGGAAACACTGCAGAACTCAACAAAGGTGATAAAGCCGAAGATTCAGATACCAAATAAAGCACAAAATCATTCTGATAAGGCAACTGAAGTATTTAAATCACATCTGATCCTTCAGTTGCTTTTTTATCGACTTTTTTATTTCTTCATTCGACTTCAGTAGGTATTCGGTTGACTACAGTAGCTCTTTGGTTGAAATAAGTAGCCTTTCGGTTAATTTCAGTAACTCTTCGATCGAAATAAAAAATCTTTCGGCTAACTTCAGTAACTCTTCTTTTGACTTCAGTAATCTTTCATCTGGAATCAATAACTCTTCAGTTATATAATATAGGCATTAGTTTGACATCAGTAGCTATTCGTACATCATTATTTGTTATTTTGCTGTCTTAAGTAAGTATTTGAATATCTTAATAGTCACTTAGGTACACCTAACCTGGACAAGCCAGAACCAAAAAGGAAAAAGAACGTACATGAAATACAAATTCGCTTGCTTAGCAAGTTTCTCCTTTCTGCAAATGCAGATTATTTTTTATGGTTGCATTGAGCCTTACATCTCAAAAGAGATCCAACCGTGAAGAGAAATCCACAATTTCAATGCATAAACGAATTTTGAAAAGATTCGTAATGATATTGTTGTGTTTGTATTTCAATATTATGCCAAAAAATACATCAATATAAGAGTTAAGGTACTAATAATCAAAGGCAATAAACTATTAAAATAATACAAATATGGAAACTGGTGCACATCTGCCCTTAAAAATACTTATTACCGGAGGTGCTGGGTTTATAGGCTCAACCCTTTGTGAAGCATTAATCCAATTGGGGTCATCAAGTGATTTGCTTTGATAATTTCTCAACTGGGAAGATTGAAAACATTGAACATTTACTTTCCCTCTCCAATTTTAAATTAATCACTGGGGATATCCGAAATCTGGATCAATGCAATCTTGCTGTGCAGGGAGTTGATTTTGTATTACACGAAGCAGCTTTAGGTTCTGTACCACGTTCGATTAATGATTCCATTACAACAAACGAAGTTAACGTAACTGGATTTCTCAATATGTTAGTTGCTGCGCGCGATGCCCGGGTAAAAAGGTTCATATATGCAGCAAGTTCATCAACTTATGGTGATTCCGAATCCCTACCAAAAGTTGAAGATAAAATAGGCCGCCCCCTTTCACCCTATGCCGTTACAAAATTTGTCAATGAATTATATGGTGAAGTATTTTCCAAAACTTATGGGATCGAATGTATTGGCCTACGATATTTTAATGTTTTCAGTAGGAAACAAGATCCTAACGGAGCTTATGCCGCTGTAATTCCACTTTTTATTAAACAATTAATTAACCATCATTCTCCTGTAATCAATGGGGATGGACAATTTTCACGTGATTTCACCTATATCGACAATGTGATTCAAATGAATCTACTTGCTTTAACCACAAGTAATTCAGAGGCTATAAATACAGTCTATAACACGGCCTTTGGCGAATCAACCACACTAAACCAATTGATCAATTACATCAAATATTTCTTATCAGAATTTGATCATCAAATAAATGAAATTGAAATAAAATATAGTGAAAACCGAATTGGTGACATCCCCCACTCGTTGGCTTCAATTCAAAAAGCAAAACAACTTTTGAATTATAATCCACAATATTCTCTCAGAGATGGTTTACACGAAGCCATAAAATGGTATTGGGAAAACTTAAGGTGATCTTTTATTTTTCATAAATATATAGCAGAAATTAAGTATAACTACATGAATCCTATACAGAATTCGGAAATTAAAATCGCAGTCATTGGACTTGGTTATGTGGGTTTGCCCTTAGCAAGACTTTTTGCAACAAAATACCCAGTTGTTGGTTTTGACATCAACCAAAAACGTATTGACCAATTAAAGCAAGGACATGATGACACCCTTGAAGTAGATGATGAAACATTAAGATCGGTTCTAGTACCTAAAATAGAATTGTTGAAACTTGATTCGACCAATCATAAATATAGAGCTGGACTTTATCTTTCAATCAATCTGGAAGATATAAAAATTTGCAATTTTTATATTATTACAGTTCCAACTCCTGTAGATAAGATTAACCGTCCTGATTTAAAACCCTTAATAAAAGCAAGCGAAACCGTTGGCGAAGTGATTTCGGTGGGAAATATTGTTGTTTATGAGTCAACAGTATATCCTGGGGCAACGGAAGAAGATTGTATCCCAATAATAGAAATTGTTTCCAATTTAAAATTTAATCAGGATTTCTATGTTGGTTATTCACCTGAACGTATTAATCCCGGCGACAAGGAACATACCGTTAGTAAAATGAAGAAAGTTACTTCAGGATCAACCCCGGAATCCGCTGAAATTATTGATTCTGTTTACCGTTCAGTAATTTCAGCAGGAACACATAAAGCCCCTTCTATTAAAGTTGCCGAAGCAGCTAAAGTGATTGAGAATTCACAACGCGATATAAATATTGCATTCGTGAATGAGTTGGCTAAAATATTCAATCTATTAAATATTGACACGTATGATGTTTTAGAAGCCGCAGGTACTAAATGGAATTTCTTGCCTTTTAAACCAGGATTAGTTGGAGGGCATTGTATTGGAGTTGACCCTTTCTATCTTGCCCAGAAAGCTCAAGAAGTTGGTTATCATCCGGAAATAATTTTAGCAGGTAGAAGGGTAAATGATGGCATGGGTAAATACATTGCCACTGAGCTTATTAAACTAATGACAAATAATGGATTATCAATTAAGATGTCAAATGTTTTAATGCTTGGAATTACGTTTAAAGAAAATTGTCCCGATATAAGAAATACAAAAGCTATTGATATTTATACTGAATTAAAGAGTTATGGTTTGCAGATAGATGTTTATGACCCTTGGGCTAATCCTCTTGATGTTTTTCACGAGTATAAGATATCAATACTTTCTAAATATCCGGAGAATAACGGATATGCTGCAATTATTCTGGCAGTATCACATAAAGAGTTCGAGAATATCAATTTAAGATACCATAAGAATAAAAGATGTATTATTTATGACGTAAAAGGAATACTTGATCCCTCCTTAGTAAGTAAAAGATTATAGTTTTAAAATTAATGCCCCTATGAAAATATTGCCAAATACAATTATAACATTACATGAAATAAATGACCCCAGGTGGTTAAATAATGTAATTATATCTCTTAAAAAAAACTATAATATAGTAAGTGTCGATAACCTTGAAAATTATTATTACAACAATATCGACTTAAAAAATGCATGCCATTTAACCTTTGACGATGGGGATTTGAGTTTTTATAACAATGTTTTGCCATTGATAAAAAAGCACAAAATACCTGTATCTACGTATGTTTCACCATTGATAGCCAGAGAAAATAGAAATTTTTGGTTTCAGGAAATAAGAGGCTATAACCAAGAAAAACTATTTGAAATAACACAAAAAATAATAAATGATAAAAATCGAAACATTCAGCCAGTGGCCATGAACCCATTTTTAAAAACACTTCAAATAGAGACTATTCTGGAAATTATAAAACTTTATCAAAAAGAAACAAACACTCCCCCCAAGCCGCCAATGAATATGACTAAAAAACAACTAATTGAAATAAAATCATCAGGATTGGTCGAGATTGGTGCACATACTCTTAACCATCCAATATTAATAAATGAATCAGATGAATCTGCTACCTATGAAATTGAAAAATCGATCGATCAGCTAAGTGAAATTCTGAATTGCGATACCAGATATTTTGTATATCCCAACGGCGATTACGGGGAGCGTGAAATTAACATTTTGAAAAAAAAAGGAATTAAATTGGCTTTTTCAATAAAACGTGGAAAGATTTCGCAATTAAATAATACTTATTGCATTCCTAGAAGTGGATCTCCGTTTGTTTCACCATCCATCCGTAATAGATCTCCATATATTTATTCAAAATGTATTCTAATGTTGATCCTAGGAGAAGAAAAGTATTACCATTATGCCACATCAAAGGGATGGTTGACTTCCTTTATAAATAACATTCAATTGAAAACTTATGAAAGATTTCTTTAATAACTCTCTTTGCATTTTAAACAACAAGCTAGATTCGGGGGGGGCAGAAAAAAATTGCGTAGTAATATGCAATGAATTAGCAAATAATAACATAAATGTTGAACTATGGATTACGAAACTAGATAAAAGTCCATTAATTAAACTTTTAGATAAAAGAGTAAAAGTTACTTCAATACCTGGTAAGAAAGTTCGTTATACGATATTGCAATTAAAAAAATTAATGGTCTCTAGTAAATTAGAGATAATGCTTGTATTCAACATGGAATTATTAATACCTGCGTATTTAATAAACAGTTTCTATCATTTAAATATAAAAATTGTTGCCCGCAGTATTAGTACTCTATCACTGAATTATAACCAGAATGGATTTTTGGGCAGAATAATATGGCTTAAACTAATCAGCTATTCTTTAAATAGAATTGATACAATAATTGCCCAATCCTTTGGCATGAAAGACGATTTGATAAAAAACCTCCACATTATCGAATCAAAAATAGTAGTTATTCCAAATCCAGCATTTAATTTCACTATCAACAAAAAACAAGAAAGAAGGGATTTTATCAATCATCAAGAAATTCTTTTTGTAGGAAGATTAACTGAAGCAAAAGGATTAAACTATTTATTAGAAATATTTCTTGTTGCACTAAAAAGTCTTCCCGAATTACACCTTACCATTGTGGGTACTGGGGAACTACAACAAGAATTTCAAGAAAAAACACTAAAATTAGGCTTATCAAAATCAATCCGTTTTGAAGGTTACCAAACAGATTTATCCGATTATTACCAAAATGCGAAAGCAACTGTACTTACCTCCATACGGGAAGGATTTCCTAATGTCTTGATTGAATCAATCTCCTTTGGCACTCCAGTTATATCATTTGATTGTCCAAGTGGTCCAAGAGACATTATCATTCCCAATGTCAATGGAATACTTGTAGAACATTTAAATGTACAGAAATTTTCTAAAGCGATAGTAGGCGTTATCAATAAAAACATAAAATTCGACAAAGAAAAAATAATAGAATCATCAAAAAGATTTAGCCTTGAAAAGATTATCAGACAATATGAGAAAATTCTTTTTGAATAAACAAATATTAAAATCCCAAACTATAGTCTGATCACATTGTCATTGATATAGAAGTATAGATTTTCAATACCTTATATAAAAATGCCGTGAAAGTATAAACATGATGAGAATAAATTATGAAAAAAATCGTTGAAATAATAAGGTTTTATTCGTTAGATGAAATAAATAAATACATTTTAAAAGGGAATGAATATCCGACACATCATGCCTGGTGTTATGATGTTTTGGCGGCCAATTCTTATAACATTAGCTGTGTTGATTATAAAAAAAACACCTTTGCTAACTCAATAGGAAAAAAACTTGGAATCCAGAATTTACAGCAACAAATTAATTGTTTTAGATCAACAACTAAAAATGATATTTTATTTACACCTTTTATCCAAGATGTTTTCGTACTTGCTGTATTAAAAATCCTAAAAATCTATCGAACTCCAATAATGGCAATTTCACATAGGGCTTATGCGCCAAAACAGAAAAATATTCTAAAACGTTGCAAACTTCTAGTTATTAGGAATATATATTTATTTGGAATTGATAGGATTCTTTTTCTAAATCAGAATATGTATTGCAACAGTAATAATTTCAAAAGAATAAAAGAAAGGCACAGCTATTTAAATAATTGGGGTGTTGATTTTATATTTTTTAATTCATATTCAATTAATCAAAAATGTACCCCAAAAAATGATTTTATTTTTTCGCTTGGAGGAACAAATAGAGATTTTAAACTACTAATCGAAGCATTTAATAACATGAACGTTAAGCTTAAAATAATACCTAAAAATCCATACAATATACCTAAAGACATTCAGATTAATAAAAATATAGAAATAGGTTCTTCTATTCCCGATTTATATTCATATGGATCAATAAGAAAAGATTACTATAATTGCTTAGCTGTAGCAATTCCATTAATTAAAGAGCTAGATTATTATCCAACTGGGAGTACAATTTTATTTGAAGCATTTGCTATGGGCAAAGCAGTTATTACTACTAAAAATAAAGCCTATCCTTTTGATGTTGAAGATGAAAGGGTTGGACTTAACGTTGACTATGGAGATGTCGATGGTTGGATAAATGCTGTTAATTATCTAATTAATCATCCTGACGAGGCCAATGAAATGGGGAATAGAGCAAAACAGTTATGTGAAAATAAATACAATTATGAGTTTTTTTCTCAAGAGATATTAGGCCATTTAGAAAAAATGGGTGATAATGATAAATTCACTTCACATAAATGACTAAAAATAGAAAAGTTAACTTAAAAAAAAAACAATAGATGGTTTTTTTTGGTCGTTTATTGATAATGCTGGAACAGTTGGCGGACAATTTGTAATTGGAATTATTCTAGCAAGACTATTAACACCTGCTGATTTTGGGCTGATTGGGATGTTGACAATTTTTATCGCCATTGGCCAATCGCTTATGAATAGCGGTTTTGCTCAGGCATTAATCCAAAAGAAAGATTCTAACAATATTGACTTCTCCACTGTTTTTTACTTTAATGTTTTTTCAAGCATTGTTTTATGGTTAATAATTTGGCTTAGCTCCCCATATATTGCAGTCTTTTACAACCAACCTCAGTTAGTCTTATTAGCAAAAATACTTTGCTTTTCATTCGTAATTGATTCTTTTGGATGGATACAACAAATCCATCTCAATAAATCGATTGAATTTAAAGCCCAATCGATTATAGGAGTAGTAAGTGTTTTATTTGGTGGTTCGATTGGGATATATCTTGCCTTTTCAGGTTATGGCGTATGGTCACTAGTTGTTCAAACATTGGTAAGGACTACAATTAAGGTTTTTCTTCTTTGGAAAGTAAATTCCTGGAGACCAACACTGGTGTTCAGTTTTAGTTCTTTAAAAAATTTGTTTACCTATGGTTCAAGAATCCTTCTGGGTGGATTAATTTCAACAATATTCAATAATATCTATCTACTTGTAATTGGACGTTTGTTCAATTCGCAAAGTTTAGGTTACTACACGCGAGCCGCGCAATTCAAAGATCTGCCAGTAAATACAATTAATTCGATAGTACAAAGGGTTACTTTTCCTGTTTTCTCTAAAATACAGGAAGATGAAGCAAAACTTAAGAATGGATTTCGAAAAGTTACCCGAATTCTTCTCTCTATAGCTTTACCAATGATGGTTATCCTATTTCTAATTGCCGATCCATTAATCCATTTGATACTAACTGACAAATGGATGCCTGCAGTTCCATACTTAAAATTGTTATGCTCTTTTGGCTGGATCTATGTCCTACATACAACAAATATTACGATTTTTACAGTAAAAGGAAGAAGTGATTACTATCTATATTTTCAGTTAATAGAAAAGACAGTAATAATAATAGCAATCATTACTACCTATAGATTCGGAATAGAAGCAATGATTTGGGGGCAAATGGTGTCTTCAATTGTAAGTTATTTACTTAGCTCTTTTTATATGAGAAAGGTCATTGATATTAAATTTAAAACACAAATAATTGATATTTTGCCCCTTTTAGTTTCTGCAATTTCAATGTTAGTAATTACTTTATTTATAACCAGAAACATAAAATCAGACATAATTAATATCATTACTACATGTATAATTGGATCATCAGTGTATTTATTGTTCTTATGGATTCTACGAGCCGAGGAATTAATAATAGGATTAAATTATTTAACGAGATTAATGAAAAAATGATTTATTAAAAAACCTGACAATCTCCCGAAAATTGGATTGAAAAAATTCCGAAACATAGTCCTTTCGGGGTCTTAAAGATGATTATATGAGACTTAGGAGTAGTATCCATATGCATTCAATGAGCTATATATGCAAAAAACTAGCGTCAGCATTAATTGTACACATAAAAATAGGACTGAAGTAAAAACTCTCAACATACTATTAATCACTAAATCAAATTAAAGCAATGCTTACAAATATCATTGATCGAATTACCAAAACAATAAAGATCGCTAAGTTTAGAAGAGAGTGGAGGAAAATAAATAGTCACAACCAAACAGTTGTAAAAGACATTTTCCCATTAAATATCGTTACTGTTGGGAAAAAGTCTTATGGACTAATTTATGTAAAAAATTTCTTTCATAAAAAAGAAAAGTTACAAATAGGTAACTTCGTTTCTATAGCTAATAATGTCACCTTTATTTTAGGTGGTAACCACCAAATCAATACTTTTACGACATTTCCTCTTTATTCTTTATTAATTAACGCATCACCGGAACGAGATGCCAACACTAAAGGCTCAATTATTGTTAAAGATGAAGTTTGGATTGGTTATGGGTCCACAATACTATCAGGAATAACAATCGGAAAAGGGGCAATAATCGCAGCGGAATCTATTGTTACAAAAGATGTTCCATCATATGCAATAGTAGGTGGTAATCCTGCCAAGTTTATAAAATTTAGATTCAACAAAGAAGTTATAGCCGAGTTAATTGATCTTAATATTACAGATTTTGATGAAAAAGTAATTATTCAAAATATAAATGAATTTTACAAGCCATTTGACTTGAAACAGGTTGAGAAACTGAAAAAAATAAAACAAAAATATATGAACCAATAATGGATGTTTCAGTCCAAAATATATAACAAAAATTTGAATATATCGATATCATCTTGAAAGAAAGCATTTAACAGCACAGTTGCGATATAAGTAAATCAATATTTGAAAATATTTGTAGCCTTAATTGTGCTTCTTAATCTGAATAATGTTGATGCATTTATGCAAATAATTGCAACCAGATATTCCCAAGTAATAGCAACCGTCACCAATGCAAATCTGCAAATTGTCAACAGGCTTTAACTTGTTTGCCATTGCGAGGTTACAGTACTTATAAGTTTTCGCGGATGCTGAAATAGTAACGAATTCAGATATCAAGATGTCAAAGAACAGAAATATATACAGTTAAAATTGTTTTATAAAAAACGCAACGCTAGTGTCTTGGCATATTATTGATCTAAATATTTTGAGTTCAAAACGATAAAAATTAAATGAATGTATGAAGGCAATTATCAAGAATTTTTATAGGAGATTTCTTCCCTCAAGGTTGAGACAAAACATAATTAGTCTCATTAATATTTCATCATATGAAAGAGAAATAGAAAACCTTAGAAAAGAATTATTGTATTTGAAAGTTTTACATCATTATGAACATAACGATATCGCACAATATCGGAATGAAATTAATTATCTAAATAAACTAGGAACTTTAACACCATTTCCATATAAACGAACCGACAAAGAACTAATTAATATTAATGGTTATTATGATGATATAAAGAAAATGCCTTTTGTTCTTCATAAAAACAAAAAATTATATTTTCCCAGGCATTATAATGTAGAAAAAGCAAAACAAACATATTTAAACTATTTTATTGGCGAAAATATATTGGAAGGAGGGTTCTTAGAAAAAGCTCCACATCAATATACAACGGAATCCTTTTCTGTGATCGATGGGGATATTGTTCTTGATATCGGAGCTGCAGAGGGACTATTTTTACTTGATGTAATAGAGAGAGTAAAAAAAGGGTATATTTTTGAATCTGAAAAAATTTGGATTGAAGCATTAAGCGCAACATTCGAGCCTTATAGAGAAAAAGTTACAATTATTAATAAATTTGCCTCTAATAAGGATTCTAATAATGAGCTAACTATCGATTCTTGTTTAAAGAATGAACCCGGAAATATATTTATTAAAATGGATGTTGAAGGTTCTGAAAATTTAGTACTATGTGGTGCAAAAAACGTACTAAGTCGAAAGAATAATATTCGTGCAGCTTGTTGTACATACCATAATCAAAATGATGCCAATTTGCTTGAATTATTTTTTAAGAATTTGAATTACTCTATTGAATTTTCAGATGGATATATGCTTTTTTATTTAGATAAAAATATAAAACCCCCATACTTTAGAAAAGGAGTAATTAGAGCAAAAAATGTGTACGAAATATAATATAATTATTCGTAATTTTTCAGTAATAGAAATATTGTTAACCAATATGAAAATGTAATAATTTTCTTTACGCTATATTTTTTCACTGAAATTTGTGTCCCTCAACGTAAAAAGGTTATTTTTCTGGTTCATTTAGCAGTTAACGATATATTTGTTCAAGAAAAAGTTGTCGATTGGTTATAAAATATATTACAGTTAACTTCACTAATTTTTGGATATTCCGGTGATACTGACCCCCCTTCTCCGGTGATATTGACCCCCCTCAGGAATGATGGTTCAGAGAATTCTAATGACTGACAATTTTACCGTTTTTTTCTTAAACTTTCACCTTTTAATTCAATTCTGTACGAGG
>JAUXUF010000312.1 GCA_030684645.1 Bacteroidota bacterium | reverse complement strand
ATTGCCTCCAGCACAGCAACACATTTCAGGATACTTTCGTGTGCCAGAGGTTCTTTACCCGAACGGAACATTTCGACCATGTCGGTATAGTTTTTCCCCGGAATATGGTCTTCGATTTGCGATTTCAATTTTACCGAGCATTTCCATAGGATCTTCCATCCTATTGGGGATTTGCCCTTTGTCCATTGCGGCTCTGGCAAATTCTTCCGTTTCGCCCCATACATATTTTACTTCAACTCCCGGAAACAGTTTGTCGATATTAAACAGTTTTCCAAAGCCAATGGTATGTGAATTTTCGGCGCCGATGATTCCTATACGAATGGGCTTATTTACCGGAGATATCTTTGCTCCAGGCAAGGCATTGGTAATTCCTGTGGAGGAGAGGGCAAAAGCAGAAAGTGCAGTTCCTGTACTGATGGTTTTTATAAAGGATCTTCGTGTATTCATTGTTTGGTCATTTTATATATTATCTCCGGTCCGTTCTTGATTAACTTTCTCTCCTTTGACCTCACGGATACGGTTCAAATCTTCCTGTAATTTATCAGCAAACAAAAACATGTCGGAGCTGTGCAAAATGATATTCGCCCCTGCTTTTGCCCACTCGATCTGCAGGTCCAGCGTAGCTCTTGAACCATTGTGCCCACCTGCGGCAACACCACAAGCCCTGGCTTTTTTGATAATTCCGCAACTCAGATCAAGGAATTCCTGACTTAGGTATTTTTCGGGCATATTGTAGGAAGTAGAAAGATCGTGCGGACCAATGACAATCCCATCAACACCTGGTCCGTCAACCGATTGAATAGAAAAGAATTGTTCCATGCTGGCAGCACCGGCAGGGCTTTCGATGTTGAGAAGCAGTGTGTGATTTTGATTGTGTTTCTTCAGATAAGCTTCCAGTTCTGGTGTAGGTTTTTCTTCACCGTACAGTATTTTTTTTAGTTTTTTTCCTTTTAACGGGCGATACTTTACCGCCCCGACAAGCTCATAAACATCCTCGATGTTTTCGACATAAGGAACCAGGATGGCTCCTGCGCCCGCATCCAGTGCCTGGGTCGCCAGAAAAGGATTGGGTTCCGGAATTCGGACAACGGGATTAATACCGGCAGCTTTGAAGGCTCTGCACATCCAACTCAAGGTTTCCGGATTGTAGGATACATGTTCGCTACATAAAAATACATAGTCGAGTCCCAGGCTGAGCGTTACATCAAACATCTTTGGTGATGAAGATGTAATCAAAGTACCGTACACTGTTTTACCGGAACGCAATGCATCCCTGAATTCTTGTCCAATCATTATTTCCATTCTCCATCTTTACTAAATGCGGTCACAGCTTCTTTGTTAAATGCTTTGGCGGCCTCATTCATATTATCAGCAATTTTCATTTGATCTTCAACGCGGTCGTAGGCCAGCGCGGCATGGATGACCGTTTCACATTCGTTGTTATCCATAAAGATAGCAGCTTCAAGTATGCGTGATTGGTCTTCCACCGGAATAATCAGGAACCCATGTTTGTCGGCATGAATAAGATCACCCGGATTCACCTTTGTCCCGAATACTTCAACCGGTTCACCCCAGCTGACGGGAGAAGCGTAGGCATGTCCAACACAAAGCCGGCGGGCAAGTGCTTTGAATCCGGCGCTTTTCATTTCATCGAGGTCGCGGATGGCGCCATCCACAATAACACCGACACAACCGAGTGTTTTGTGGGTATTGGCGCTCACTTCTCCCCAGAACGAGCCAATCACGTTTGGTTTGTCCAGATCCTGCATCACAATTATTTTAGGTCCCGGAATTGAAGCCATATATTTCCGGTATTCAGCCCAGGCATCAGGATTTGATCCGGGGGTAGAAGGTTTTATCGTAACGGTAATGGCATAGCCGATCATCGGTCCAAATTCAGGCATAAAATCTCTGGTCTCTTCGAGGTTAAACCCTGTAGTTCTGGATCGCTTTGTAATCTGTTCCCATCCATTGTAGATTGTTGGAGTGTTCCAGCGTTTCAGTTTTAATAAATCACTTAAAGGCAGCATGTTTTTTTATTTTATAAAGTTATTTCCCAACTGAACCAGCAAGGTACTATTGTGTCCTCCAACAATTCCTGAATGTAATTCTTCACCCCTGGTAATTCCATCAAAAAAGTTTTGAAGATGAAGTGCGTCCAGTTTCTCGCCCGGATTCATCAGGTTGGAAGAATCAATGACCACATCACTTTTTACTTTTTTGATCACTTTTTTGTCTAATCCCAGGATGGTATAATCATTTCCACCCTGCATGGCCATCGAACCTTTCTCACCGTAGAAAACAACGCCAACGCTGGCTCCTTCAATTTCATGCGGATTACAACTGCGTCCTTCCCAGGTCAGGGCAGTCTGGTTGCCATGGTTTAAACAGATTAAAAGTTTACTTATTTTCCTTTTCCATTTCCAAATTTGAAGGTATAACAATTTCAGTAAAATCCGTTTCATTGACAGTGAAATCCCAGGTTAATTCACCAGGATCATGGCCGCGATAGTCAGTCCACGAAAAACATCGACGGAAATCAGTCTGTTGGAAGCGTCCATTATTTTTTTGCGTCAAATCGTTTCATGATTTCTTTCCAGTTGGTGATCACAATCCCCTCATCCATAAAAAACTGCTTTACCACCGGGTCTGCAAATAATTCGCTTTCCCAAACCCTTTGCTGCCAGGTTCCAGTGATTGATTTTAGATTTTCGGATAATGCCGCCGGATGAAAAATAATTTCAGTTAATCCCGGATTCAGGGATTTTACAAGATTGAAGAAGTTACCGCGTTTTTCTTCGTAGGTTTTGCCTTCGGGAACACTGGAAAAATTGTCCAGTTTGGGCAACCGATACTCACCTACATTGCTGATCACTTCATCGGTAATGGGGTAGCCGGCCTTTCTGAAAAAACTGGCTACCTGCGGATCAGAAAGGTCAATGATATTTCCTGGAATATGGTATTCTTCTGCCACTTTCAGGAAAACTTTGACATATTCCGGTGAGCCATACAAGGTTCCCATGTGCGTATCGATATGAGTTGGCCTGTGTCCCAGTGCGATTGATTTTTCAATTTGCGCGCGGATTTCAACCTCAACTTCTTTGGCTGAAGCATGCATCACCACTTCAGGAACTTCGTGGTAGAATTTCCCAAACGGATCAACCAATCCAGGTATTTTTGCAGGATCTGATACCGGTCCCCAGCGGTAGTTTTGCCACTCGCTGGTCAAGGTCAGATGTGCGCCAATATCGGCTAAAGGATGTTTGTTCGCCCATGCGATCATGGCCTCTGCGTTTACACAAGGCATCATCACCGCTGCTGACGTCAAATCACCTTTTTCAATGTATTTTTCTGTTGCAGCATTTGCTTCCGGGCACATTCCTGCATCATCGATATGAAGGAGCAATACTTTTTTCCCTTTCTGGAAACCAAGCTTTTCAGCCCAGTTTTTAGTGTTAGCTGCTGTAATTGATTGAATACACGAAATCATTTCATTTCTGAAAGCATCCATTTTTGAATCGCTGCACACCAGGTCAAACACCTCGCGCGACTGACCCAGTTTCATGGCCTGGGAACCCGGATCAACCAGATTGGGTAAGCTTGTCTTCAATAAATGTTCAATTTTATTGCGGACATTATCATCAACCTTGGCATCAGGTTTTAAATATTCTTTTAAAGCTGCCAAGATCCGGTAATCTTCAATTCCCTCCCGGACAGCTTCCCACCGACGGCTTGTAACCGATTTGGTCTTTCCGGTGTAAACCAGGTTGTATTCCATTTTCATGCGCGACCAGGGATTCTCGCTCACTGAATTATAACACCAAAAACCGATCCCGCTTCCGCCATTTCTCAGGGCAAGTAGGGCAGCAGTCCGGTATTCATAAATCAGGTTAATATTCTTAATATTCGGACCGATTGGCCGTGAAGAGCTGTAGGAACAATTGTACGACCAAAGTAATTTTCCGGTCGTCCGCATCACATTCATTTCGGGGCTTTGATCTGCTACCCAATCAAATGGGGCAACCCAGACATCCACACATTTTGCCATTGCCTCGAACATGGGCAATTCGCCGCCCCCATCCTGATAGAGCATCACATCAGGGTTTACAGCAGCAGCCATTTCCCCGAATTGAACCAGTGTATTTATTGCTTTCCACCCGTTTCCGCCTGGTTCATCAATGGGATATAATGAAAAGTGATCGATGTCTATTCCTTTTGATGCCAGATGGTTCACCAAATCCTTCAGGTAAAAACTTAATTGTTTTTTATACGCTTCACTGGCGAATTCATCGCTTATTGCCGGTAATCCCGAAACTAAGAAGAAAACATCATGACCTTTAAATTGAGCGATGATCTGATCGAAATCCGAATAATCAAAACCGACCAATTCATTTTTATCGTTGAATTTGAATTTGGGCTGGGCCAACAGAAAAACATTATTTCCGTGGGCAAGCAGACTTTCTACTTCAGGACCAGTTGAAGGGGACCAGGTACAAAGCCTGAAATCTCCTGATGGCGCCATTTTGAATGGAAGAACATCAAGCGAAATCTTTACTTTAGTTTCAGGGGCCGGAACTGCATGTGGATTGGTTGGGGCATCCAAAACTCCGGCGCCATTGAGTGCCTGTAACGTAATCTCAAGATCATGTTTGCCCGGTTTAGCCTCGTCTATTTTAAGATCTAACCAAACTTCGCGGCTGGAAAGTGAGGGAATGCTGATCACTCCGGATTCGTCGATTTCAGGTAACGCATCCCAGGATTCTTCACCCAAAGAAGTGGCTGTATTGATTGATCGCATTGCAGTAACTTTGATTTCCTTATCCGGATTTTCAGTGACTACTCTTACATTGAGCAGATGATCGGTTACATTAAAAAGTACCAGCGGAACCGGCTGATGTTCGCCGGGAACTGCCGCATGACTGATCAAAACCGGATTTTCGACTTTGGTTGGCAATTGCTGGTCCACATTGCGGTTTTCCCATTTGCTTCCTTCAAAGGCAATCAGGCTGGTTTCCGATCCAAGACTGGCCGCTTTGCGCACAATTTCGCTGATCAGGAGGGCGCGTTTGGACTGTTCGTTTAGTTTTGCCGTATTTTTCACCGTAGCCTGAACTGTCCCGGCTTCGCTGACTGGCACCATTTGCTGCTGTGCTGAAACCGCCTGGTCTGTTGCCTGAAGTTGAAAAGCTTCATTTCGAAGGGCATTGGCCGACAAAGGCAATATCTCTTCAACCTTGTCTGCTGAAGTATTTAGAGCGCTGACCGAAAGTTTGGCCAATGCCCGGTCGTTTTCAAAGGCCTGAAGGCTGACTTCACGCGAGGAGGAAAGCAATTCCTTTCCATCATTGGTTGTCAGGGTCCAGCTGAATTTGTAAATACCGGGAAGCGTAAAGTCAACCGGCAAGAGTAATTGCCCCTCTTTTCCCTGAATATTTGCAATGGCATTGTGCTTTGCTCCATCAGGACTGATGCAAATCGCAGCAGCCTTTAGCGGATTTGATACTGGTTTTGGATTCGATATATTAAATTGAACCCGCTCTCCGGTTAATAGTTTGTTCCAGGCGAGGTTTTGCGGAACCATTCGGAGTTCGTCTGATTGGATCAGGCCAAACCACGATCCTGTATTTTGTGCATTTCCACGGTAGTTTGACCACTGAATGGATGATTTTTTTGTTCCGGGAGTTTCGAAACAATAGGTCAGGCCTGCTTCACCACCGGTGAGGAACAAATCAAGTTTATCCGGATTGCCGGTAATATTTCCGATGGAAGGGGTGACATTGATGGTGCGCGAAGGAAGCTGATAATCAAAAATCACCTCTCCAACATTATTCAGTACCAAAACATGACCATTCTGAGTTGAAAGTACATATTCCGATTTGCCGTCGTTGTTGATATCTGCAATAGCTCCGGGGGCCAAACTACGTCCTTGCATGTCGATTTTCCAAATCACATTGCCATGCTCATCAAAACGATAAATTAACCCGGTTTGAGTGATGAGAAAAATATCAGTTTGTCCATCCTGATCAAAATCACCCACTGAGATGGATGATGATACCGGGACGTTTGTTGGATATTGCCATACCGGTTTCCCCTGGGCATCGAAACAAAATACCTCACCGGTACCCGAAGCTGCAACCAGGTAGTTTTTTCCATCCGATGCACTAAACATGACGGGCGCTGAAGTTGACCAGGTCTCGGAAAACCCGCCAATTTTATACTTCCACAACTCCGATAAATCGCTTCGTAAAACGGTGATTGATCCATCATTGGATGCAATCGCAATTTCTGATCTACCGTCACCGGTCAAATCACCAACAGCCGGACTTACCAATAATCCTCCGGATAAGCTTGTCTTTCTGTTCAGTTTGCCAGTCAGTGCATCAAATATCCAAACAGTTTTTTTTAGATCGGTTTGTATGATTTCGAATGAACCATTTCCATCGAGGTCGGCGACTACGCTGGCCGACCATTCTGACCCGGCATTCAGGTCAGCCTGCCAAACAACTTTGCCGTTTCCATTGAGGCAAGTCAGTTGACCGGTATAATCGGCGGCATAAATCAAAGCAAGTTCTCCCGCACGTTTGAGAACTGCCGGATAGGTCATAAAACGACCCCTGGCTTTCCATCGCCACAAACTGTTCCCACTTTTTCCTACCGCGATCAATTCTTCCTGCGATGCAACGATCGCTTCATCCGATCCGTTGTTGTCTATGTCGGCAACCGTTGCCGAACTTTCCAAAAAACATTTCTGATTGGTGGTCCATTTTAATTCCAAATTTAATTTTTGGGCTGATAGGAAGGTTGGGAATGAAAATATAATGATCATCGAGCCCATGAGTCGGATCAAATACTGATATCTCAATTCTTTAATTCCTGGTTTTCTTTCCTGCTTATTATGGATTGCTGTCATTACGTTTGCTTGATTAAGTTATAGGAGTATCCGTTTACTTTCCTGAAAATATATGAAATGAGTTTCTCTGCGGTTCTTTGCGTCTTCTTTGCGTATCTCAGCGGTAAAAAATTAAACGCAGAGAATCACAGAGTTTTTCGCGGAGAGCCGCAGAGACAAAACTTAAGTTGAAATTATTCTTCATAATTTATATACTTGGGAGACATATTGTTTATTGTAAAATCTTTTTCGGATCGATCACTACGTGTTTGATCGATTTTTTGCCTTCTCCCATCGCATAGGAATACGAAAGATTTAAAAGTCCATCGCTGGTTTGTATCAGACAAGGGTAAGAGAAACTTCCTTTATGATCGGGTTCATATTCTATCAGATCTTTCCATTTCCAGCTTGCACCTTCGTCGTCGGAAATGAAGATGGATAACTGGTAACGTCCGTCAGTGATGTTATTTCCGACAAAGGCCCATTTACCATCTTTCATGACACAAACTTCTACACTGGCCTCATTCGGGATATCAGTTTTTTGAGAGGCGCTCCACGATTCGCCATCGTCTGAAGAGATACTGGTGTGAACCCGTGCCGGCGCATCGCCACTGTCGCGCATGTAGGCAACGATGTTCCCGTTTTTCTTTATGGCAAGGGAAGGTTGGATTGGGCCGCGGCCAACAATCGGAAGGCTTGGTCTCCAGGTTGTACCATCATCATCTGAAATGGCGACCATCGAAAAGTTGAACCCATCATTATAAAGTGGCAAAAGAATTCGTCCGCTTTCGAGTGTAATCGGGTGGATTCGGCCCATCCAGCCAAAGCTCCTTTTTCGCAGATCCTTGCAGGCTTCTTTAATCATATCATCATACTGAGGAGCATAGGCGGCCCATCCGGCCTGCTTGTCAGGTAATTCTTTGAACCGCTTTTCCACTTCTTTCACGAAACTCTCGTCAGGTTTTAGTAAAATATCATCCTGCCATTCCCAAACCGGCGCCTCATTGCCGTTGTAGTTGGTTGTAGTGCGGAACCTCAAAATGGCATCTTCCCATTTGTTGGCCTGAACAGCCACCCAAAAAAGGAATAACTTTCCTTTCCGGTTTAGAAAAAGAACCGGGTTACAATCAGGTATTCCTTTGGTATCAGCCATTAAAAAAGGTGCGGTCCAGGTTTTAACTCCTTTTTTTAACCGGGCACCCATTACCCGGACATCATCAGCGCTGCGTTCGCCGCTGCCCTGAAACCAGGCAGCCAACAAATCGCCATTGGGCAGCGAGACGACACTGCTCCCATGCGTGTGCTCATTTTGAACAGGGAAAATAAGTTCTTCACTAACAATCGCATTCTTCGCGTTTCTGATCTGTGCTATGCCGTTTAGCGATGCAAACAGAAACAGTATTGAAAATAGCTGGATTATTCTCATATTCAGGATAATTATTGATTTAAATTATTGCTCTTCAGGCCAAACACCATTTAAAATGGGTGTAGTTTTAGGAGAGACGGATCGATTACTATGTGTTTGATTAATTCCCGTTTCCAGGTATATAGATTTGAGTAGGTTTCTTCGCAAATAATTTGGCCAGTACAAATCCAATCAGAGAAATGGCGAGAGTCCCGAAAACGATGGTCAGGTTGGTGTGGAACGGACTTCGGAAAGCTAACAGCTTCCCTTCGGTGAAATATATCGGTGACAAACTCATCCAAATAATAAGCAAGGCCCCAACGATCACTGCAATTGCAGCATCGATATTTCGTACTCGTTTTGAGAGATATCCAAGGAGAAACAATCCGAGCATACCACCGCTAAAAATGGAGGCCAGTCCCCACCAGGCATCCAGCACACTCTCCACTCCAACGAGTGTCAGAGCGATAATTATACCCAGCGCTCCAAATATTAACGATGAAGTGTACAGAGCGTTCATGGATGATTTTTCGCTGGCATTTTTGTTAAAATAGCGTTTATAATAGTCAGATAAAACTATGGTGGCAGTGCTGTTTATACTCGTAGCAACAGTGCTCATTCCAGCTGCAAATATGGATGCAATTAACAGGCCGGTAATGCCCATTGGAAGACCATTCACGATAAAATACGGAAATACTTTATCGCCGGCGCCTTGAATTTTAAGTTCGGCTGGTAATAATTCAGGTCGGGCGGTGTAATAGGCAAAGAGCGCTGTTCCGATGTAGAAGAACACAATTGAAACGGGAATATACAACAACGAACCGAATAGCGCTGAGGATTTTGCCTCTTTTTCAGAACTGGTTGTCATGTAGCGTTGGACGTAGTTTTGATCGATGCCGTAATTTTGGAGATTTATAAATAAACCATAAATCAGAACGACCCAGAACGTTGAATCGGTCAGGCTGGCGCCAAAACTTCCCAGGCTGAATTTATGGTTGGCGGCTGCAATTTCGAATATCTGGCCTGGTCCTTCAGGCATTGAAAAAGTCAGGATAATGGCACAAACGATTGCACCAACAATCAGAATAATTCCCTGGATCGCGTCAGTCCAGATAACTGCCTGGATACCTCCAAGCATCGAATAAATGGTTACGGCTATCCCGGTGACAATAATTATTGTTCTGACGTTCCATCCAAACAAGGCATTGAGCGGTAATGCGAGCAATAAAAGGATTGCCCCGGTGCGCATCAACTGAGTTAATATATAGCAGGTAGAGGCATAAATCCTTGCCCAGGTACCAAAACGGATTTCAAGATAATTGTAAGCTGAAATGCTTCCAAGACCCCGGTAAAGCGGGATAAAAAACTTAACGGCAAGAATAGAAGCAATTGGAATAGAGAGGCTAAATACAAAAGCATTCCAGTTCGACATATAAGCTTTGCCGGGTAACGCTAAAAAACTAATACTGCTGACAAAAGTTGCGAAAATTGACATCCCGACCACCCATGCCGGTAGTTTGCCACCACCTGAAGTGAATTGGGATGAAGTCTTGTTTTTAAAGAAAAAA
This sequence comes from Bacteroidota bacterium, assembly GCA_030684645.1. Lineage (GTDB taxonomy): Bacteria > Bacteroidota > Bacteroidia > Bacteroidales > Prolixibacteraceae > Aquipluma. The sequence continues at coordinate 15,850 of JAUXUF010000312.1, read as the reverse complement.
CTGGCGCCAAAAATTACATTCCCAAAGGTGAGGACAACAAAAACAATAAGGTCAAGTACAGGTAGTTTCATTAAATTGGAATTTCAAACGTTTGAAGAGCAAGTCCGGTCAATTTATCATTTCCTTCAGGACTTGAATATTTTTTTCAATAATTCTGCGCTCTTCTTTACCATATCGGCGAATCGGCAAAGCCACGAAATCATCGCAAATATCCATCGCCGACAGGGCACATTTTATTCCTTTAATGTACCTTGAAGAGTGTTTACTGATATCATAAACCAAATCGTTGATCAGGATAAGTTTGTCGCGAAGAATCTCAATACGATCAAGATCCCGCTCTAAAGATGCATCGTATAAATCTACAAATAATTTCGGGAAGAGATTTGCACCTCCGGCAACAGCGCCATGACCACCATGCAAAATGGTTTCAGGTAAAAATAATTCAGTTCCTGCGATAATGGAAAAATCTGGTGAGTCTCTAAATTCCTGAATCAGGGAGTACAGGTATGTCATATCTCCTGAACTATCTTTTACACCGATAGCGCCCAATTCTTTTGCTTTTTTGATTGTTCCGATTGACATGTGTATTTTAGTGCACCCTGGCATATCATACATCATAAAAGGAAGAGGTAATTTTGGAGCAAGGTCCTCCAAGTACTCCCTCATTTCTTCCTGGGTAATGGGCAAATAGTAAGGAGGTGCAATAACAACTCCATCTAATCCCAAACTTGCCGAATATTCTGCAATTTCAAGGGAACCTTCAAGTGATGTGTCTGTAATACCAACTACGACCGGAATCCGGTGATTAACAATTTCGCTGGTCCGTTTGAGAAGTTCTTTACGAAGTTCATAACTGATGCTGGTGGCTTCACCGGTTGTTCCGAGCATAAATAAACCATGAACTCCTCCGGCGATGAGATATTCGATTAAATTCTCTAATCCTTTAATATCAAGCTCTTTGCCGTTTTTAAGAGGAGATATAACAGGAGGAATTATTCCTTTTAGCATCAGTTTCATGAATAATTTATTAGAGATTATTTAATAGAAGATATGTCTTTATAATTATATTTCATTCATTCGATTTCTATAATCAAAGGAAATGGATTGGTCAAAATTTTACTTCTCTTATTTTGTTCTAATTGCATAGTATTTTAACAAGAATATTAGAATAATCAATTATATTTGAATCCGAAAGTTAAAAAAGGCTAATATGGAATTTGTCTATGAGAAAATATTAGTACCGTATAAGAAGACATTTATTACGCGGCAATTAACGATGGATCCCAAATCTGACAAAATTCACTCGCATAAGAATTTTGAGCTTAATTTAATCATATCGGGATCCGGAAGGCGGATTGTAGGTAATCATATTTCGAGCTATACCAAAGGTGATTTGGTCCTTTTGGGACCCAATATCTACCATTGCTGGGAAGTTTTGGAGACTGAACCAGATACAGAACCGGAATGCATCGTAACTCATTTTTATGAAAATATTATCAATTCCGATTTCTTTAATGTTCCTGAATTGGAACGGGTGGTAACCTTGCTGAAAGAGGCTGAAAATGGAATTTCGTTTAAAGGGAAAAAAGCCGAGAAAGTGGCTTCTTTACTTGTGAAAATGGTTAATTTATCAGGACTGGAACTGTATATCGAATTACTGAGAGTATTTCACTTTTTACTTCAAATTGAAGAACGCGATTACCTGGCGCTTCCTTCTTCTCAGCCTAATGTTCACGAAAAGGACAATGATCAGATCAACAAGGTTTACGAATATGTTTTTCAGAATATCCATGAAGGAATTAAACTCAAAGATGCGTCAGCTTTAGTTTACAAAGAACCCGGTTCGTTTTGCCGTTATTTTAAGAAGAAGACCAACCAAACTTTTATGGACTACGTGAAAAATGTGAGGATTGGCATAGCCGCTAAATTGTTGGCTGAAACGGATAAGCAAATCACCCAGATTTGCTTTGAATGCGGGTATAATAACCTGGCTAATTTCAATCACTATTTCAAAGACATCATGAAGAAAACACCATCGGAATACCGAAAGGATTTTAAATGATCGTTTAATTTTACTTCCGCATATTTCATCCATTTTAAGCCGTTTGTCATTAATTTATCTTGTAGGCAGGGGTAATTCAAGTAACGGAGGTCTTGGCTCCGTTGGATCAGATTCCGCATGAGGACCTTTGTCTATGTTTTTTTTTGTTTTTCTTCCTCAAAAATGTTATTAATTTTACCGCATGGCGCAGGAGAAAGATTCTATTCTGTATGAAGAAATCAAAAAAGGCAATGAAGCTGCTTTTAACAAAGCTTTTAATTTGTACTATTCCCGTCTTTGTTTTTTTGCCGATAAAATTCTCTGTGATTTCGATTTATCACGCTCAATCGTACAACAGGTATTTGTTGATTTGTGGATCAAGCGCGACAAACTACTGGTCAGTTCACTTCAATCGTACCTCTATCATTCGGTGCACAATGCAGCCCTGGATGTGCTGAAACACAAAAAAGTAGAGGCACGCTACCTCTCGTCGCTCGATAAAAGTGAACCGGAGGAAATGACCGATTTAATGGAAGAAGCCGAATTGGCCGATCGTATCAACCGGGCAATCCAGAACCTTCCGGAGAAATGCCGTGAAATATTTTTACTGTGCCGTTTCGAAGAATTGAAATATTCGGAGATTGCCACCCGGTTAAACATTTCAGTTAAAACCGTGGAGATGCAAATTGGTATTGCCATGAAAAAACTTCGAAAAGAATTGTCTGATTATCAGATGGTACAGCTGCTGACCTTTATTTCCCCCAAAAAACTTCAACTTCCTTACAGGGTATTATAAGATCAAATCGTCAAAGGGTTAATTAAATGAATTCCCGGCTGACGAATGGAAAACGAAATCAACGATATTGAACTTTTAATAGCCAAATTTCTGAGTAGAGAAGTGACTCCGGCTGAAACGGATAAATTGACTCATTGGATTGGCGAATCACCGCGCAACAAACAGATTTTTGAAGAAAGTAAGCGGATTTGGGACAAGAGTCCAGCTTATTTTGCTGCTTCCGAAATCATTTCCGACCGCGAAAAGATCAAAGGCCAAATCATTCAACATATTTCAAAACCTTTAAAAACGTTTAGTTTGCCTTCCTGGTTATTCAGAGTGGCCGCTATTCTGGCATTGCCTGTCATGCTTGGAATCGGTTGGTATCTGGGTTCATCAAGAACAAGCATAGAAACTCAGTTGTGCGAAGTAACTGCACCTAAAGGGCAAATTTCGAAATGTGTGCTTGCCGATGGAACACAAATTTGGTTGAATGCCGGAACAACCATCAAGTATGATCCGACCTTAAACGGAAATATTCGCGAAGTTCAACTCGACGGCGAAGCCTACTTCAAAGTCTCCAAAATCAAATACAAACCATTTGTGGTAACTACAGAACATGCTCAAATCAGGGTATTGGGAACTGTTTTTAATCTAAAAGCTTATTCCGGAGAAAATAAGGTGGAGACGACACTGGAAGAGGGAAGTGTTGAATTTAGTCTGAATGGAAGTGCAACCAAACCTGTTGAGCTAAAACCAGGTGAACAACTCGTTTACAACATTTCTGAAAAAAGAATAACGCTCGGAAAGGTTGATACGTATTTGCATACCGCATGGAAAGACGGTAAGTATGTATTTAAAGATGCTGATTTGCAGACTATTATTCGGGAATTGGAAAGATTGTACGATGTCAGGATACATCTGGAAAACGATTCGCTTTTGCACCTGCGTTTTAGGGGAATGTTTGAATACGAACAAAATATTTTCAGCGCGCTCGAAGCGCTTGAACAAACAACCAACATGAAGTACCGGATGAATGGACGGGATATCTGGTTGAAGTAGCAAATAGTTCCAGATTTCAAGTTCAAAGTTCAAAGTTGTCCAGTGATTGTTGCATATATAAATTTGTTCTGAAAACAGTTGAATGAGGTAGTTTTTAACACTGAAAGGGTGGCAATATAATAGCCCAGGCTTCGACGTGAGCTCAGCCGAACGGTAAGTGAGGAACGAACGCCACCCTGGGTTTGGGTGAAGTTTTGACAGCCGTCCGCGAATTAATTATCATCAAAGAGAGAATCTTTCTTCGGACGGAATAGAGTTCGCTTTAATGATTAAGTTGAAAGAATAGAGACACTAACACCATATAAACTTAAAACAAAAATCTATGAGGAAATAACTGCTTTGCTTTTTATGTCTGCGTTTCCGGGGAAGAGCCGGGATAAAAAACAACAGGAACAGCTGCGAACTGTCCCTGTTGAAAAAACGCAGTAAATGCGAAAAAACGAAAATCATTTTTTAATTAAAAACAACCAAATTTATGAAAATTATTCGACAATCGAATGAGTGCTCTTTGCACTCGTTCAAGAAAATCTGGTTAATCATGAAACTTAACTTTTTTCTGATACTTCTTACGGTTCTGCAGGTTTCGGCCAGTGTTTCGGCGCAGAATACCCGTTTGGATCTGAAAATGAAGAATGCAACCATTTCACAGGTTTTTGATGAAATTGAACGGCAATCGGAAGTGTATTTTTTCTACAACAAAAGTCAGATTGATGAAAACAAAACCATTAGCGTTGACTTCCGGAACAAAACCATCGATGATATACTGAAAAGTATGTTGTCGGAGCTGTCGCTTACCTACGAGTTTGCGGGGAAAAACATTATTGTAAAACCTTCGGAGCAGCAAAACAATGGCATGCAGCAGCAAAAATCCGTTTCAGGTAAAGTCACCGACTCCTCCGGCGCATCACTCCCTGGTGTTTCGGTGGTGGTGAAAGGCACCACGAACGGCACTATTACGGATACAAATGGAAATTATTCACTTTCGAATATTCCTGAAAATGCCACCTTGCAATTTTCTTTTGTTGGTATGAAATCCAAAGAAATTGTAGTAGGAAACCAGGCTGTAATAAATATTGTTCTGGAAGATGAAACCATAGGTGTTGATGAAGTAGTTGTTGTGGGTTATGGAACACAAAAAAAGGTTAATCTTACCGGAGCAATCACTTCCCTTGACGGAGAAGCTCTTTCACGCAGACAAGTTGCTCAATCGTCAATGGTATTGCAAGGTGTTGCTCCCGGAGTGGTAGTTACACAGCGCTCAGGGCAGCCCGGACGCGATGGAGGTACAATTAGTATTCGCGGTAAAACAACATTAGGAGATAGTAATCCATTGATTTTGGTTGACGGAATTGAAATGGGACTCAACAATATAGATCCCTCAATGATTGAATCAATTTCTGTTTTGAAGGATGCTGCATCCTCTTCAATTTATGGTTCAAGAGCTGCAAATGGGGTTATTTTGGTAACTACCAAACGGGCGGAATTTGGGAAAATGTCTGTATCATATAATTCATATGTTGGATACCAGAGTCCGACCAATTTGCCTGATATGGTTGGTGCTATTGATCATATGACATTAACTAATGAGGCCTACGTGAATTCAGGAAAATCACCGCTTTATTCTGACGCATATATTCAGGAATACCGTGAAAATATGGCTAGCAATCCGGATAAATACCCCGATACCGATTGGTATGATAAGGTTTTGACCAAAAACGGATTTATGCAGAGTCATTTTTTAACCATGATGGGTGGAACAGAGAAAGCAAAAATTGCAGTTTCAATGGGTTATCTGGATCAAGACGGTATCATGGAGAATACCAGCTATAAACGATACACCATCCGGTTAAATACCGATCTTCAATTGACAAAAACGTTTTCTACTCAAATTGATGCGCACATCATGCAATCGAAACTGACCGAGCCTTCACGTGGAACCAGCGAAGCAATCCATTGGTCAGGAAGGATTCCAGCCAATCAGACTGGCGTTCTGACGACCGGACAGTGGGGTGAAGGTTGGAATGGTGACAATCCGATTGCCTTTAGTCAAGATGGAGGGATTAGGTACGATGAAGCTCCTTCGGTAACAATGAACATCATCCTAAAATACCAACCTGTAAAATGGTTGTATGCTGATTTTGCATACTCCCCTAATTATTGGCAATCAAGTAGCTCTTCATTTATAAAAGCTATACAGACTTATAGGTGGGATGGTTCAGCTAGTTATCTAGCTCCCCAGAAAAGCACATTAAGTGCCTCCAATAATCGTAATCTTACCAATAACATCCGAAGTACAGTAACTTTTGATAAAGCTTTTGGTGAACATGGAGTAAAAGTTTTGTTTGGGTTTCAGCAGGAAGATTATCGTAATGACGGGCTTACCGGCTACCGCGAAAGTTTCGCGTTCCCAAACTATCCTGTTCTTAATTCAGGAGGTGAATTGAACCAAAAATCATACGGATGGGCATCTGAATGGGCTTTGCAGTCTTTTTTCGGACGTTTAAATTATTCCTATCTGGATAAGTATTTGTTTGAAGGAAACTTCCGTTACGATGGCTCGTCCCGATTTGTTCAAGGACGCAAATGGGGAGTTTTCCCATCTTTCTCCGCCGGATGGCGTATTTCAGAAGAACCATTTTTTGCTAATCTAAAAGATAAGATAAACAACTTAAAACTGAGAGCATCCTGGGGAAAACTTGGGAACCAAAATATTGGTTCATATCCGTTTTCTTCGGATGTAAACCTCGGCCTTAAATATGTTTTCGATAAACAAGTATTAAGTGGTGCTGGAATTACCGATCTAGCAAATACTGAAATTTCGTGGGAAACAACTACGTCGTCAAACATAGGTGTCGATGTAACCTTGCTGGATAAACTCAATATCACGGCAGATTATTATTACAAAAAAACGGACGATATTCTGCTTCCTTTGGATATTCCTAAAATCATCGGGATGAATGCCCCGGCACAAAATGCCGGAGTGGTAGAAAACAAGGGATGGGATTTGGGAATTAATTACTCCGATTGGGAACATGAATTCAAATACGAAATTGGAATAAATATTTCGGATGTTAAAAATAAAGTTCTTGATTTAAGGGGAGTTAATAAGACGGGTATAACCGTTAATCATGAGGGTCAACCAATGTACTCACTTTATGGACTGAAAGCGGATGGTTTTATTACAAAAGCGGATTTTGACGAAACCGGCAAATACAAGAATGCTAAACAATTCGGAAGTATTGCTCCCGGCGATATCAAGTACGTTGACATGAACAATGACTCCATCATCAATTCAAATGACTATACTATTATTGGTCATACCATTCCACGCTATACGTTTGGTTTTACCTTCAATTCTAAGTATAAAAACTTCGACTTTTCCTTTTTCCTGCAAGGCGTAGGGAAAGCTGATGGGTTGATCCGTGATCAGGGAATTATGCCATTCGTAATGGGAGGAACTGTTCAAGAACAACACAAAGACCGATGGACCCCTGATAACCGTGATGCAATGTTCCCTCGTTTTGCTTTCAATGAAACCAACAACGAACAAACTTCGAGTTTCTGGATGCGCGATGCTTCTTATGTTCGTTTAAAAAACATACAATTAGGGTACACATTGCCCAAACGCATTATGAATAAAATTAAAGCTCAACAATTGCGTATCTATTTCAGCGGTCAAAATCTGCTTACTCTTGATAATTTCTGGGATGGTTACGATGTGGAAGCTCCTGTTGGGAACGGTGGATATTATCCACAGGTTAAAACTTACAGTTTTGGTCTGGATGTCAAATTCTAAATTTAACTAAGATGAAATCATATATAAAACTGATTGTAATTGTCTTTGCATTAACGCTTTTTAGCTGTGAAGATTATTTGAACCGTTATCCGTTGAATAATCCTTCGGATGTTACATTTCTTTCGAACGAGACTGAACTTAAGATGGCGGTAGCCGGCTGCTATAGTACGTTGTGGTATAATTTTGAAGGTATGCCATTTCATTTATGTCTTGATGCAGCTTCAGATATCGAGTGGGATCGAAACGGTTCTACCCTTCAAGCTGTTGGCCGTGGTTCGGTGGATTCCCGAAATGGTTTAATTGTAGCCTTTTGGACCAATATGTATGCCGGTATTGCCAAATGTAATTATGTGCTGGCAAATATGGAACGCGGTAAAAGTGTCATTCCTGAAGCTGCATATAAACAATACGAATCAGAAGTACGTTTCTTGCGGGCGCTTTTTTACAGTTATCTGGTCGAATTATATGGAGGTGTGCCTCTTGTAGAAACTCCATTAACACTTTCGGAAGCCCAAATGCCACGTAATTCAAAAGAAGAAGTTGTTAACTTTATTTTGGCCGAACTTGACCAATGTGCTCAATATCTGCCACAACAGAATAAACCAACTTCAGGAAAAGCGACAAAAGGTGCAGCTTGGTCTTTGGCTTCCAGAGTTGCATTGTATAATAATAATTGGGATGTAGCTATCAGTTCTGCTCAAAAAGTAATGGCACTTGAAGGCACTGAATTTATCTTGAATAACAGTTATATGGATTTGTTCCAATATGCAGGACAAGGTTCAAAAGAAATAATCTTTGCAGTTCAGTATCTGAAAGGAACTTATATGCATTCACTGTTCCGCTTTTTTGGAAGTCGAAATGCGATGGGACACACCAACAAAAAACCATCCTATCAGTTGGCGGATTCTTGGGAATGTACCGATGGTAAGCAAATTGATGAATCACCGTTGTTTGATCCTAAACAACCTTACAAAAATCGTGATCCAAGGCTAGGTTTTACATTGGCCGTTTCCGGCTCAAATTTTCTGGGATTTCAATTTGAAACCCACGGTGATAGTGTAAAATGCTGGAATTATAATTTAAGTCCGGCTAAACGGATAGCTAATCTGGAAGCCACACATGCATATGCCACATTTACTGGTATTTGCTATCGTAAATATGCTGATAATCTTGATCGGCTTGCAGTAAACGAAAGCGATTTGAATACGATTATCATCCGGTACGCAGAAGTGCTACTAAATTATGCTGAAGCAAAAATTGAATCTGGTAGCATCGATAAATCTGTTCTTGACGCTATCAATAAAGTACGTCAGCGCCCTTCTGTAAACATGCCTCCAATTACAACAACCGATAAAAATGAACTCCGGAATGCTGTTCGTCGTGAACGCAAATATGAATTAGCAGGTGAAGGTCTCCGGTTATTTGACATACGGCGTTGGAAGATTGCTGAAGATGTGATGAATCTGCCAGTTTTGGGTAGGATGAAAAAATCTTATCCATCAGTTGCTCCAATCGTTAATGAAGTTGGTACTGCTTACTATACAAATATTCCGGTAGCCCAGCAAGGTGAATCTGCTGACTTTAAAATGAGGGTTGTTGAAATACGTACTTTTGATAAAACCCGGGATTACCTGTGGCCAATTCCTTACATTGAAATGGATACTAATCCGGCAATGGAACAGAACCCGAATTACTAAACCCAATATGTTCACATTAGTTAATCCGGGGGAATCCTTCCTCCGGATTATTTTTATCTTCAATTCATAATAACTTAAATCAATAAACATGAGTATGCCAATCTTTTCATTCAGATCATACAGTATTGTCCTTTTTGGGGCAGCTTTAATCATATTTTGCAGTTTTATCAGTGGGAAAAGCGATCAAAAAGAATTTTCAGCCGATCTGATCGTATATGGAGGTACTTCTGCCGGAGTGAGTGCAGCTATTCAGGCATCAAGAATGGGCAAGTCAGTCATACTCATTGAACCGACACAACGAATTGGCGGTTTGACCACCGGCGGACTTGGGGCAACAGATATTGGGAACAAGGATGCGATTGGAGGAATTTCACGTGAATTCTATCAAAATATTAAAGTGTATTACGATAATCCCAAAAGCTGGAAGCGGCAAAAACCTGAAGATTATAGGGAAGAAGAGCGTAATGCTAAAAATCAAGAGGCCATGTGGACCTTCGAGCCTTCAGCTGCCCTTACTGTATTAAAAAAAATGATGGATGCCGAAAAAATCGAAATGGTTTATGGAGAAAGATTAAACCGGAAGAATGGCGTCAAAAAAGATGGAGCTAAAATTATCGCCATAGAGATGGAAAGCGGGAAATCATACATCGGCAAAATGTTTATCGATGCAACCTACGAAGGGGATTTAATGGCTTCAGCGGGTGTCTCCTTCAGGGTAGGCCGTGAATCTAATAAAGAATACGGAGAGACGTTAAATGGTGTTCAGGCAAACAAGGTGAGTTTAACTCTTCGTAAAACCATATCGAACAATTCCAATCATCACAATTTTATTGATGGAGTTGATCCTTACATCGTAAAAGGAAATCCTGCAAGCGGATTATTGCCCTTTATTACTAAAGGAGCCCCGGGTATTGACGGCAGTGGAGACAAGGACATCCAAGCCTATTGTTTCCGGATGACGCTTACTGATCGTCCTGAAAATCGCATCCATTTTGCAAAGCCTGAAGGTTACAACGAGCTTGAATATGAACTTTTATTTCGGAATTATGAAGCTGCTGAAGGCCCGATAGAAGAAATGTACCCTTATGGTGATCCGCTGGTTCCCTGGATAAACACTCCGATGCCTAACCGGAAGACGGATACCAATAATCAAAAGGGATTCTCGACTGATTTTATTGGCCAGAATTACGATTATCCTGACGCCAGTTATGAAGAGCGTGAAAAGATTGTTGAGCGGCACCGCAAATATCAACAGGGTTTAATGTGGACATTGGCTTATCATCCACGAATTCCTGAAAAAGTAAGGAATGTCGTTTCGCAATGGGGCACTTGCAAAGATGAATACGAACGTGAAGATGGTTGGCAGGAACAATTATATGTTAGGGAAGCAAGGCGTATGACAAGCGATTATGTAATGACCCAGCAGAATTGTGAAAGTCTGAAGTTTGCCGAAGATCCTATTGGACTTGGAGCATACGGAATGGACTCTCATCAGGTAAAAAGATATGTTGATGTCAATGGATTTGTACAAAATGAAGGAAATGTGGAAGCACATGTCTCTAGCCCTTACCCGATTAGTTATAAGTCTATTGTTCCCCGTATTGCCGAGTGTAATAATCTCTTGGTTCCGGTATGCGTAAGTGCTACCCACATTGCATACGGATCAATCAGAATGGAACCTGTTTTTATGGTTTTAGGGCAATCGGCGGCTACTGCTGCCTGTTTGGCGATTGATAAAGGTGTTGAAATACAGAAAATTGACTATGAGCTTCTGAAATCAAAACTTCTTATTGACAAACAAGTTTTAAATGTGAATAGATAAATATAATATCTGCATTTATCCAAATAGTAATTTCTAAACCTAACTAAACATAGACAAATGAATATTAGAAATCTATCATCCAATAAATTTTCTTATATAGCCATTTTCATGGTCACCTTCATCCTGTTCTCTGGCTGTGGTAACAATAAGACTGATCCAAACGAATATTCAGCCGACCTGATCATTTATGGCGGAACTTCGGCTGCGGTGACAGCCGCTGTTGAGGCGATACAGTCTGGCAAAACCGTGTTGGTTGTTTCTCCTGACACACATTTGGGTGGACTTTCGTCAGGCGGACTTGGTTTTACCGATACCGGGAACAAATCAACCATTGGTGGCTTGTCTCGCGAATTTTATCACCGCGTGTGGTTGCACTACAATGATTCCGCTGCCTGGAAATGGCAAAAGCATTCGGAATATGGCAACAAAGGCCAGGGAACTGTGGCGATGGACGGCGAGAACCGTACCATGTGGATATTCGAACCGCACGTGGCAGAGCAGGTTTTCGAAGACTTCATCGCCGAAAATAAAATTACCGTTTTGCGTGACGAATGGCTCGATCGGATTAATGGCTTGGTAAAGGAAAACGGTAAAATTGTTTCGTTTAAAACCCTTTCAGGAAAAACATTTTCAGGAAAAATGTTTATTGATGCCACCTACGAAGGCGATCTGATGGCTGTTGCCGGAGTTTCGTACCATGTTGGGCGCGAAGCCTGTTCGGTGTATAACGAAACATGGAACGGCATTCAGGCTGAAGTTTTTCAGCATGGTCATCATTTCAAAGATAAAATCGATCCGTACAAAACTCCCGGAAAGCCTGAAAGTGGCTTGTTGTATGGCATTTCACCGGAACCAATTGCTGCCAATTGCACCGGCGACAATAAAATTCAGGCCTACTGTTTTCGACTGTGTATGAGCAACCATTCAGATAATCGTGTACCTTTTCCAAAGCCGGACAATTACGATCCTGCTAACTATGAATTGCTGGCTCGCGTGTTTGATGCCGGATGGCGCGAATGGTTTGGTAAGTTCGACCTGATTCCGAACCGCAAAACCGACACCAACAATCACGGTCCTTTTAGTAGCGACTTTATTGGCATGAATTACGATTACCCGGAAGCTTCGTACGAACGCCGGAAAGAAATCATTAAAGAGCATGAAGATTACCAAAAAGGACTACTGTATTATGTGGCCAACGATCCACGTGTTCCTCAGGAAATCAGGGACAAAATGGCCAGGTGGGGCCTGGCCAAAGACGAGTTTACCGATAATGGGAACTGGCCGCATCAATTATACATCCGTGAGGCACGGCGAATGATTGGCGAGTATGTAACCAGCGAAAATGATGTGCTGGCCAAACGCGAAGTTCCTGAACCAATTGGAATGGGCTCTTATGCGATGGATTCACACAATGTTCAGCGGTATGTAACTTCCGAAGGATTTGTGCAAAATGAAGGTGACATTGGCGTTCCTCCGAATGCTCCGTATGCCATTTCGTATGGTTCAATCATTCCGAAGCGGGAAGAATGCCAAAATCTGCTGGTTCCAGTTTGCGTATCGTCTAGCCACATTGCCTACGGATCGATCCGTATGGAACCTGTATTTATGATTTTGGGGCAATCTGCTGCCATAGCTGCTTGTAAAGCGATTGATATCGATCATGCAGTTCAGGATATTCCATACAAAGCTTTGAAAGAAAAACTAATGGAACGAGGACAAGTTCTTAATTTGCCATAAAGCATGATATTATTAGTCGGTAAGAAAATATTTGAAGTTCATTTCTAATTTCGAGCGAAACAGATTTTTATAAAATAGGAAGATATATTTACATTCGTGTGTGTATTTGGAAATCTTAACCGATTCAATATGAGTAAATTAATGTTTTCGATTGTGTTATTTCTTTTTTCGTTTGGCGCTTTTTCACAAAACAAGTTGCTCCTCGTGATCTGACTGGGTTTGAAGGCCGGTGTGATGCTATTTATCTTACCTTGTCGAAGAGTGAAAAACTTCCCACAGATATGGAAGCGCTGAAAAGCTGGCGTTCCAAACAATCCGGAGTAACAGATGTACCTCAAAAAATAATGAAATACGATTTGGTCATCGTTGGTGGTGGAATTGCCGGATGTGCAGCTTCCATTGCAGCAGCCGAACAGGGACTGAAAGTTGCTCTCGTGCACGACAGACCTGTCCTGGGTGGAAATGCCAGTGGTGAAATCAGGGTTCATACGCTTGGAATTTACGGAAAGTTCGAGCGTATTCTGAAAATGCTTGATACCGAACATTATCCGAATGGTTCAGCCGAAGCTCTTAAAGAAGACCAAAAGCGCATGACAAACATAGCGAAGTATAAAAATATTGACGCCTTTCTCAATTTCAGGGCATATCATGCCACGACCGAAAAAGGGAAAATCAGTTCAGTTGATGCCCGGCACACTTCAACTGGTGAAATGCTTCGATTCGAAGCGCCTTTGTTTGTTGATTGTACCGGCGATGGCTGGATTGGCTATTGGGCAGGCGCTGACTATAACTACGGAAGGGAAGCCTCTTCTAAATACAACGAAGCCTGGGATGCGCAAGGCTTATTGTGGAGTCCCGAAACTCCTGATAATTTTGTGATGGGATCTTCTGTTTTGTGGGGCTCTGAAAATGCAGGCAAGCCTGTTGTATTTCCGGAAGTACCTTGGGCTATGGATGTGGCCGGAACTTATGCGGAGAAAAATGGTGAATGGCAGTGGGAGTTTTCGCAGAACGATTTAAGCCAGATCGAGGATGCCGAGACCATTCGCGACCACATGTTCCGGGCAATCTACGGATCGTTCTGCAATTACAAACATCCCTCTACCCAAAGGAAAAATTCTGATCAGGGAGTGTATGGAACATTTGATAATACCATACAACAACAGAAAGCTGACAGCCTGCAGTTAAAATGGGTTTCTTATCTTTTGGGTAAGCGTGAATCGCGCCGTTTGGTTGGAGATTATTTGGATCAAAGGCAGTTGGATAAATACTTTTCAGCATATCAGAAATTCGAAATCCCTGGATATCAGGAACTATTGAAAAAAAATAACTTAAAAAAAACGAACAAGAGGTTGGAATGACTTTTTCTGTATTTTTAAATCCGTATAATTAATCGAACAAAGATGATAACATTTTTTATTTCAATAATTGCCCTTGTTCTGGGCTATATTTTCTACGGAAAGTTGGCCGAACGTATTTTTGGAGCCGATCCATCGAGGGAAACTCCGGCCATAACCATGACTGATGGCATTGATTACGTTCCCATGCCCAAATGGAGAACCTTCCTGATCCAGTTTCTGAACATTGCCGGACTGGGACCAATTTTTGGCGCGGTGGCCGGGGCAATGTGGGGTCCTGTTGCATTTCTTTGGATCGTGCTGGGTTCTGTTTTTGCAGGCGCTGTTCACGATTATTTCTCTGGAATGCTATCAGTAAAGCACAAAGGATTGAGTATTCCTGAAATTGTCGGAATTTATCTGGGCATTAGCGCAAAACAGTTTATGCGTGGTTTCACCGTGTTGCTTATGGTGATCGTTGGCGCTGTGTTCATCATGGGGCCGGCAAAAATTCTCGAAAGTTTGACTCCTGAAACTTTGACCATGAATTTCTGGGTTTGGGTGGTTTTTATCTATTATGTATTGGCTACCATGCTACCCATAGATAAAATTATTGGCAAAATCTACCCTGTTTTTGGTTTTGCTCTTCTATTTATGGCAGTTGGATTGACCATTGCACTATTTGTGGAAGGTTACCGTATCCCCGAACTAAGCCTGAATAACCTGACTAATTTTCACGATCAGCCTGAAAAATTCCCCATCTTCCCGATGATGTTTATCACCATTGCCTGTGGCGCTATTTCCGGATTTCACTCGACGCAGGCGCCACTGATGGCCCGTTGCATTACCAACGAAAAGCAGGGCAGGGGAGTGTTTTACGGAGCCATGATCACCGAAGGGATTGTTGCGCTGATTTGGGCAGCCATTGGGATGGCTTTTTATGGCGGCGTCGGACCATTGAATGAAATTATGATTGCCAACAAAGGAAATGCTGCTTTTTTAGTCAATGAAATTTCGAACTCACTGCTGGGTAAAGTTGGCGGAGCGCTTGCTTTACTGGGTGTGGTTGCCGCTCCAATCACTTCAGGCGATACTGCATTCCGAAGCGCCCGTTTAATCGTGGCCGATTTCCTGAATTACAAACAGGGCCCGATCAAAAACCGGCTGATCATTTGTATTCCATTGTTTGCCGTCGGTTATGGCTTGACTTTGATCGATTTTGCGGTGATCTGGAGGTATTTTGCATGGTCGAACCAAACGCTGGCTATGATCGTCCTTTGGGCCATCACCGTTTACCTGGCACAGGAAAAGAAATTCTACTGGATCACTCTCATTCCTGCGCTTTTTATGACCGTTGTAATTACCAGTTACCTGTTGTATGCTCCTGAAGGATTTGGTTTACCATATCTGATTTCGCTTTCGGTCGGATTATTTGCTGCTATGGGGGCTGCTATTTGGTTTTTTGCGAAGATAAAATCAAAAAAAATACTTCATCCTGAATATATTACCGTGAAATAGTCAGACTCACTGAATAAAAGAATTTATTATTCAGTGAGTAGCCATTTCCAAACAGGCATTACCTT
>JAUXUF010000297.1 GCA_030684645.1 Bacteroidota bacterium | reverse complement strand
TTACCCCTTTGCCCGAAATGGCAAGGGGGTTTTCAGTCCTGGCATATATAAACATTGCCTGGCTCATCCAGCCATTTTCAATCGCTACAACAGTTTTTCCTGATCGGCATGCGTTGTTCGGTATCCAGGTTTGTCATTCTGTATTTCAACAAAGGTTCAATTACTTTCAGTCTTCTGAAGATCCAATTCGGGCGTATATCCTTTTTTCATATTTTTGAACTGAAAATATTTTAAGCGCGATTATGGACGATCAATCTGTTTGGGACAAAATAGTAGAAGGGGACGTAGACGCATTACGCATTTTACACGACAAATATTATTCCCAGATGTGGTTGTGGGCCAGCAAATATACCCGAAATGAGTCGCTGGCCGAAGAATTGGTCTCTGATTGTTTTATCAAACTTTGGGACCACCGCCAAAATATAATCATCGAAAAGTCATTAAAATCCTACCTTTTTCTGATGCTGCGCAACCAGATTGTAAGCCAGTCGCGTAAATCCAAACACGAAATTGTAATTGGTTCAGACAAGCTACCCGATTTACCTGATGAACTGACAATTAATAATCAGGATTTTTACGCCGGTTTATATGCGGCCATCCATAAAATTCCGGAGCAACGGCGCAAAATTCTGGAACTGGCCGTTTTTGAATCGCTCTCCTATAAAGAAATTGCTGCTCAACTGGGCATTTCGGTAAATACTGTGAAAACCCAGATGGGACGTGCTTACCAGTTTTTGAAGGAAGAACTTGACCCCAAAAATTTCCTTCTTTTCCATTTCTTCCTGAAAAAGAAAAATTCTGAATTTCCTGTGGATTTATAGAATTGGATTCAGCCAGGCAGGAAAACAAACCAAATCGAAATAATTTCAAAATAATTGCAGCGGCTGTCACCCTGCTGTGATCCGTTTTGCGTCGTTAAGGATATATAATCAGATCGCAATGAACGAAAACGACATACAATTCTGGGATTTAATTGCAGGAAAACTGCACGGGGAACTCGATGCCGATGAAAATGCTATGTTTGAAAAAGGGTTGGAAGATCCGCGAAACAGGGATTATTTTGCAAAAGGCCAAAAAATTTATCAGGGGCTTAGCGAAGCCAAACGATTGAAGCACTCAGACCGGAACAGTTCGTGGAATAAAGCAGGAAAACATGTCCGTATCCGGACAGTGGAATTATACACCAAAAGATTTTTAAAATACGCCGCCATCCTGGTTGTTGCCTTCGTTTCGGGATATTTTGTCCACAACATTTTATCGGAAAAGGATCAGGAGGTTCAGTATGCCGAGGTAGAAGTCATGTATGGCCAAACCAGTCATTTATTTCTGTTTGATGGTACTGAGGTGTGGCTGAATTCCGGTACGAAGTTCAGGTACCCCAACCGGTTTAACCGGAACGAACGAAATGTATCGATCGAAGGTGAAGCCTTTTTTAAAGTTAAACCGAATAAAAATCTGCCATTTAAAGTTAAAACCGGAAAACTTGAGGTAGAGGTTTTGGGAACATCCTTTAATGTTTCGGCATATCCACGGGAGAACAGCCAATCAGTAGTATTGGTCGAAGGGAAAGTTCAGATTAATAATCCGGAAGGACAAAAGATAGGCGAAATGGTACCGGGACAAATTGCGGTTAAAACCGAAGGCAATTCTACCCTTCAGGTACAAAATACCGATCCCTATTTTTATACCAGTTGGAAAGATGGCAAAGTAGTTTTCAATGGCGAAAAACTGGGCGAGATTGCAAAGAAAATGGAACGTTGGTACAATGTTGAAATCAGGTTTGAAAAGGAAAGTTTAAAAGATTACAAATTTTCAGGAACCATTTTGCGCAACAAGCCGATCGATCAGACTATTCTTGCCATGGAACAGCTGGCCCCAATCAGGTTTAATTATAAAGTGATGACCAATGAAAAGAATATTATAACCATTGTTGGAAAATAAGTTGATTCCGGTTTTAGAAGAAAAAAGAAGGCGATGAAATGCTTGGACCCATTTCACCGCCGGAAAATAAAACAATAATTGTTTCATTAAACTACACAAATTTATGAAAAAACATCGAGAATGGAACAGCCATATCTGGCTGTTAAAAAAACTATTACGAATTATGAAACTTACGAGCATTTTAATTTTGGTCTTTGTGATTAGTGTGAGTGCGGCCGGTTATTCGCAATCGACCAAATTAAGCATCAACGTAAAAAACGGCACTTTCGTCGATGTGTTAAAACAGATCGAGAATCAGTCGGAGTTTTATTTCTATTACAACAACGACGAAATAAGTAAACTAAAAGATGTTTCGATCAGTGTAAGCAACAAGAAAATCCAGGATGTTTTAGAGGAACTGCTGTCCGGAACAAATCTGGAATACAAGATCATTGACCGCTATATTGCCCTAAAGAAGAAAGAAGGGGCGTCGAATGATCAGGAGATTCAGCAGCAAAAATCAGTTTCAGGAAAAGTCACAGACAGTTCAGACGCAGGATTACCGGGCGTTTCAGTCGTTGTGAAGGGCACTACTTTTGGTTCCATTACTGATACCAATGGTAATTATTCAATTTCCAATCTTCAGGAGAATTCATCACTTCAATTCTCGTTTATCGGAATGAAAACACTGACAATTGTTGTCGGGAATAATGTAACTATTAATGTAATACTAGAAGAGGAAACCATTGGTATTGATGAGGTTGTCGCAATTGGATACGGCACCGTTAAAAAGAAAGATTTGACAACGGCTGTTTCCACGGTAAAAATGGATGATACTGAAAAGAAGAGCATGGCAAATCTTACTCAGGCAATTCAGGGAAAAGTGGCAGGGGTGTCAATTATTCAGGCTTCAGGGAAACCCAATGGAAACTTCTCAATCCAAATCAGGGGAGCTACTTCTATCAGTTCGAGTAATAATCCATTATATGTCGTTGATGGAATGCCAACTGACGATATTCAGTTTATTAATCCATCTGATATCGAGTCCATGCAAATATTGAAGGATGCCTCATCGTGTGCAATATACGGTGCAAGGGCTGCCAATGGGGTGATTCTGATTTCGACCAAAAGAGGTCAGGTAGGAAAGTCTGTTGTTACTGTTAAAAGTACGTTTGGGATAAGTAACATGACGAAACAACTTGGCGTGCTAAATACGAGTCAACTGGTAGAACTTATCAATGATGAAAGAATTAATGCCGGTTTACCACTTGCAACAAACCTCGGTACACTTGCAACAGATAATAACTGGCAGGATATTATTTTTAGCACCGCCACTTCGAGTGACCTTCAGCTTTCTTTTTCAGGGGGAAGCGAAAAAACTAAATTTTATTTCTCGGTAGATCGATTAAAAAACGATGGAATAATAAAACCCTCTACTTATGAACGATATACTTTAAAGTTGAATCTTGATCATGAGATGTATAAATGGCTTTCTTTTGGTTCAAATATTAGCTTTAGCAAAAGTAAGTCGAAAGATATAACAGATAATGCCACAATAAACGAGGGGGGTACAGTACTGGGAGCATTGAATACACCTTCTTTTATCGAGAAATATACAGAAGAGGGATATTTCGGATACAATCCTTTTAACGGACAAGATAATCCACTTGCATCCATGTATGGGAGTAATTCTGCCTCTCAGTCAAATAATTTATTGGGTAATATCTATACTAAAATCAACTTGAGTCCTAACCTTTCGTTTAAAACTTCAGCTGGAGTTGATGGCAATTTTACAAACTACGACAACTTTACTTATGTCGAAAAAAGTTCGTATGCTGTTTCTACCGGAGGTGGCGCAGTTGCAAATTCAGGACAAGGACTGACTTTACTTTTTGAGAATATACTAGATTATAGTCAAACGTTTGGGAAGCATGCTATTTCAGCAATTGCAGGTATGACCAGTCAGACATTCAAAGGTGAAGATTCATGGCTTTCCGTGAAAGGTTTCCCAAACTCATCAGTACAAACATTAAATGCTGCTTCTACCGCTACAGGGTTTGGTACAAACAAATATGAGTCATCGCTTTTGTCGTATTTGAGTAGGGTAAGTTATGCTTATGATGACAAATACCTTTTTTCCGCTAATTTTCGCAGGGATGGTTCTTCAAAGTTCGGAGCTAATAATAAGTATGGAAATTTTCCATCTTTTTCTGCCGGATGGCGAATTTCCAAAGAACCATTTTTAAGCAGTGTTACAGCCATTTCAGACTTGAAAGTGAGAGCTAGTTATGGCTATACCGGGAACCAAAGTGGTATTGATTATTATGCACATCTAAGCAAAGTTGGATTAGGGGCATTATATCCTTTTAGTGGTAATGTTGTTTCCGGATATTATCCATCAACGATTGGAAATGAATCACTCAAATGGGAGACAACCAAACAGTCAGATTTTGGAATAGATTTGAGTTTGCTTGATTCTCGTATTATGATAGTAATGGATGTTTATTCGAAAAATACTTCGGATGCGCTTATGGAGGTAAACTTGCCCCTTTCCACAGGATATTCGACAGGTCTCCAGAATTTTGCCAAGGTTCAAAACAAAGGCCTTGAGTTTGAGGTCACTACAAGAAACCTTACTGGGAACTTTAAATGGACTACTGATGCCAACTTTTCTATTAATAGAAATAAAATTATTCGTATTGCCGGTGGCAATAGTGCAATAATTTATACCGGCGATATCATTCGCGAACGCGGTTATGTAACAACCATTCGAGAAGGGCATCCAATGAGTGAATTTTATGGATTTAAGGTTTCTGGTGTAAATTCTGAAACTGGTGATATTGATTACATAAAAAAGGATGGATCATTAGGCAGTTATCTGGAAATGGATGCAGATTCGGATAGGACAGTCATTGGAAATCCAAACCCTAAATTTGCGTATGGGGTAACCAACTCATTTTCATATAAAGGATTTAATCTCTCTATTTTGTTACAGGGAGTCTATGGAAATAAAGTTTTTAATTCCACCCGTCTCGAGCTGGAATCAATGGAAGGCTATAAGAATGCTTCAACGGCAGTATTAAACAGGTGGAAGAACCCCGGAGATATTACAGATATACCCCGTGCAGTCTTCGCCAGTTCTATCAATTCAGAGGTTTCGGACAGGTTTGTTGAAAACGGATCTTATTTGAGGGTTAAAAATGTTACGCTTTCATATGATTTAAAAAGTAATCTGCTAAAAAGACTACAGGTAAGCAACCTTAATGTTTTTATTACAGGTCAAAATTTATTGACTTTTACCAAATATACAGGTTATGATCCTGAGGTCAGCGTTTCTACAAATCCAACTTCATTGGGAGTCGATACGGGAACTTACCCGAATGTACGTGCTTATACATTTGGACTGAACGTTACTTTTTAAGTTTCTAAAGCAATCATCGAACTTTAAAAGTGATTAACAAAAACAAAAACAAAAATGAAAATGAAAAAAGGAATTGATCTTTTATTAACGATAGTTGCTCTGGTCTTCACAATGACACAGTGCAGCAAAGATTTTTTGAATCTGGAACCTAAATCAGAACTATCAGCTTCGGTGGCTTATCAAACTGCTACCGATGCAGAGAGCGCTCTTGTTGGAGTTTACAGTTGTCTTGTTGATGGCCATCAAAATTGGCTGAGGATGTGTTTGGTCGATAATTTTGATGATAACGTTTATGCCGGCGGCGACGATCCAAGCTTATTCAGAATAAGGGCTTTTCAACTTTCGGCCTCAAATGATGATTATATTATTGATTTTTGGTCAGCGTGCTATGTCATGATCAATAGGGCAAACGTCGTACTAAAATATGTTCCGCTAATCGAAGACTCGAAATTAGAAGTAAAGGTGGATGGCGGAAATACCCGGAGAGACCAGATACTTGGCGAAGCCACTTATTTGAGGGCCATGAAATATTTCGACCTTGTCCGTATGTTTAGTGGTGTCCCCATGCCTTTAGTGCCTACCGAAAGTACCGATTTGGAATCGGTTAATTTAGCAAGGACTGACGCGGCTGACCTTTATGCACAAATAATAAAAGATCTGGAGTATTGTGTTTCTGTTTTGCCTGATAGTTACAGCGACGAAACCCAAACTCGTGGAAGGGCAACGAAAGGAGCTGCCAATGCTATGCTTGCACAAATTTATGCCACACAAGAACCTGCTGACTGGACGAAAGTCAAGAAATATTGCGATGATGTAATTTCAAATACGGAAGTTTATTCATTACTTCCAAATTTCGATGAATTATACGATGGCTCCCATTACAACAACACCGAGTCAATTATCGAAATTCAATTTCAGGCTCCGAATGTGACAGCCTGGCAATATCATTTGTTGTTACCTACATCAATAACCGGCGACAACTGGCGTAAATTTATGACTCCAACTTTGGATTTGGTAGGTACGATGCGCGCCGAAGGTGATTCTGTAAGGTTACATTCATCCATTATTTTTGAAAATTCTGATTGGACAGATGAATACTGGGGCAATAATGTTCCTTTTATTTATAAATGGAAGCACGATAATGGTTGGGCCAGTGAAGATCATTGGTATATACAGCGCCTTCCTGAAACAATTCTGCTTAGGGCTGAGGCAGAAGCAAAACTTGGTGACATACCAGCAGCATTGGCAGATCTGAAAACGATAAGAGACAGAGTGGGTCTACCCGACAAAACTGCCGAACTTTCCGGTAAGTCTGCTGACGAGGTAGAAGATGCTATATTGCAGGAAAGAAGAGTTGAACTTGCGTTTGAAGGATTCCGCTGGATGGACCTAAAACGAACCGGGAAAGCTGTTTCTACGCTTACGAATCTGGGATATACTCTGGACGAGCATCTTTTGTTATTGCCAATCCCTCTCACCGAAAGGAATGTAAATCCGAAATTGACACAGAATCCAGGATATTAATTGCTCCTGTCATCCTGATATTAATTCAACGGGTAAATCAGCGAATCAGCTTTTTGCCCGTTGAATTATGAATTGTTGTGCAATAATAAATTTGAATTTCATCAATCAATCTACTGAAATACACATGTATATGAAAATTATCCTGATTTACATTCTTTGCATCATTCCAACTTTAATCTTCGGACAGAATCAATCGGCGAATGAAAAATATTGCGAGCAAAGCAGATTAGAATCGTTGGTTGCAATACGTCCGGGAATACCCGGCAAACAGCCATTCTGGAATGAAAAAGCTAAAATGTTTAAATACGTTCCATCGTTTGAGAATAATGATACAAGCTGGGTGGTACCCAATCCGAAATATTACAGATATAAAGCTTTCTCGTTTAAAGACAACCAGAATTACACCTTTACGGCTAAGACTCCATACGAAACATTAAAACCAATCTGGGATAAACTCCCGAATGGCGAAATATATCTTAAAGTGGAGGCCGTTAGTCAGGATGAGAAGAATTTTGTTTTGACCAGCAGCAGGTTGTTTTATAAGACTGCGGTTTTTTGTCCACCTTATCCGGAAGCAAAATATTCGTATAAAGACGCCCTCTTGAAAGGATTGCATTTCATGTACAATCAGCCTCATATTCAAAATTGGTATAAAACAGGTAAGCCCGATCATAAAAGTCATCAGATATACTGCTATTCGGCATTAGAAGTTGGAAGCGTTGTAGATGCCATGTTACAATACAATAAATACTTCCCGAAGAATGATACTTCTCTGGTAATTGCGCGAAAGGCTGCTGATTATATTATTGCCAATGCCGAACCGCAAGGAAGTCCGTTGGAGTATTTTCCAAAAGTTTACGAAGGTACATATATGTTTGCAGGAAATTATAAAGGAGAAGTTATCATGAATGAACCTGCGGCAACAGGAATGAGTTTTCTGGCTCTCTACGATAGAACTAGCGAAATGAAATACCTGCAAGCAGCAGTAAAAATTGCAGACACATATCTTCATACTCAACTTGCTTCAGGAACATGGTATATCCGGATTTATAAAGAAACCGGAAAACAGGCCTCAGAGGGACTTTGTATACCAATTAGCATTACCAATTTTCTTTCAGTCCTTTCCGACAAATACCATTATTCGAAATACCAAAAAGCAATCGATACTACCATTGCCTGGATTTGGGAGAATCCAATGAAAACTTACAACTGGACAGGTCAGTTCGAAGATGTTGCCGCCGTTAAACCGTATCAAAATCTTTCGAAATACGAAGCTTCCTGGTTCGCGCAATATCTGCTTAATAATTCAGGAAAAGATATAGCTTACATTTCCCTAGCCAAAGAGTTGATCGCATTTTGTGAAGACCAGTTTGTTGTTTGGGAAAAACCAGGGATGTATGATACCTGGGGAAATTCGACAGACGATTGGCATACTCCAGCCGTGTTGGAGCAATATATGTGTTATGTGCCAATTGATGCAAGCGCCGTTCAAATGATCAATACATTTTATTTGGCGTTTGAAAAAACCAAGGATCCAATCTATCGCGAAAAAGCAATGGCATTGGCAAATAGCATTGTAAATGCCCAGAAAGACGATGGGATGATTCCAACATTTTGGGCAACAGGCTTTCACGAGTTCTGGAATAACTGCATGGTTCGTAGTTTAACCGCACTCGACAAACTGAGTACAGATCAGTAATCGATGAAAGAATTCAACGGAGTTCCTGTGTTAAGAATAAAGAATAATTCAGGATAACAAAATATACATCAATGTCTTGTTGAATTTACAAATAGGAACCTATCGAAATTAAACGGGAAAATACTTTCTGTAGTAAATCAGAGTTCTTTTAAAAACCACATTTTACTATCTTGCAGTCCCGTTACGAAATTCTAAAATTAACCACCATGAACAAGACTAAAACCACAGTTGTATTTTTACTTCTGGCTGCTATCGCTTGTACCAACAAGCCGGTCACAAAAACAGCCGATCAGCCCACAAAAACAGTTAATCCTGAAAAAGCTGAGATTTTCGTTACTGCAAAAGACACCAGTTTGCGTCTGACTCAAACTGCCGATGTATCGTTTGAAGAATTCGGACAACCATTAGAAACCCAGGTTTGTGTATTTGTCGATCCGGCACATACATTTCAAACCATTATTGGTATTGGGGGAGTTCTTACCGACGCTTCTGCTGAGGTTTTTGCTAAACTTCCGGAAGAAACACAGAAGGAATTTTTAACTGCCTGTTACGATACCCAAAAGGGAATTGGGTATAAATTTGCCCGGACAAACATTGCCAGTTGCGATTTCTCCAGCGATATTTATAGTTATGTTGCTGAAAACGATACTGCATTGAATACGTTCAATGTCGATCATGACCAGCAATTCAGGATTCCGTTTATCAAGCAGGCCATTGCTGCGGCAGGAGGGGCACATTTGGAGCTGAGCGAGCACATGCTGGGAAAAGAGTATTTCCCGAACAACAATTTGCAAATGCGTCCCGACCTGAAAGAAGCGCTTGTACATTACTACGATTTTATGGTGGGCTACCAGAACCTGCTGCGCGACGGAGGAACCTTTAATTCGCCACAGGTTGCCTCAGCCGATACACAATCGACCTGAACAACTGGCCTCCGCAATTGAATAAAGTATCAGTGGTCGGCAAAGACATTGAAAACAAACAGGTAATTCATCTGATCAATTTCACGAATGCCGTAAACCTGAACTGGCGGGATGCGGACGGAACCCAGGCTTTTCCAAAAACGGTTGAAAACTTTAAACTTGATTTTACGACAGCCAAAACCGTTAAGAAAATCTGGATGGCTTCGCCTGATTTTAATTGCGGGGCTGCAACCGAAATCAGTTTTTCCCAGTCGGGAAACAAGATTTCGTTCTCGCTTCCACAATTGCAATACTGGGACATGGTTGTGGTGGAGTATTAACATCAGGCTAAAAGAAAATTGTCGGACCAAACACATAATCATGAATAAATCAATCCTTACGTTTTCAGTGCTGACATTGCTTTCTGTTTCGTGCGGACAGAAAAACAAATCCTTTTACGAGTCGGCCCGGTTTCGGGTGTACCCTGACCGTGTGGAGCAGGGGAATTATACAGCCCGGGCTCTAAGCAACACACATTTAGTGTCAGATTATCAAAGTCTCGCAAA
>JAUXUF010000294.1 GCA_030684645.1 Bacteroidota bacterium | reverse complement strand
CGAGCCACTGTCGTCCTTCATCGCCGCCCCCAGGTTCTTGGTTCTATCGGGGCGACAACTATTCTGACGCGGGGGGGATGCGTTGCCGCCATTGGCGCAAGCTAATCGAGAGCCCGCGGATAATTGAGACCATGCAGCCCTTGTTCCCCGAAATCAAAAGCCAGATCGAGGTAAAGGCTTCCCGCAGGCGCTTTTCATTGGGGCACGTTTCGCCATGAGTCATGTTCACCGCAGCCTCAGCATTCCAGCGGAGATGGATGCCCGCATCAACCAAATCGCCCTTGAGGCCGGAACCACGCCAAGTGTCATCGTGGGCAAAGCACTTTCGCTTTACCTGGTGGCCACCGA
Organism: Bacteroidota bacterium; assembly: GCA_030684645.1. Taxonomy (GTDB): domain Bacteria; phylum Bacteroidota; class Bacteroidia; order Bacteroidales; family Prolixibacteraceae; genus Aquipluma. The sequence continues at coordinate 930 of JAUXUF010000294.1, read as the reverse complement.
GAAAAAGCGCCTGGGATTGAAGCTAGGATTTGCGAAGGAATCTGAGCAGTTTGAGACTGAGTTCGTGGGGCTCTAAATCTATCGCCTCAAGAAATCAGGCTGAGTGTGCGATCTCAACCGATGCCTGTGAGCCGCGCAGGCTGGGCTCGAACTTGTACTGAACCTTGTTCGGCTCGGGATGCTTTCCCGAGGAATGTCTCTCACCCCTGAATTTGGAAAGGAGCCAGTAGTCACAATTAAATGCTTGCGAGCATGCCCCGCAGTATGCTAACGATGCACCCAAGATGTTTGAGAATCAAACCAGTAACCGTTCACTGCACCGGGTCAACTCCAACTCCGACCACATGCTCTGCGGCACCTATCCTGGAATCGGTTTCAAACTGCAGTGGCAGCCGCAACGACGAAGTTTCCCTTCAAGTGGGTCGGGTGTCCCCAAGTGTTGGTCGCGATCCTCAACGTACTTATTGACTCCGGTCTCCTGTCGCAATAACCTTCCAGCTGTGCACCTAGGGAGGTATAGATGAGCTACTCAGTACCCGGCTTCGCTGACAACGTCTCGGCAGCAGTACTTCAGGCTTGGAATGATCGAATCCAAAAGGAATTCGCAGACCTCGCTGGGTACATCGATCCTGCGTTCATGAGGACCGACCCTGCGACTATTCCAAACGGTCAGTCAACGTCGGCTGTCAAGTGGCGTGGTTCGCCAGCCGAACCGCAGTTCTGCTTCGGTGAAGAATGGGCTGAGAAACTATCTAACTGGGGAGTTCGCGGCCGACATAGTCTGCAGAACGAGTACCTGGAGAATGGTCTGATGATGCGTAGCGACTCTCAAGGAAAGTTGCGCCCTAAGCGATTCGTCGCGACCACGGAACTGCGGGAGTACTGGCTGACGCTGGCGGTGACTGATCCGGAAGCTTTGCGCGCGGCGGC
>JAUXUF010000275.1 GCA_030684645.1 Bacteroidota bacterium | reverse complement strand
TGAGTATAGTTTCTTTTTCATAATTAACGCTTTTAAAATATTGATGTTTGATATTAACTATTGTAAAGCATTATCAAATTTACAATCTCTGCAATTTGCTGTATAGTATAAAAACAGCAAAACCTAATGCTATTTTTTCCTTAATTAGAATCATTGTGCTAAAATAAAACAAAAATGGATGAGCCCGGTGTTGAGATACATTGAAACTACGACTGAGTCGTTCAAAGCATAGAAGAATGCGAACTCATATCTGCATAATCCATGGCATTATCATCCGGAATTGGAAATAACAGTTATTAAATTATTAAAGGGAAAGGAACCCTGTTTGTAGGTGATAAAATTTTAAATTACAGGGAAAACGAACTTTTTCTGACAGGATCAAATCTTCCACATTTGTAGTGAAGTGATATTAAAAAAGAAAGATGCATTTCAAATTTTCGCATCAGTTAGATGGCAGAAAATATGCTGCTATGAAAATAAACAGTTACCCCAGGAAAAAGTTAAAACAAAAGCTCCGCTGAAAAAATCAGCGGAGCTTTTGTTCAGGTATTTTTATAAGCTTTTCAGCCAATCAATCAGGCCCTCCCTGGTCTTGCCGGTTTTCTGCTGTAGTCTTCCATACAACTCATCATCTTTTCCCTCCTCATACTTCAGATCATCATCTGTCAGATCGGCGTAAGATTGTTTTACTTTGCCTTTCAATTATCTACCCTGGTCGGTGAGAACAGCAACCAGAGGAGATTACAGATCAGCAGCGCCATTTTTAATTTCTTCCACTACATTCGGATCCAGTAAGGTTGAGATATCTCCCAGATTGGATGTTTCACCTTCAGCGATCTTCCTTAATATTCTACGCATGATCTTGCCGGATCGTGTTTTCGGCAGGCCTGAAACGAACTGGATCTTATCCGGCCTGGCAATAGCTCCGATAATACGGGCTACCGTTTGCAGAATATCCTTTCTGGTCAGTTCATGATCATGAGTAGAGGTGCCAAGGATCACATAGGCATAAATTCCCTGGCCCTTGATATCGTGAGGATAACCCACAACAGCGCTTTCAACCACATCAGCGTGCATATTAATGGCATTTTCAACCTCTGCTGTGCCTATGCGGTGACCCGATACATTCATCACATCATCAACCCTTCCTGTAATACGGTAATATCCGTCCTTATCTCTCAGGCAGCCATCTCCTGTAAAATACATA
>JAUXUF010000274.1 GCA_030684645.1 Bacteroidota bacterium | reverse complement strand
TTTGCTAACGCTCACCAACTTTAGCGTTATTTGGCGTTAGTATATATAAACGCTCAAACCTTTTGCTAACGCTCACCATCTCCTGCTAACGCTCACGACTTTCAGCATGAAAACGAGGAAAACACAATGAAACTAAAAAATGGAAACTTATTAAGGGTATTAAAGGCAGTCTATCTTAGAGATACGCCTGTAAAAGTTTCGGATATTGTTAAAGAGACAGGTGTAACTCGCTCAGGCGTAGCCAACACATTCAGATGTCTTCAGAGAACGGTGATGGGATGCAAGATAAGGAAAGAGCCAAGACCAATACTTTATGGATGGGTGCAACCAGCATCGAAGAAGTATGTAGCAAAATATTTAGCAGAGGAGTGTCCAAAATGGGGAATTTAATCTGTCTTTCAAATATCGAAAGTTATTACAAAAGAAAGCCAACTCTTTTCATAGAGTTCACAGATTTGAAAAAGGAAGTTAAAAGATTTTTATTTAATACAAATATCGACAATAGAAGTTCGTTTGATTGCATTTTGAAAATAGCAGATGCGAGAAGAAATTTTGATATGGCGTTAATAATCATAAAAGGCAATGTCGAGCCAGAGCATAACAGTTACATACAAACTTTAGTAAGTATAAACACAAATCCAAATATCTACCAGAACTTTTTGGAAAATCTTGGTAGAATAAGTTCAAGACTAAATGAATCAACAAAGAAATTTGAAGACGTGAAAAATGCAGACTTTTATCAGAAACCGCTATCTCCTTTTTTGGTAGAATCAAACAGAAATCTTCTAGCAACCTGCATGGAAACATTAGTTATAAATCCGATAAAAAAAGCACATGCTAAATTTTTAAGAACATATTACATAGACTCGGCTGGAAAACTTTCAAAAAAGATTGAAGACAAAGTAATAGACAAAGATAAAGAACTATTCTACTATTTTGTATTTTTAGAAATGCTACATGCATCTGAAGTGTTGGGTGCTTGGACTATGGAAAAAGGTAAATTTGCTACTTCACAGACATACACCCTTCCAGAAACTCCGTCTAATCCAAAAACGAAGAAAGTAGCTATCGAAGACGGAGTTAATCCGTATGATGCACTAGCACCAGACTGGGAGGTGACAGATGAAGTTTCTAGTTAGTTTGAATAACTTTTTTATTGAAAAATTAAGTAGATGGAATAAAAATTTATCTGGCGGAGATAAACCTCTGTTTCCTCCAGACATAGCCATAGTAAAATTAAACAGCATAGCAAAAGAAAAAGGAATTAACGACGATTTCAATAAAGAGATTCATATCTATCTTGGCGGAGAACTAAAATATGCGATTTCATACTCGAAAGAAAAAGCGGAAATAGTCAAAGAGACATACGGAATTCCAGTAGTAGAAGATAAATTTGATGAAGAAGACTTTGAGTTTACTAATATGTTAGAATATGGAGAAGTCAGGAGGAAAGTAATTTGAAATTATTTACAACGGCTAAGTGTGTAAACTGCGGAAAGCCATTTGAAAAAAATTTAAAACCTGCCAGAGGCAGAACAAGAAATATAAGACGTCCATTCAAATCAATAACCTGCTCAAAAAAGTGTTCGAGAGAACATTGTTACAATTCGAGGAAAAAAAGATGATTGAAGAATATGTTTCAAAAAAAGAACTCACTGCTGGAATGATTGCAGGTTTAGCAATCGCAGGATTTTCAGTAATCGTTTTATTAATTTTAATTGTGAGGGGATGGTTATGATAGTATTGAAGGCAGAAGGCGTTAGGAGGTTCACGCCGAGATTGTTTTTTACCCAAGAAACATTCTAAACGATATTAACTTCAATATAATGTATACCACGATTTAACCAACGATTCGGGCAACCATGCGACCCGATGACACGATTAAACGAATAAAGTACGAATTTGCCAAAATTCAATCTTTTATATTATATCGAGAACCCCCCTCTTCGGAGGATAAATACAATGGACTACGAAACACTAAACAAATGCAGAATACTCTTCGTCGTAGACAGATGTCCGCATTGCAGAATTTATAAGGATTTTATTGAGAGATATAATGTTTTAGTGCCAATAACTAAAAGAATAAAAGTAATTGACTGCACAAATTTTCACGATTTTAAGATGGTTAATGATAATCCTCTGATTAAAGTTTTTCAGAAGTATTTAAACGGAAGTTATCCAGTTTTGTTTTTTGAGGGATTCAGAATAGACGGAGCTACTTCAAGAACCGAAGCAGAAATAGTAATAAGAACATTAATGGAAGACGATTTTGAAATTCCAGTTCATAATCCATATACGTTTAACGAAAATTGTAAATGGGTAAAAGGAAGAAAAATAGGAGACAAAATATCATGCGGGTAAGGTATTTAAAGTTACTAGATGTTATATTGAAAGGAGGTAATTTAAGATATGGGATTTATGGATAAGATACTCGGAAGCGATAAAGGATTAGACTGTCAGACAAATCCAGACGGAGGTGTCTCTTGCAGAGTTTACAAGAAAAAGGGGCAGGAAAAGATGGCAACAGGAACAGATGTAACTATTATGGCATCACCAGAAAATAACTGTGAGCCAGTATTAGTTGGAAGCTCTTCAATAAATGATGAAGACGAAGACCACGTTCAAAAAATAGCCGATAGAATGAAAAAGGCTTGTAAGAAGGGGCTAGGGTAATGGGGTGGATATTATGGACTGGGGCTATATTATTAGTAGTCATTGTAATAGTAATAATCAGGAGCTGTTTAGGAAGTAATCAATATGACAGCTTATCAAA
>JAUXUF010000265.1 GCA_030684645.1 Bacteroidota bacterium | reverse complement strand
TTTCGCCATTATTATTAACCATATAAAAAGAACCCATCATGGGTTCTTTTGTGGTTTCCTATAAAAATAAAGAATTTGTAAGAATTGGAGCAATTGATAATATGCAATAAATAATAGTGCCACTATCTGATTCTCCGAAAGTTCCTTATATAGGATAAGAGATATATTAATCCCTATCGCTAATAATCCTATAAAAACAACAATTTTAAATTGGAAACTTAGTCGCTTGGAGTAAAAGGTATTTCCCACTTTTTATTTAATTATACGCCTAATATGACTTTTGTCAAGTCTTTATTTTTTGCTATACCTTACTCTTTAGCCCGATGTAGTTAGGAATTGTTTTAGCACTAAAACCCCCGACACGTCGTTCCGTCAATCAACGACCTTGTGTAGAGATGAAACTAACAGGTTCACGGATTTTCCTGTTTGGAGGTACATATAAGTTTGCTTTAGGCGTTATTCTTATCTATTATGTAGATAACACCCCAATATGTGAGCAACTTTTCGGGGAGTCATAGCATTAAAACGTTAGCTTTTATTTATAATTTAGTCCAAAACATTTAATTATGACCTACTCCATTCAAGATGTCCAAGAGGAGCTATCTATCGTCCCTGAGGATATTGAGAAATATATAAGTGAATATAAAATCAAGGTTGGTAAAAGCGGAAGGCTTTCAGCTAAAAGCTTCAAAATGCTGGCATCTTCAGTTCCAATTGCTAAAGGTTTGGAAATTAATATCGATAAAAAGCCAATATACATACTTAATGGTAATAAAATCGAGGTAAAGAAGAAGCCTGTCTTCGAAAGTAACGATCATCGGATTTCGCTTTTTCAAGACGATGCAATATCATTTTTAAAGAACCTACCAGATTCAAGCGTAGATTTGATAGTTACCGATCCTGCATATTCAGGAATGAACCAAAAACTTAAGCTGGGAAGGGGTAAGATAATTGGGAAATATAAGGAGGCGGGTAAGGATGGTGCTAAATGGTTTGAGGAATTCCATGATACAGAGGAAAATTACA
>JAUXUF010000262.1 GCA_030684645.1 Bacteroidota bacterium | reverse complement strand
TACCCTGAATTGGATACTTCACTTCTTCGTAACTGGGAAAAGAATCTGAAACTCGAAATACGTCAGATAGATGGTGAAAAGCGCTATTTCAAAAATGCGGTAAATAACCTGTTCCGGCTTGATGATGCTGCTCATCATCGTATGGTAGAAGTGGATGGTTTGCAGGTTGATTCGCTGGATCTTTTTTGTATCCAACATACGCGAAAGATTATTGCAGAAACAAAGGTTTCCGGGAAACCGGTTTTACCTGTCAGGATGAAATTGAGCTATTCGTTTGTTGTTGAGCCTAATGCGGTGCCTGACGGTAAAATAATCCGCTGCTGGATGCCTTTCCCGAGAGAAGGTGATTTAAGACAGAAAAACGTCAAACTGCTGCAATCTGATCCTGAAAAGGCTTCAATTGCTCCTGAAAGTGATCTTCAGCGGTCGGTTTACCTGGAAAAGAAGGCCGTAAAAGATCATCCGACTACATTTCATATTGAGTTTGAGGTAGAAACTTCGGCCCAGTATTTTGTCCTGAATCCGGAAAAAATCAAACCTTATAATGAGGAAAGCACTGTTTACAAAGAATTTACACAAGAACGGGCACCTCAGATTTTATTCACTCCAAAGATCAAACAGTTGGCTGACCGGATTATTTCAGGTGAAACCAATCTACTTAAAAAGGTTCAGAAAATATACAAATGGATCAACGATTCGATTCGTTGGGCCAGTGCGTTGGAATACAGCATCATTCCCAATATTCCGGAATATGTGTTGAAAACCCGTCATGGCGATTGTGGCATGCAAACCTTGCTGTTTATGACTTTGGCGCGGTCGCAGGGAATTCCGGTTAAATGGCAGAGTGGCTGGATGCTTCACCCGCGTAATGTCAATTTACACGATTGGTGTGAAGTGTTTTACGAAGGCATCGGCTGGGTTCCGCTCGATCAGTCGTTTGGTTTGCAGAATGATGCTGATGTAAAAGTACGGAACTTTTACCGCTCAGGAATTGATTCGTACCGGTTGATTGTGAATGACGATTACAGTCGAGAACTGTCGCCAAAGAAAAAATACCTGAGAAGCGAACCTTACGATTTTCAGCGTGGCGAACTGGAGTGGGAGGGTGGTAACCTCTATTTTGACCAATGGGATTGGCACATGGATGTGGAATATAAATAACGGCCTCCCCTAACCCCTCCGCCGAAGGAGGGGGATTTCGATGCGTTGAATCATGCAATTGAGAGAATGATATTTTTCGCCCTGAAAGCCCGCCTGCCGGCGAGGCAGGGGCAGTACAAGAATAGCCTGGGTCAAAGCGACGAAGGAGCGTCGCCCCGGGAAAGAATTGAAAAAAGTAGAGACGCAATGCATTGCGTCTAAAAAATGAAAAAAAGGCAAAAACGATAAAAATATATCTATGAACCGAAAAATATTCAATTCAATCATTTCAATGGTAATTCTGCTCTTCGGAATAGGATCCTTTGGATATACGCAAACCTACCCCAAACACGAAATGCGGGCGGTGTGGATTGCCACGGTTGAAAACATCGACTGGCCATCGGCCAAAGGGTTGTCAACCGATCAGCAGAAGCAGGAAATGATTGAACTGCTCGATCAGGTTGTGGCATACAACATGAATACAGTGGTTTTTCAGATTCGTCCGGATGCCGATGCGCTGTATAATTCGGAGTTGGAACCCTGGTCTGAATGGCTTTCAGGAACACAAGGCACTCCGCCCGATCCGTATTACGATCCGCTTGAATTCACCATTTCAGAATGCCGCAAGCGCGGCTTGGACGTTCATGTCTGGCTGAATCCATACCGCGCTATTCAAAACGTTGAAAAAACGGTTGCTGCTCCCAATCAGGTGGCCAATACCCACCCGGAGTGGATGTTAACCTACGGAAATAAAAAATATTTCGATCCTGGAATTCCGGAAGTTCGGAATCATGTGGCCAGGGTCGTGAGCGATCTGGTCAGGCGCTATGACATTGATGCCATTCATTTTGATGATTATTTCTATCCCTACCGCGTTGCCAATCAGGAATTTCCTGACCAGAATTCATTCGCCGCTTTCCCAAATGGCTTTGCTTCGGATAAAAAAGACAACTGGCGCCGGAATAACGTTGATCTGATCATCAAACAGTTGCACGACAGCATCAAATCAATCAAATCAAACGTAGAATTTGGAATTTCGCCTTTCGGCGTTTGGAAAAACAATACGACCGATCCGGCCGGTTCTGCTACCAAAGCCGGGGTAACTAACTATGACGATTTGTATGCCGACATTTTATTGTGGCAAAAGGAAGGCTGGATCGATTATGTGACCCCGCAATTATACTGGTACATTGGCAAAACAGTGGCCGATTATGCAATTCTGACCGATTGGTGGAGCAAAAACACATACGGTTGCCCCTTGTACATTGGTCAGGCGCCGTTTTTAATTAGAGCGAATGCGAGCGATACAGCCTGGCAAACTTCCGATGAGCTGATCAGACAAATCAAGCTGAACCGCAGCTACCCGAATATTGGAGGAAGCATGTTTTTTAGTGCGAAATCGCTGAAACAAAATCCACTTGGAGTAAAAGAAAAACTGTTGCAGGAATTTTTCAAATATCCGGCGCTTACCCCTCACAATCCGCGCGTTGAACCTGTAAAACCTGCAATTCCTGAAAAAGCTTCCATAAAGAAGAAACACAGGGCTTTTGAACTCACTTGGGAAAAAGCTGAGAATAACCGGATGTTCGTGGTTTATAAATGCAGCAAAAAATCTAACTTGAACATCGAAAATCCGGAGAATATTTTAAAGGTTTCCAGCGAAACTTCGATGGTTATCAAAAAGAACAGAAAGACCAATACAAGGAGGTACAATTACGCGGTAACAGCAATTAGTCCAACGCACAACGAAAGTGAACCGGTGGTCTTTAAATCAAAATAAATGAGCACAACCATTGTTTTAATCATCATCATTTCATTTTTCGGGATGCTGCTTGCTGTTTCGCATTTCACATCCAAAAATGTAAACAGCGAGACTTTTTTTACCGGTAACCGCAAGTCGCCATGGTACCTGGTCGCTTTTGCCATGATCGGAACTACCATTTCCGGAGTTACTTTTATATCGGTTCCGGGCGAAGTGGGTAATTCTGGTTGGACTTATCTTCAGTTTTTATTGGGCAATTTTGTGGGATACTGGGCAGTGGCGCTGGTGCTCATTCCGTTATATTACAGGTTGCGGTTGGTTTCCATTTATACCTACCTCGATCAGCGATTCGGAAATGGTTCGTACAAAACCGGTTCGTTCTTTTTCATCATTTCGCAAACCATTGGGGCATCATTCCGGATGTACCTGGTTGCCGGAGTTTTGCAGATCGCTTTTTTTGATGCCCTCGGAATTCCTTTCTGGGCAACGGTTCTGTTCACAATCCTGATGATTTGGGCCTATACTTTTCGCGCCGGAATTAAAACGGTGGTGTGGACCGATTCGTTGCAAACTATTTTTATCCTGGCCTCTGTTGTGTTGACAATCATTGTTATTTCGACGCAACTGGACATGAGTATGGAAAAAATGATTAAAGCCATCGATGAACATCCGTACAGCAAAATGTTCGATTGGGACTGGCGCTCAAAAACCAATTTCTTTAAACAGTTCCTGGCTGGCTTGGGCATTGTGATTGTGATGAACGGGCTGGATCAGAATATGATGCAAAAAAGTCTGACCTGTAAAAACCAGAAAGATGCACAGAAGAATATCTTTTACTTCAGTTTTGCTTTCATTATTGCCAACGTTCTTTTCCTGTGCCTGGGTGTAATGCTTTATATTTTCGCCCAGCAAAAAGGCATTCAGATCCCGACAAAATCGGACGATTTATTTGCAGTTCTTGCCTTGAACCATTTTGGATTGATTGCCGGAATTTTATTTCTGCTGGGGATCATTTCTGCCGCCTATTCCAGCGCTGATTCAGCTTTAACGGCCTTAACCACTTCTTTTTGCATCGATTTTCTGAGCCTGGATCCGAAAAATCCGGATAGCAAACCAACCCGAATGAAGGTTCATATTGCCTTTTCGATCCTGATGTTCCTGGTGATTGTGCTGTTCCGGATCATCAACAACGACAGTGTAGTTACAGCCGTTTTTACCATGGCCGGATACACCTATGGTCCTTTGCTCGGGCTGTTTGCCTTTGGGATCCTGACCAAACGGCAAGTGAAAGACCGTTTCGTGCCAATTATCGGGTTGCTTTCACCGGTGCTGACTTATATTATAAACATCAATTCGGTAGCATGGCTGGGCGGTTACAAATTTGGATTCGAACTTTTGCTCCTGAACGGGCTGATCATGTTTACAGGCTTGCTCTTACTAACTAAAAAACCAAATCTTGAAAATGAAAACCACACAACGCTACCTCGCGCTTGACGTACTTCGCGGCATGACTGTTGCCTTGATGATCCTGGTGAATAACCCGGGAAGCTGGGCGCATATTTATGCACCACTTGAACATTCAAAATGGCACGGATGCACGCCAACCGACCTCGTCTTTCCCTTCTTTCTTTTTGTGGTCGGTGTTTCCATGTTTTTCTCATTCGCGAAATACGGCAATACATTAAACAGGGAATCACTCCTGAAGATTGGAAAACGAACGCTGCTGATTTTTGCCATCGGTTTGTTCCTGAATTCATTTCCACAATGGGATGCCGATTTTTCCAAATTGCGCATCATGGGCGTTCTTCAGCGAATTGCACTGGCCTACGGAATTGGCGCTGTCATCGTTCTTGCTTCACCCCGCAAATATCTGCCTTACATTGGCGGAGCAATCCTTTTATTGTATTGGGGTTTGCTTTATTTTTTTGGTGGTTCCGATCCTTTTTCGCTTCAAGGCAATGTGACGTCGATCATCGACACGGCAATTCTGGGTACATCGCATCTGTACAAAGGATTCGGAATTCCGTTCGATCCCGAAGGTCTGTTCAGCACTATTCCGGCAATTGTGACGGTGATTATCGGTTACCTGGTTGGCTCTGTAGTGAAAGAAACCGAAAAGAAAAAAGTACCCAAACAACTGATCATTTTTGGAGTTGCGGCTATCGTCGCTGGTTTAATTTGGGGATTGGTTTTCCCAATCAACAAGCCAATTTGGACCAGTTCGTATGTGCTTTATACCGCAGGATGGGCTTGCCTTGTGCTTGCGCTTCTGATTTGGATCATCGACTTGAAAGGGTATTCCAAATGGACTTCATTCTTTGTGGTTTTCGGCATGAATCCACTTTTCATTTTCGCACTTTCCGGACTTTGGGCCAGGATTTTGGGACGAATGATCAAAATTGCAGGGCCTGACGGTACACCGATAGGAGGTTCAACCTGGCTATATCAGCAGGTTTTCCTGCCGATAGCTGGCGAACTCAATGGCTCATTGCTGTATGCCATTTCGCATGTGGTGGTTTTCTGGCTCATTGGTTATGTGCTTTACAAGAATAAGATTTTTATAAAAGTATAATTTATTCATGTCCGTTCACTAAAGTGAACGGCAAAGGATAT
>JAUXUF010000260.1 GCA_030684645.1 Bacteroidota bacterium | reverse complement strand
CGTACACTGACTCCGGGAAGGGTTTCACCCCTGGTGTCTGTTACCTTTCCTTTTACTTCATGGGGGGGTACCTCCTGCTTGAATAAATTTTCGATTTTGGGAACAAATAATTCCCTTCTGGATAGGATAATGGTTCTATCCACTATTGAGTAATCCACAGGCTGGTTATAGAAACAAATATCGAGTACCTCATCAATTGAGGCCTTTTTAACGTCAATGTTAACCGACTTTACTTGTTTGAGCCAGTCCTGATTATAGAAAAATAAATACCCTGTTTGCTTCTTGATCTCTTTTAAAACCTGTTCAACGGGGGCATTTTTCTTTGAAATGGTGATCTTTTGAGCATAACCTGAAGCACTGACCTGTAAACAGGCAACCAATAATATAGCAACTGTGATTTTCATCTTGAGGATAATTTGCTTTATTCTTCTGGCTTGAATTGTTTCTGTTATGCCCTCACCAACATCTTTAATATGTTGAATGATGGTATCAATTCCTGATAATAAAACCGGCGAACTTCCCGGGTCAATAAATTTTATTACTCGTTTTAAATGAGAATAAACGAACCTGATCAGTTTACCAAAAGGTTCTTTTTTGCAAAAAACAGTAATTTGCATAACTTTACATGATTTAGGGTGAATAGAATGATACTTAACGGTGTATTTTTAGCCCTTTATTTTATGTCCGGGAACGCTGCAACGTTTCCGGATTTTTATTGAGCCAAATTTTGAAAGTAGATTTATGGGTCCATAGGCTTATTTTTCTTTTTAAGGTAAAACAATGATCTTTTTTTCCTCAACTGAAAATCTGACGCCGCTAAGTTCCAGCATCTTCAGAACCTGTGATAATTTCGAATCGCGGGAGATATAACCTCCGAAATGTTTTTCAGGTACTCTTCCCCTGTATTCAATGGATACATCATACCACCTGCTGATCTGATTCATTACAGTATGTATATCCGAATTATTAAATTGAAATAATCCATTTTTCCAGGCTATGGTTTCTTCGATATCTGCCTCCCTTTTACTTAATCTGGATGTTTCATTAGCCAAAACCTGTTCACCAGGTTTTATGGAGAATTTTTGTGCGGGATTACTCACCTGCACGGATCCCTCAACCAATGTTGCGGCACTGTAGTTTTCATCATTATAGGCCATGACATTGAATTGTGTTCCTGTGACATGAATATTCATATTTTTTGTCCGGACATTGAAAGGCAGGTCTATGTTCTTTGCAACTTCAAAATAGGCCTCGCCGCTTAGTTCAACATTTCGCTCAGTACCGGTGAATATTGCCGGAAAACGTAATAATGAACCCGCATTCAACCAGACTTTAGAGCCGTCGGGTAAAATGACCTGATACTTACCTCCTTTTGGGGTTTCAATGGTATTATAGGGTACCGATTTTGAGTTTCGTACAGCAAGTTCAGGAATATCATAAACAATTGAACCATCAGATGACTTCCTGATACTAATTCCACCCTCCGTCGCGATATTGCCTTTAAGGGCATCATCGAGTATGATTTTAGACCCGTCACCCAGAGTTAAAACAGCTTTGTTAGTTCCCGCTTCTTTATCGAAAGGCTGAACATTTTCTTTTTTTGAAATAAGCGCTTCTTCCTTTTCTATGAAAAAATCATTGCTTATGCTGAAGATCAGCAATACCGCAGCTGCAATCGAAGTTCCCCAGAGTATTATACCTGACCTTTTCCTTCTGTTCTGCAAATCGCTCATTTCACTTATTTCATCCCACATCTGCATTTTCTCGTGACTAAAGTCTTCCAGATCATCGGGCAAGCTTTGTTTGGAAGATTCTGAAAGATACCAATGCTCTACTAATCCCTTCTCTTCCGGTGTGCATTTACATTTCATGTATTTATTTAAAAGCTATTTAGCTTCCGCTATAGTCATAGGAATTGTCACTTTAATGAAAAACAGTTGAGAAGGGGGGTAGGTAGTAGGTAATTAGAAAATAAATTTTACCCTTAGCTATTCGAAGAGGGCAGGAACCTTTTTATTTTACGAAACTGATATAAACACTGAACACCAGAATAAAGATATTCAGCCTTAGTTTGAGGATCTTCAGTGCGTTATTGATCTGCTTTTTAACCGTTTTATCAGAAATATTCAGTTCCTGAGCTATTTCTTTATGAGTAAGATA
>JAUXUF010000257.1 GCA_030684645.1 Bacteroidota bacterium | reverse complement strand
TCATTAACCTACGTGCCTTTTCATCCAGTAAGGGCGATAAAATTTTATGCCGATTTGAAATTAAGTCTGTATCTTTCATCCTCGAAAGATACAATACTTTAATATTATAAACAAGTTATTTCGTTACAAATCCTTAGGGGATAGAAAATTCTGAATGTTAAAGCTTTTAAGAACGATAGTTTCAATGCAAAAAGATAAATCTACAAATACAGGCTCAAAAAGCCCCCTCTTGAGGAGAGGGTTGGGGGAGGCCGTCGTCCGCCGGGTAGCTTTCAAAACCCTCGGTTGCCGGCTCAACCAATACGAAACGGATGCATTGGTTACCGATTTCGACGAAGCAGGTTACCAGTTGGTTGGTTTTGACGAATCGCCTGATGTGGTGGTGGTAAATACCTGTACGGTAACCAATCAAAGCGATCAGAAATCGAGGACCGTGATCAGTCAGGCTGCCCGCAAAAACAGGGACGCCGTGGTAGTGGTCACAGGCTGTATGGCCAATAATTTCAAGGAGAAGCTGGAAAGCCAGGACAACATTACTTTTGTGGTTGAGAACAACCGGAAAAGTTCGGTATTATCTTTAGTCGAGGCCCATTTCTCCGGAGAAATTCTTCACCCTGATCAATTGCCGCAGGATGTGTTTCGCTATGAACCTGTCCGAAAAAGTCTGCATACGCGAAGTGCCGTGAAAATTCAGGATGGCTGCGACAATTTTTGCACTTTCTGCATCATCCCGATGGTTCGCGGACGGGCAGTTTCGCGACCTGTTGCCGATGTGCTGGAAAGTGTGCGCAAAACCATCGAAAACGGATTCAAAGAAATTGTAATTACCGGCGTCAACATTGGCCGTTACGAAGATGGAGAATCACGTTTTGAAGATTTGCTTGCCCGGATCCTGGAAGTGCCGGGTGATTTTAGGGTGCGCATTTCATCGCTTGAGCCTGATGGATTTGGTGACCGTTTTGTAGATCTTTTCTCACACCCGAAATTGATGCCGCACCTGCATTTGTGTTTGCAAAGTGGCTCTGAGAAAACACTTCTCCGTATGCGCCGCATGTACGATGTGGAGCAATTCCGCAAAACAATCAACCAGTTCCGGTCGGTTTATCCTGATTTTAATTTCACCACCGACATTATTGTTGGCTTTCCCGGTGAAACTGAAGAAGAATTTCAGCAAACCATTGAAGCAGTTAAGGAATTCAATTTCAGTCATGTGCATACTTTCAAATACTCAGTCAGGAAAGGAACTCGCGCTGAACGGCTTGAAAATCACGTGCCGGAGAAAATCAAGACCGCCCGCTCGTTTCAAATCAGGGAACTTTCAGACGAGAATAAACTCCAGTATTACCAAGGTCTGATCGGGAAAATCCAGAATATTTTGGTCGAGAAAGTTACCAAAACCAAAGCCTCCGGCTACGGAGATTTATATGTTCCGGTTGAATTTCAGGCCAAAGACATTCAGAAGAATACTATCCATGCTGTAAAACTGACAAGCTTCTCAGGCGAAGGTGAACAGTTGGTTTTAGTAGGTGAACTTCTAAAAGATTAAATTCGTGTCAATATAAAAACCCAAAAAGCCAGAGCGGAATCTTATTTTGGTAGGCATATTCTATGTTGTCGGCGGCAACAAACGAGTTTTCAATTCCTGCAATTTGCTTGCGGGTTTTGTTTTTTCCTCCAATTTCGAAAACATATTTGCCATCAATCATGAAATCGCCCGATTCAGACCAGTTTACAGAATGGCCGACCCGAAGTTGATTGAAGAAAAAAGTTTCCCTCGATGTCCCGGTATTGATAGATAAATCGGTTAGCGTGTAAATCAGGTTTGTATTGTTCAAATATACTTTTTCAGGCTTATTCATCTTGTTGATTCCAAAACCATCGGTTTGCAGAAGCATCAACAGATCAGCTTTTTCCAAAAGGTACATGTAACGCAAAAGTGTTTCGCGACTAATCCCGATTTGCTGACTTAACTTCAATATATTCGGCTTGTACGGAACAATTTCCGCAAGAATTGAAATCAATTTCCGAAGGTAATGAACCGCATTAAAATCAATATTTTCTACTGAAGGCAAATCGTTGTCGAGCACATGGTTAACTGTTTGTTTTAACCGGATCGGAAATTCTGCTTCACCCTCTGTAAAAAATGGATAATAACCATATTGCAGATATTCGTCGAAGAGCTTGATCGGTTTTATTTTCTCCAGAATTGGTGAAATATAGATAGGTGCGTTTGAGAGTATCTCTTCCAACTGAACAGCCGGAAACTGCTGGCCATATTTTAATTCAACAAACTCTCTGTACGACATTCCCTGCATGGAATATACAATGGCCCGGCGGCTAAGGTCGGCTTCCCCTTTTTGAATATTCAGGGCCGATGAACCTGTAAAAACAATCTGGAGGTCTGGGAAATAGTCGTAGCTGTTTTTTATTTCCTGAGACCAGTTCTTGTATTTATGAACCTCATCAATAAAGAGATATTTCCCTCCTCTTTTGACAAACTCATCTACAAAATCAACAATCGTATTTTTTGAAAAATACAGATCGTCCATATTTACATAGATCACTTCGTCGGTAACATCAGCTAAATTTTCCTTGATGTACTGTAAAAGCAAGGTTGTTTTACCCACTCCGCGTGCTCCGGTTATGCCGATCAGCCGATTACCCCAGTTGATCCTTTTTAGCATATAACGCTTGAAAGAAAGGTCAACCGAACGGATTCTTGATGCCGAAAATTGAATAAGTCTTTCCATTTTGTCATATTAATCCGACAAATATATATATAATTTGTCAGATACATTCGACAAATTTTAAAATAAATGTAGAATTGATCAGGCAAAATAGTAAAACAATTTCTTGGAATCACTACAAAAACCTATTCAGACCTTAAAAATTATCATTTCCGGTGAACCAACATCGTCTGTTATTGTCTTATAACAGACAATATTATCTTTTATAAAATCAATGACAGATTTACATCAGGTGCACAAGCTTACGGAAACAAAAATATTAATAAATCAAGCCTCCGAATATAAGCAGGTTATCGCTGAATACCGTAACAAGCTTGCTTCAGTAATCTCTCACGGCTCTGATTCCGCCGTTGAAAAACATCGTTCACGAGGAAAGTTGCTGGCTCGTGAACGAATTAATTTGCTCGTCGATCAGCAAACACCTTTTCTCGAACTTTCCTCGTTTGCAGCATACAACCAATACGAAAATGTATTTCCTTCAGCCGGAATAATTACCGGAATCGGTATCGTACAAGGCAGGGAATGTCTGATTATTGCCAACGATGCAACGGTCAAGGGCGGAACCTATATTCGCGAAACCATCAAAAAACACGTTCGGGCGCAAGAGATTGCCCGTCAAAATAAGCTGGTATGTATTTACCTGGTCGATTCCGGAGGTATTTATTTGCCCGAACAAGCCAATGTTTTCCCCGATCGTTTCGATTTTGGACGGGTATTTTACAATCAGGCGCGTATGTCAGCTGAAGGAATTCCGCAGATTTCAGTCGTGATGGGTTCTTGTACGGCAGGTGGCGCGTATATTCCTGCGATGAGCGACGAAACCATCATTGTACGCAATCAGGGAACCATTTTCATTGGCGGCCCGCCATTGGTAAAAGCAGCTACCGGCGAGGATGTTACTCCCGAAGAACTGGGTGGCGCCGAAGTGCATACCCGTATTTCCGGAGTGGCCGATCATTTGGCCGAAGATGATGTTCATGCACTTCAAATCTGCCGGTCTATTGTAGCCGGATTGCCCATCACTGAAAAGCAGAAACCGGATATTCAGCCGGTAAAAGAACCCCTTTTCCCAGCCGAAGAATTGTATGGGTTTCTTCCAACCGATCTGAAAAAACCCATCAACGCACATGCCATTATCGAACGACTTGCTGATGGAAGCGAATTTCAGGAATTCAAGGCTAACTACGGAAAAACATTGGTGACGGGTTTTGCACGGATCTGGGGATTTCCGGTTGGAATCATTGCCAACAATAGTTTCCTGACTTCGGAAAGTTCGCTGAAAGGCGCTCATTTCATACAGTTATGTGTTCAGCGGAAAATACCTTTGCTTTTTTTACAGAACATTACCGGCTTTATTGTCGGTAAAAAATACGAACATCAGGGTATTGCCCGTGATGGAGCTAAATTAATCAATGCTGTGGCGAATGCTGCAGTTCCCAAGTTTACGATAGTAATTGGCGGCTCTTTTGGCGCCGGAAATTATGCGATGGCTGGACGGGCCTTCGATCCGCATTTCCTGTTTATGTGGCCGCATGCGCGCATTTCGGTGATGGGAGGCGAGCAGGCGGCAGGCGTGTTAAAAAGCATCGGAAATAACGGCTCAGCCGATTCGTTGCTCGATCGGTTTAAAGAAGAAAGTTCGGCCTATTACAGTTCATCGCGTTTGTGGGATGATGGCATTATCGATCCGGCTGATACCCGGAAAGTATTGGCCATGGCTATTTCCGTTTCGCTCAACCGACCGTTTTCAGAGCCTGGATATGGGGTTTTCAGGATGTAGTGGCCCCCTTCCCGTTCCCCCGCTGGGGGAAAGCCTTGGGCTACCTAGATTTGAAGATTTTTTTTCAACAATTAAACAAATGACAAAGCGAGAATCAACAAAGAGCGTTGCTTTAGCCCCTCCTGTGGAGGGGTTGGGGAGGCTTGAAATTACATATTCAGAACAAGTTGCCCGAATCAATCTCAATCGTCCGGAGTGTCACAATGCACTAATTCCGGAACTTATTTCTGAATTGCACCAGGCTTTGGATCTGATTGCAAAAAAAGAAGAGATTCAGTTCGTAGTTCTTTCCGGAAATGGCCGATCGTTTTGCGCAGGAGCCGATCTCAACTGGTTTTCAGGTGAAGAAGAATTGAGTTTGGAAGAAAGCAGCGCAAGTTATAAACAGCTGGCAGATTTACTGTTGAAGATCTGGCAATTGCCACAAATTACCATTGCCCTGGTGCATGGAAATGTATTTGGAGGAGGAATCGGACTGATGGCTGCATGTGATTTCGTGCTGGCCGATGCGAATACCCGGTTCATGTTCAGCGAGGTCAAACTTGGACTTTTGCCGGCAACAATTCTGCCTTTTGTGGCCAAACGGCTATCGGTTCAAAGCCTCCGAAAATGGATTTTAACAGGAGAATTGTTCGCTGTCAATGAAGCACATCAGGCTGGTTTGGTTGATGTTATCTATGAAGATGGGTTGATGGAAAGAACTTTGTTGGAATTTATGACTTCGTTCGTAGCGGCTTCACCATCGGCTATCAAAAAGGCAAAACAATTAATTAACGAAGTAGCTTCGGGAAAAATTAGTGTGGTTGATACGGAAAGAACTTCAGGAATATTGGCCGAAGCACTTTCATCGCCTGATGGTCAGGAAGGTATTCGGGCTTTTTTGGAAAAACGAAAGAAGCCCCTCTAAATCTCCCCACAGGGGAGACTTTAGGCGGTAGAAATTCTGAATAAATTCTCTTGAAAAATAGTTTTTCATGTCAAAAAATAAATTTTCGAGTACCGGTTCTTTAAGCCCCATCTTGAGGAGGGGGTTTGGGGGAGGCATTTTGATAGCTAACCGGGGCGAAATTGCAGTCAGGGTGATCAGGGCAGCGCAGAAATCGGGCATTCACACTGTAGCAATTTATGCTGCCGACGATGCTGAGTCACTGCACGTGTTGCTGGCCGATGAAGCCGTTCTACTTTCCGGTGAAACCCTGAATGAAACTTACCTGAACCAGGATAGAATCATTCAGATTGCATTGGGTTCAAAGGTTGAAGCAATTCACCCCGGTTATGGTTTTCTTTCTGAAAATGCTGGGTTTGCTCAAAAAGTAGCCGATGCAGGACTGGTTTTTATCGGTCCGACACCTGAAAATATCAGACTAATGGGCGAAAAAAACCAGGCTCTTGACTATGTCCGGTCCCTGGGAATTCCTGTATTGAAATCATTTCGCGGAACCATTGATGAAATACTCCAACATGCTCCTGAAATGGATTTTCCCGTGATGGTGAAAGCTTCGGGCGGAGGTGGTGGAAAAGGAATGGTGATTTGTAATTCTTCGGATGAATTACTTCCGGCAGTGCAAAAATCTGAACGGCAGGCAATCAGCTATTTTGGAAATGGCGAATTATTCGTTGAAAAATATTTAGCACGGGCACGTCATATTGAGGTTCAGCTTCTGGCCGATCATCAGGGGAATGTATTGCATTTCTTTGAGCGCGAATGTACTATTCAGCGACGTTTTCAGAAGATTGTCGAGGAGGCTCCGTCTTCAATTAATGATCATTTACGCTCAAAACTAACTTCCGCAGCGGTCAAGATAGCCCGTTCGATGAATTACCGCAATGCCGGAACCATCGAGTTTTTGCTCGACGAAAACGGACATTTTTTCTTTCTGGAAATGAATACCCGTATCCAGGTGGAGCATCCGGTAACCGAAATGATTACTAATTCGGATCTGGTTGCATTACAACTTTTGGTTGCTGCCGGCAATTTGCTCCCGATGCGGCAGGAAGATATTCAGATTTCGGGTCATGCCATCGAGGTACGGCTTTGTGCCGAAGACGCGGAAAACAATTTTAAACCCTCGGCAGGTTTGCTTTCACTTTGGAGCATACCGGAGAAAGAGCATTTGCGGATTGAAACGTATGTAAAGGAAGGAATGATCGTTTCTCCGAATTACGATTCGTTGCTGGCAAAGCTGGTGGTTTGGGACGAAAACCGCAAATCAGCACAGGTTCAAATGCAGCAGCTTTTGTCAGAGACCTCCATTTCCGGAATTCACACCAACTTGCCGTTTTTATCCGGATTAATCGAAAGCGAGGCCATTCGTTCAAACAAAATTTACACAAGCTATGTCGATGAGAATTTGGATTCAATCAACCGGCTGATCCGTGATAAAAGGGACCAGCTCGACAAAAATAAGTTCATCATTGCCTACCTGACAGTTCATCTTCAGCAAAAAAATGATCGTACAAATTCGGTCTGGAATCAGATTGGATACTGGCGGATGATGCCTTTTTTCGAAGTTTCTGTCGATGATGAAAAGCTGGAATGCAGGGTAAAATCCTCCTCCACCGGACAGCAGTTCATATTTAAGGATAAGGAATATCAAGTTATTGTCGTTCAGTTGGATAAATCCTTTCTTGAGATGAAAATTAATCAGCATACCGAGACTTTTTATTGCATGGAAACCGGAACAGAAACCTTGGTTGTTCAAGGAGAATTTTCATTTTCCCTCCGCAGTAATTTGTTGTTGAATCAGGTTTCCTTGATTCGAAAATTAGAGACGGAGAAGATTTTTCAAAACCTTATTTGCGCCGATTTGTTTGGAAAGGTGTTGAAATTAAATATAAGCAAAGGCGAAGAGGTAAAATGCGGACAAATTCTGCTTACTTTGGAGTCGATGAAAACCGAAATACATGTGTTTTGCCCGGTCAGTGCGCGGGTAAAAAAGATACATGTGCATGAGGGAAATGCCGTGATTGAAAGGCAATTAATGGTTGAGTTGGAAGCCCCCTCCGACTCCCCCGCAGGGGGAGAGAAAGAAGCTCTTATTGTGCCTGATGCTGAGCCTATGGAGAATAGATTTTGATAAATTGACAGTAAGTTTTAATTGGAAGTAATTCGTAAAGTCCCCTTGTGGGGGATTTAGGGGGCTTCAAATAATAAATATATGAATGTATTATTAAAAGAAAAACATCACCTGATCAGGGAGAAAGTGAGGCATTTTGCAGAGCGATTTGTCAAACCAGTAATCGATGATTTTGATGAGAAAGAAATTTTTCCGGTTGAACTTGTACGTGAAATGGGAAAAACCGGTATTTTGGGTATGACAGCCCCCGTTGAGTTTGGCGGACAGGACAGCGATTATCTTTCGTACATCATTGCGATTGAGGAAGTGGCCCGCATCGACAGTTCCATGGCTGCCACACTGGCTGCTCACAACTCACTGGGCGTCGGCCCGATTGTGGAATTTGGAACACAAAAGCAAAAAGAAACCTTCCTTCCGGCATTTTGTACCGGCGAAAAACTTTGGGCATTTGGTCTTACTGAAGAGAATGCAGGTTCTGATGCGCAGGGAGTTGAAACAACCGCCCAAATTACTGGCAATGAATTTCTGGTGAATGGTTCCAAGAAATACATCACCAATGGCGCATCCGATATTTCAGCCGGAATGACCACCTTGGCCATAACAGGTGAAAAAGATGGCCGAAAAGAATTTACCGCCATTCTGATCGAAAAAGAACGCGAAGGTTTTACCCGTGAAACCATGAAAAGCAAACTCGTCTGGCGGGCAGCCGACAATGGAATGCTTTATTTTAACGATTGCCGGGTTCCGCTCGAAAACCAGCTGGGCGAACGTGGCTACGGTTTTAAAATTATGCTGAAAACGCTTGACTCGGGGCGTTTATCGATTGCTGCTATTGGTCTTGGCCTGGCACAAGGCGCTTATGAAATGGCCTTAACCTATTCCAAACAACGCAGACAGTTCGGTAAATCGCTCAGCGAATTTCAGGTGATTGCCTTTAAACTGGCCGACATGGCCATGAAAATTGAGAATGCCCGAAACACCTTGTATAACGCCTGCTGGCTGAAAGACAACCTTCATCCGTTTGCACAACAAGCAGCAATGGCCAAATTGTATTGTTCCGAAATTGCACGCGAAGTCGCTGATGAGGCGCTCCAGATTTTGGGTGGTGCCGGTTTGTTTAAAAACCGTGAATGGCCCATTGAGCGTTTTTACCGCGATCAGCGGTTATTGCAAATTGGCGAGGGAACTTCCGAAATTCTGCGGATGGTGATTTCACGAAATATTTTGAAAGAGTAAGAGCCTGTTTAAATTTAATTTTGTTTGGTTATAAAGTTGTTCAACCCTTATTTTCAGGGTTGTGACCTCATTTATTTCATTTTCCGTGGGTTACCACCGTTCGACTGAGCTCACGCCGAAGCCCACGGTTATTCAAATTAAACCCTTTCAGGGTTTTCAAAGAGCAAAAGTCCGAAGGACTTGAATATGAATAACCTCCGGTGAAACCGGAGGCATAGGAATACACGAAATTCGGAACCCCGGAGTGGGTTCAACTTTGTTTTTAATAAATTTAGAAACTGTTTAAATTTTTCCCGTAGGGAAAATCTGTCGGTAGAAAAAGGGGTAAACAGCCGTTGTATTGTCCCGTACGGGACAATAGGTTGGTGTATTTTGGTTCATTCTACCGACCTTTGGTTCCTAACGGAACCTTTTAATAGAACATAAACCGTTTCCGAGTTTTGTTAGTGGAAAAGAATCCGTAACTTTTCAGGAACATTTTTAACATCGGAAATTAAACAAACGAACCAGGAATCTCTCTCATAATGGGCAACGACCGCAAACTCGAACACATTAAACTCACACTTGATTCTCAGACCAAACTGTCGGAGCAGGATCGGCGTTTCAACTATGAACCCATGCTGGCCGCGCACCCTGAAAAATCCGATTTGAGCATCCGATTTCTGGGGAAAACGATGCGGACACCCATCTGGGTTTCAAGTATGACCGGCGGAACAGGCGTAGCAAAAACCATCAACAGCAACATTGCCCGCGCTTGCCGCGAATTCGGAATGGGGATGGGATTGGGTTCCTGCCGCAAAATTCTGTTCGACAAAACGCACTGGGCCGATTTTAATTTCAGAGATGAAATCGGCCATGATCAGCCTTTTTGGGCGAACCTGGGAATTGCTCAGGTTGAAGAATTACTCCTATCAAAAAATATTCAGGCAGTGGTTGATTTGGTTGGGGAATTACGTGCTGATGGATTGATCGTGCATGTCAATCCTTTGCAGGAATGGTTTCAGCCTGAAGGAAACCGATTGAAGCAACCGCCCATACAGACGATCAAAGAATTGTTGGATCAGGTTCAGCTGAAAATAATCGTGAAGGAAGTGGGGCAGGGTTTTGGTCCCGAAAGTTTACGGCAATTGCTTTCTCTTCCGATCGAAGCCATCGAATTTGGTGCGTACGGAGGTACCAATTTCTCCAAAATGGAAATGCTCCGTGGTGATCAGCAGAAACTTGATGCCAGTTTGCCCTTTGCTTTTGTTGGCCAATCGGCCCAGCAAATGGTCGATTCGGTTAATCAAATCCTGAAAGAAAATCCTCTGCCAGCCTGCCGCCAACTGATTATTTCAGGTGGAATTCAAAATGCACTGGATGGTTTTTACTTGACTTCCAAAAGCCAGTTGCCGGCAGTTTTCGGTATGGCTTCAGCCGTTTTGAAACATGCCGCTGAAAGTTACGAATCACTGACCGGATTCCTCGAAAATCAGATTCAGGCGCTCAGCCTTGCACAAGCCTATTTAAAAATTAATCCCGAATCTCATGGATGATTCCATCATAAAGGGGTTTTCGAAATACACCAAACAACAGCGAATTAATGCATTGATTCAGAAATGCGGTTTTGGAGAAAGTTTGGCAACCTGGCTGAATTCCCTGGAAGCTGCAGACGAAACTACCCGCAGAATTATTAATGACCTGAGTGAAAATCCAATTACCAGTTTTCATCTTCCCTTTTCCATTGCCCCTAATTTTGTGGTAAACGGCAAAAATTTACTCTTCCCATTGGTTTCCGAAGAAAGTTCGGTAGTGGCTGCCTTAGCGAATGCTGCCGGGTTTTGGGCACGTCGTGGAGGATTTCAGGCGGAAGTTTTGGGTACCGAGAAAAAAGGACAGGTTCACTTCTTGTGGAAAGGAGATGCCGAAAAATTGCGCTTGCTTTTTCCTGAAATCAGGGAACGATTGCTGGCTGAAAGTGCATTTTTAACAGCAAAAATGGTGAAAAGAGGTGGGGGAATCAGCGCCATCAAACTGAAGGAAATGTCTTCTGTTTTGGCCGGATATTTTCAGCTGGATGCCAGTTTCGAAACCTGCGATGCGATGGGCGCCAACTTCATCAACTCGTGCCTGGAGCAATTCGGAAAAAGTCTTCAACACTATTTCCAAACCAGCGACAAAGTTTCAGGAGGTGAGCGTGACTGTGAAATTATCATGGCGATTCTCTCCAATTATACTCCTGAAAGCCGTGCTCGTGCCTGGGTAGAATGTCCGGTTACCGATCTGCTTGATGGAAAACCGGAGGAAGATTGCCAACAGTTTGCTGAAAAATTTGAGCAGGCCATCCGCATTTCACAAGCGGATGTTTCGCGGGCGGTGACGCACAACAAAGGGATTTTTAACGGGATTGACGCATTGGCGATTGCGACCGGAAACGACTTTCGGGCCATTGAGGCCTGCGGACATGCCTTTGCCGCCAGAGATGGCCGGTATAGCGGATTGACTGATGTGAAGGTTCAGGATGGAATGTTTCGTTTCAGCATTGAATTGGCTACGACAGTGGGGGTGGTTGGAGGTGTCACTTCGGTTCATCCACTGGCCAAACTGGCCATGCGGATTCTGGGCAATCCTTCAGCAAAAGAGTTCATGATGTTCCTGGCGGTAGCCGGACTGGCATCCAATTTTGGAGCAGTCAAAGCGCTGGTTTCAGCTGGAATTCAGCAAGGGCACATGAAGATGCACTTGAGCAATATCCTGAACCAGTTGAATATTCCAGAAGAGAGATGGGCTGAGATACAACAGTATTTTCAGGATAAAACCGTGTCGTTTTCGGCGGTGGAAGAGTACTGGAACAACCTGGAAGGTGAGAATAAAATTCTGACAGGCCAATGACTCCATCCGTCATAAGCCGAACTAATGCTTAAGCGTTCAAGAATGTCGTTCTTAATACCGCGTAGCGGTTTAAGTATTGTAGCATCAGAATGATTATGAACCTATTACCGCGTAGCGGTTAAAGTATCATTGACCAAATTTGTTGCGTTAAAAGTGATTGATATTCATTAAATTACCTGAAAAGTCATATTATGAAACCGGGAACTTTTACTCAAATTTACATTCAATTAGTTTTTAGTCCAAAGCACAGAGATCGTTTATTATTGGAACAAATCCGGCCGCGAATTTTTGAATATTTAAGTGGAATAACAACCAATCTTGGGCATAAATCGATAATAATCAATGGGGTTACTGATCATGTCCATTTACTCATAGGATTAAACCCCAAAATCGCTATTTCAGAAACAGTAAAAGAGTTGAAAAGAAGTTCAAGTATTTTCATCAACAATCAAAGATTTTTTCCCGGAAAATATGAATGGCAGGAAGGTTATGGTGGTTTTTCGTATGGTAAATCTCAGATTGAAAGCGTTTATGAGTATATCAAAAACCAGGAGAACCATCACAAAAAACGAACTTTTAGAGAAGAATATTTAGAATTTTTAAACAAATATGAAATCGAATTTGAAGAGCAATATTTATTCGATTTTTTTAGTTAGATGAAGTTTAACCGCTACGCGGTAATACTCCTGAATGCTCTTGATTTTCTACAATACTAAAAGCCCTACGGGCTAAAAAACAAAATATCTATTGTCCTTTCAATCAACATATCACGCTAACGGCAAGCTGCTACTGACCGGAGAGTACCTGGTCCTTCACGGAGCGAAAGCCATTGCTTTGCCGTTGAAAGTCGGTCAGCAGTTATCGGTTTCTGAAGAAAATTATTCTGATTCGATTCACTGGCAGGCTTTTTACGATGGACAGGTTTGGTTTTCGTGCAAACTGAATCCAACTGATTTTTCGGTGATGAATACCAGTCATCCGGAGAAAGCCGAAACACTCAGCCAGATATTTCAAACCATCCGGACACTGAATCCAGCCTTTCGACACAATGCCGGAACAAAATTCGAAACTACACTGGATGCCAATCCTGAATGGGGTTTTGGCAGCAGCAGTACCCTGATCAGTCTGCTTTCGCAGTGGGCCGGGGTTGATCCATTTGCCCTGAATGAACTGGTTTTTAGAGGCTCCGGGTTTGATATTGCCTGTGCAACGGCGGACGGACCGATTTTGTACACCAGAAATAACCCGGTTCAGCCCATTTCTCTGGATTATCCGTTTTCCGATCAATTATTCCTGGTATATTCAGGAAAGAAGAAGAAAACCGCCGGTGAAGTCGAATCATTCCTGAAAGAGAAAAAGGTTTCTAATCAGATGATCGGTGAGTTCTCAGCTTTGGCCGATGAATTTGCAGGCTGCCGTAATCTGTATGAATTCAATAAGTTGGTTCATTTTCACGAGCAGCAGGTTGGTAAACTTATTGGAAAATCGCCGGTTAAAGCAGTCCGGTTTTCTGATTTTGAAGGTGAAATCAAATCTCTCGGAGCCTGGGGTGGCGATTTTTATCTGATTTCAACGGAATTACCCTTCACCGAAATGAAAAAATATTTTGAAAACAAAGGTATGGACACAGTGTTTAGATGGGACGATCTGATTTTAAAACGGCAATTAGCATGACAGGGACCATAAAACATACGCATAGGAGCAAGTGGAAATGTCCGTCGAATATTGCACTGGTTAAATACTGGGGCAAACGTGATTTCCAGAAACCAATGAACCCATCACTGAGTTTTGTGCTTTGCAATGCCTTTACCGAAACTTCGGTGGAACTGCATAAAAATGGTGATCAAAAAGTGGAGTTTAATTTTGAAGGCGAGGCAGGTTTGTTTGGCGAACGCATTGAAAAATATCTCGATCATGTTTCCGGTCGGTTATCGTGGATAAACAAGTACAATTTCAGGATTCACAGTCAGAACAGTTTTCCCCATTCTGCCGGAATTGCTTCCTCTGCCTCATCATTTGGAGCGCTGGCCTTGTGCCTGACGGAACTGGATTTTGCCCTTTCGGGGAAAGAGATTGGCTGTTCCGATTTCTGGCAAAAAGCTTCGGAATTGGCCCGAATTGGCAGTGGAAGTGCTTGTCGTTCGGTTTATCCGGGATTTGCCATCTGGGGGAAGACACAATTGTTTGAATCGTGCAGCGACGACTATGCCGTACCAATTTTAGGTGGTATCAATCAGACATTTTATGGGCTTCGTGATGCCATTCTGATGGTTGATACGGGAACGAAAGAAGTGTCGAGTTCGTTTGGCCACAGTTTAATGGACAATCATATTTATCAGCGGTCGCGCATTGCCCAGGCACACGAAAATATGAATGAACTTTACCTGGCTTTGCTGACCGGCAATCAGGAAAAATTTGTTAGTGTGGTTGAGAATGAAGCTTTGAGTTTACATGCCATGATGATGACTTCCGATCCTTCGTTTATTTTACTAAAGCCGAATAGTCTGGAGTTGATCAGTCGGATCCGTCGTTTTCGTGAAAAATCGAAAATTCCGGTGTGTTTTACCATCGATGCCGGACCCAATATTCATTTGCTGTATTTCAAAGAAAACGAAATCGATGTCAGGGCTTTTATAGAACGCGAATTGCTGGACTTTTGTGAAAACGGAAAGTGGATTGATGACCGGATTGGCGGTGGACCGAAAGCCTCCCCCAACCACTCCAAAGGAGGGGAGTAAAAACCGGCACTCGATGACAGCCTCCCCTAATCCCTCTACAGGAGGGGAAATAAAAAACTTAACATATAACTTCACCTCAATGAACAAAATTCAAGAACCTTTACGGCCAGACTCCCTTCTCCTTCGGAGAAGGGTTGGGGATGAGGCTATTCTTCCCTTGGGGGAAAGGTTGGATAGGGGCTTTGGGGATGAGGCTTCTTTTCCCTCGAAACTCCTTCTCTTCGGGGAATATGGACTGATGTTCGATGCGATGGCATTGTCGGTACCGTTCAACCGGTTTTCAGGATATCTCGATCTTGATGCCGATCAATCACATCAGGAAAGTTCGGCTGAAATTCGTAAGTTTTACGAACATCTGAAAACCGGGGATTCCAGTCTGAATCTTCATTTTTCATTCAACCTGGATCGTCTGGAAGAAGATATCCAGAATGGATTATATTTCAATTCCAACATTCCGCAACAATATGGTGTTGGCAGTTCCGGGGCTTTGGTAGCGGCTCTTTTCAGTCGTTATACAGCATGTTCAGTTCCTCAGAATGAACCGAACCCTGAGTTGCTGAAAGCTGATTTTGCAATACTTGAAAGCTATTTTCACGGGCGTAGTTCGGGGCTCGATCCGTTGATTTCATTTTTGAATCTGCCTATTTTACTCGATACAAAAAAAACGGTTCAACCGGTTCAACTCGATTTGGCTCAGACTGGTTTGTCTATTGCATTAATCGACACGAAAACCACTGGTGCAACAGGCCCGTTGGTGCAGCATTTTATCGACCAGATGAATTATCCGGATTATGAACTGGCTTTTGAAACACAGTTTATTCCTGCAAACAACGGATGTATCGAATCGTTGCTGAATGGCAAAAAGCGATCATTTTTTCTTTTTCTGGAAAAGTTAATTCAGTTTCAGCTAGGTCATTTTCAGCGGATGATCCCAGTGAATTTCCACGCTGTCATTTCAGGCGCTCTCAAAGAAAAGGTATTTATCAAATTGCTGGGTTCGGGTGGTGGCGGCTTTTTGATTGCCTTTGCCGAATCGGGGCAAGTAATAAAAACTTGGGCGGAAAAGCATGGAATTCAACTACAGGTGGTAGCAGGTAGTTGAACTAAACCTCCTTTGGAGGCGGGTTCGTGACATCCGTGTTTTGTGCAACATGTTGCCATTATCTTTAGCCCATCATTTATAAAAATTAAAGATATGAAAAAAAACAAGATTCGGCATTTGATGTCCAGTTAGAGAAATTCCGGCAGCGGATGGTGGTCAACCATTTTTCGGTCAACACCATCAAGGGCTACATGGCTGCAATTAAGAGGTTGCATACGTTTTACAGTCATGCGCCCGAACAAATTACCGAAGACCAACTGATCGCTTTTATTTGCCACATTAAAGAAGGACTCAATCTTTCATTGGTGTCAATGCGTATAGCCGTTTGCGCCATCAAGTATTTTTACCGCCACATTTTGGGCATGACAGCCCTGGCAGAGAAAATTCCTTACCCCAAACAGGAAAAGAAAATCCGAACCATCCTTACCGGAGCCGAAACCAAGGCGCTGTTTGAGAAAACAACCAACATCAAACACCGGCTTTTGCTCAAACTGACCTATTCTTCAGGCCTGCGCCGCAGCGAGGTGATCTCCATACAGCTTGCCGACTTCGACTGGAAGAACATGCAACTTATCGTTCGCCAGGGAAAAGGGAAAAAAGACCGGTTCACGACCCTTGCCCATAGCCTGAAGCCCGATTTCGACCAATATGTATCACAATATTCACTGCAGAAGTTCCTCTTTGAAGGTCTCGGAAAAGGCCAGCCACTTAGCGAGAACTCCACCGGCTATATCATGAAACAGGCCATTGCGCGTGCGGGCATCACCAAGAGTGGCATATGCCTGCACTCCCTGCGCCATTCTTTTGCCTCTCACCTTCTGGCCATCCATACCGATGTGGTAACCGTTCAAAAGCTGATGGGGCACGATGATATCCGCTCCACAATGGAATACTTTCACCTTGGAAACAGGCCCAATTCAGCCCCGCGGAGTCCAATGGATACCATTTACCCAAAATCGTGAACAAACCACTTTTCGAAGTGGCCGACATTGCCCGGGTGCATGGCTGCGAACTTGCTGAAAGGGGTAAATTAACAGCACATCAGAAAAAAGTGATGACGGCCATCAGTAACTGCCGAACCGCCGAACTTGGCGGCCACAAAGAGCGGTGCAACGATCCGGGATGTTCATACCAACGCTTTGCATACAACGGCTGCCGCGACAGGCATTGCCCCAAATGCAACGGCATGAAACGCGAAAAATGGGTAGAAAGCCGTAAAGCAGATGCCCTGCCCGTGCCCTATTTCCATATCGTGTTTACCTTGCCCGCCTCGCTCGAAAGCCAGTGCATGAAACATGGATCAGAGATGTACAATCTGTTGTTTGCATCGGCATGGGAAACAATCGGTGTATTTGCCCGGCAGCACAAGTACCTGGGGGCTCAAATGGGCATGGTGGCGCTGCTTCACACCTGGGGGCAGAACCTGATGCGCCACACCCATATCCACTGCCTGGTACCGGCCGGAGGAATCGATGCCCAGGGGTGGTGGAGGGAATGCAAACAGGGAGGCAAGTTCTTTGTCCATGTAAAACAACTGTCGGAGGTGTTCCGCGGAAAATTTACCGACGGGCTGATCAAACTCCAGCAAAATGGCATTGTTGAGCTTGAAGGCGGGCCGTTGCTTGCCAAAAAGAAATACCTGCACCCGCTGTACCGCACCAAATGGGTGGTTTACGCCAAAAAACCACTCCCTACAAGCGATAATGTGGTCGAATATATTGGGCGGTACTCGCACCGGATAGCCATCAGCAACCACCGCATAAAAGCCTTTGCCGATGGGAAGGTATCCTTTTCGTGGATAGACTACCGGACCTCGAAACCGGGGCTGATGCCCCTGAAGGCCACCGACTTCCTGCAACGCTTCATCAGCCATGTGCTGCCCGTGGGGTTTATGAAGATAAGGCATTTTGGCATTTTGTCTTCGCGCAATAAAGCTGGGTGCATCGAATCGGTAAGGGAGCAGTTTGATGTTGCCCCAGTTGCCAAACCCGAAAAAGGCCGTAACTGGATGGAAACTTTCGAGGCTCTTTACGGGCATCACCCAAAGCAGTGCCCTTGTTGTGGAAAAGGCATTCTGCTGGTGGTGGCAACCATTGAACCGGGATACCGCATCCGACAGCGCGACGGACCTAAACTAACGGCCAATCCTGGCTTCGGCAAACAGCCGTGCATGAAATAGCCGATACTAAAGCATGCCCCGTATAACCGGGGCTGGAATCGTATTGCCCAAACTGCCGGAAAATGACTGGTTTTACACTGAAAATCTGGAAGACAGGCTGAAATAAAGTTCGGATAAATAAAAAAATGCCATTCTGAAATAAAATGGCGCATCGGGGAAACCAAATCCCCAATCTTCAAAACACAAAATCCCAATTCAATTCCTATAAGAGG